>JBLIRT010000118.1:0-9823 GCA_049472445.1 bacterium
GTGAGGTTTATGAAGTCCCTGGTCTCGCAGGTGGAACAGGATCCGGATAGTCACAATCTGGTTCTCAAATATCTGCGGGAAGACGGCCGCCTGATCACGGAGCAGTTTGATCTGGTCATCCTGGCCATAGGATTTGAGCCGCCGGAAGATGTTCAGGAAATGGCCCGAAGACTGAAGGTTGAATTGAACAAATACGGATTTTGCCGGACAGAAACCATGACTCCCTTAAGAACCTCGCGTCCCGGCGTTTTTGTCTGCGGAGCCTTTATCAGCCCCAAGGATATTCCGGAAACAGTCATGCAGGCCAGCGGTGCGGCCAGTGAGGCTTCATCCCTGCTCTCTTCGGTTCGCCATACCATGGTTTCGGAAAAGACCTATCCGCCGGAAAGAAATGTGGCCGGAGAGCCGCCGCGGATCGGGGTGTTTGTCTGCCACTGCGGCATCAATATCGGCGGCTTCATCGATGTCCCGCAGGTGAGAGAATATGCCAAAACACTCCCCTTTGTGGTCTACGCAGCAGATAACCTCTATACCTGTTCTGAAGATACCCAGCAGAAGATGGTGGAAATCATCAGGGAGTATCAATTGAACCGGGTTATCGTGGCTTCCTGCTCTCCGAGAACCCATGAGCCGCTTTTTCAGGCCACCATCCGGGAGGCGGGTCTTAATCCGTATCTGTTTGAAATGGCCAACATCCGGGATCAATGTTCCTGGGTGCATATGTTTGAGAAGGAGAAGGGGACCAGAAAGGCTATGGATCTGGTCCGGATGGCGGTCCATAAGGCAGCTCTCATCGAGCCCCTTCAGCGGCTTTCCCTGCCGGTAAACTCAGCCGGCCTGGTAATCGGAGGAGGAATAGCCGGCCTGACCAGCGCCCTTTCCCTGGCCGGTCAAGGCTTTGATGTTCATCTGGTTGAAAAAAGCTCACAGCTCGGTGGAGTGGCCCGGAAGATTTACTTTACACCGGGCGAGAGGGACTTTCCCGCTTTTCTGGAAGAGATAATCAGGCAGGTCAGGGAACATCCCCTGATCAATCTTTACCTCGATTCTGAGGTGACCGAGGTCAACGGATTTGTCGGTAATTTCGCCTCAGTCATCCGCTCCAGGAAACGAGACATAACCGTTGACCATGGAGCGATCATCGTAGCTACCGGAGGGGAAGAGTACCTTCCCGACGAATATCTGTATGGACAGGATCCGCGGGTGGTAACCGCCCATGAGCTGGAACACCTGCTGGCCCGGGAGGACCCGGCGGTACAGCAGGCCCGGAATATAGTCATGGTTCAATGTGTCGGCTCCCGGGAAGAGGGACGGATGTACTGCAGTCGCGTCTGCTGCACCCAGAGTATAAAGAATGCCCTTCGCCTCAAGGAGGTGAATCCGAAAGTCAATATTTACATTCTCTACCGGGATATCCGCACCTATGGGTTCAGAGAGGAACTCTATCAGCAGGCAAGATCTCAGGGTGTGGTCTTCATACGGTATGATCTCAATGAAAAGCCGCTGGTGACAGCCAACGGTTCTTCGGCTATGAGCATTCAAACGAGAGATCCGATTCTCAATCAGCATATTGTCCTGTCCGCGGACATGGTGGTTTTAGGAACGGCCATCCTGGCCCCAAAGAGCAACAAGGATCTGGCTCAGATGCTGAAAGTTCCGGTCAATGAGGATGGATTTTTTCTTGAGGCTCATATGAAGCTTAGGCCGGTTGATTTTGCCACCGACGGTATTTTCGTCTGTGGCCTGGCCCATGCTCCAAAATCACTGGAGGAGAGCATTGCCCAGGCTCAGGCCGCTGCAGCCAGGGCCTCTCAGGTTTTATGCCAGGCAGCCATCCAGACCCAGGGCCAGACGGCCAAGGTAAACAAGAACCGGTGCGCTGCCTGTGGTATCTGTGAGCTGGTCTGTGCTTACAAGGCTATTGAATTGGATTTGAAGGAAGGATGTGCCAAGGTGAACGAGGCTTTGTGCAAAGGGTGCGGTGCCTGTGCGGCTACCTGTCGCTCCGGGGCTTTGGATGTAAAGGGGTTTACCAATCAACAGATATTTGAGATGATGGAGGCGTTATGACCGGAGATCGGAGTAGTCAGCAGGGATCCTGGGAGCCGAAAATAGTAGCTTTCCTCTGCAACTGGTGCTCCTACGCAGGCGCTGATCTGGCTGGTATCAGCCGGATACAGTATCCTGCCAATATTCGTATCATCCGGGTGCCCTGCTCCGGCAGGATTAACCCTGTTTTCATTTTAAAGGCTCTGCAGAGCGGAGCTGACGGTGTTTTAGTGTCAGGCTGTCATCCGGGAGACTGCCATTACGTAAGCGGCAATTACTATGCCCGGAGGAAATTCGAGATCTTTCATCGCCTCCTCGATTTTGTGGGCCTGGAAAAGGGAAGGGTATTTTTTTCCTGGGTTTCGGCTGCAGAGGGAGAAAATTTCGGCCGCTTGATTAAACACATTGTGAGTGAAGTTGAAAAACTGGGGCCGGCTGAAAAGCTGGTGAAAACCATTTGACGGAATATTGAGGACTGGAAACGTGTCTAAGCTAGATGGAGTAAAGGTATGTGGTCAGAGGAAATAACCAGGAAGATCCAAACAACGGCTGAATCTCTGCTGAGAGAGGGAAAGGTGGATCTGGTCATCGGCTATCAGACCGGAAGCACTCCTCTGCGGACAGCCCCCTCTTTTATACGTTCGGCGGATCAAACCTCCCTGCTGGTTTGGAACCCCTTTTGTGAGAATAACCTCAGCGTCTATCTGGAAGGTAAGGAAGGGAAAGTGGGCCTCCTGGCCAAGGGGTGCGATGCCAGATCCGCGGTAGTGGCCTTACAGGAAAAGCGGATAGATCGGGAGCGGCTGGTCATTATCGGCTTACCCTGTTCAGGGGTGGTGGATCGTAAGAAATTAGCCTCAGAGGTCGATATCGATAAGGTTACGGCCTTTTCGATCAAGGATAATGTGCTGGTTCTCAAGGCCCCGGAGGAAGTAAGGGTGCCTTTAGGCGATGTTATCCACGCCTCCTGTAAGACATGTGTCAGAAGAAACGCTCCGATATCGGATGTAGCTATTGAGCCCAAAAGCCCGGAGCCGAAGATTGATGATGAGTTTGCCGAAGTAAGGTCGTTTGAGGCCCTGAGCAGCCAGGATCGCTGGCGATACTTCAGTGAGCTGGCCCAAAAATGCATTCGATGCTATGCCTGCAGGAATGCCTGTCCCTTATGTTATTGCCGGGAATGTATTGTTGATCAGACCCAACCCCAGTGGTTCGGCAAGACGACGGCTCAAGAGGACACCATGATCTATCATCTCATTCGGGCTTTCCATGTGGCTGGAAGATGTGTTGATTGCGGTGCCTGCAGCAGGGCATGCCCCATGGGCCTTGATCTACGATTTTTGAATAAAAAGCTTCAAAAAGACATGTATGAACTCTATCAGTATATTCCAGGGCTGAACCCCGATGAACAACCTGCTCTGGGTACCTACAGGGTTGATGATCCGCAGCATTGCATAACCGAAAAGTAAGTCTCGGAATTTATCATATCGAGACAATGCAGGAATGATACGCAATATCTAAAGTGTAGCACTTTCATCCAGGAGTCAGAAGATAGGAATTATGAGCATGGATACAGGGATTATAAAAAAGGTAACGGTAAAAAGCGTCATGGAAAGCTTAGGACGGATGGGGAGAGTCATAGCCCCGGTCCGGCAGGATGATGCCTTTGTGTTTTCCTCTCTGCCAGCCGGCGAGACCCCGGATTTGAGTTATCCAAACAGTAAGCTCAGCCCCAAGGGCTGTCTCTTCCCTCAAACTGAAGTCCTCTTCTTCTATGACTGCCAGGGAGAGGATCATCAGGTATCTCCGCCAAAAGAGGAGAGCGGGATTACCTGTCTGGTCGGGGTCAGGCCGTGCGATGCTCGGGCCATGGCCTTGATTGATCCTGTTTTTGATGACCCGCAATATAAGGATACCTATTATCTTCAAAGGCGCAAAAACATGGTGATCATCGGGCTGGCCTGTGCCGAACCGCAAAGTACGTGCTTTTGCACCTCCACGGGAGGCAGTCCGTTCGATACAACCGGCATGGATATGCTGTGGCAGGATCTTGGTGATCGCTATCTGGTAAAAGCGGTGACTCCAAGAGGGCAGGAACTGCTTTCCGGATTTGGTGAAATCGAAAAGGCTGAAAAAAAAGACCTGGCCGAAGCCCAAAAGCAGGCCGAAAAGACCCTTTCGGCAATGTCTCCGATCTTCGATACAGAAAAGATTGGCGAGCGATTATCTTCTTCCTTTGGAGATTCCCTCTGGCAGGAGATTCATGAGAAATGTCTCGGGTGCGCAGTCTGTACCTTTGTTTGTCCGACCTGCCATTGCTTCGATATCCAGGATGAAAAGAATCATGACCGGGGAAGACGCGTCAGGCTGTGGGATTCCTGTATGTTTCCCCTTTTTACGCTTCACACCTCAGGGCATAATCCACGATCTTCGGGGAAAGAGCGTATGCGGCAGAGAATCATGCATAAGTTCAATTATTTTAAAACCAACAACGGACAGATAGCCTGTGTCGGCTGTGGAAGGTGTATCAAAGAATGTCCGGTCAATATGGATATAAGACAGATTGTATCGGTTTATAGTTGAGGGGAGGGAACATGGAGAATCCCTATCTGCCAAAAAAAGTGAGGATTGACGAGGTTATCAATGAAACGGATGGAAAGGATATTAAGAGCTTTGTCCTATCCTTTCTCAATCCGGAAGATGGTGAAGCTTTCTCTTATCACCCGGGTCAGTTTGCCGAGATCTCAGTCGCCGGAGCCGGTGAGATACCGATTGGCATTGCCTCATCGCCATCTGAGGGCAGCCGGGTAAAATTTACCGTAAAAAAGATGGGAGTGGTTACTACCGATCTTCATAATTCATCACCGGGTCGAGTAATAGGGTTGCGGGGCCCTTATGGGAACGGTTTTCCCATGGACGAATTGAAGGGCAAGAACATAGTCATAGTCGGCGGAGGGTTTGCCTTTACCACCCTGCGGTCCCTGGCCGTCTATGCCATGGATCCATCCCGCCGGAAGGATTACGGAGACATCACCATTATTTATGGAGCGCGCAGCCCCGGTGATCTTATCTATCGGGATGAGTTGAAGGCCTGGGCCCAGCGTGATGATTTAAACGTCCAGGTAACGGTGGATAAGGGTGATGCGGACTGGAAAGGCCGGGTCGGCTTCATTCCTCCCGTGGTCAAGGAAGTGGCTCCATCAGCCGAGAAGGCCATAGCCCTGGTTTGCGGTCCGCCGATCATGATTAAACTCACCATTCCTATTCTCTTTGACCTGGGCTTTGCTCCCGATAAAATTTTAAATTCACTGGAAATGCGAATGAAATGCGGAATCGGTAAATGCGGCCGCTGCAATATTGGAAACAAGTATGTCTGTAAAGACGGACCGGTTTTTACCTATGCTGAACTGCAGAAGCTTCCGCCGGAATATTAGAAGGAACTGCAGGTGCTGTTATCAGGAACATATGTTCTCCTCCTCATCCGGGCTGACTGCGCTGACTGCCTATGAACCAGAGCAGCCCTGAAGGAGAGGAAATGAGATCGGGCCGAGGGGAAAGAAGGCTTTCGGATTATGAGTGATTACGACATCGGCATCATCGGAGCCGGTCCGGGGGGTTATGTAGCCGCGATTCGAGCCTCTCAACTGGGGGCAAGGGTCTGCCTGATTGAACGCGCCAGGGTAGGTGGAACCTGCTTAAATCTCGGCTGTATTCCAACCAAAACCCTGGTCGGCTGTGTCACTGCGCTCACCAATATGCAGCAGGCGGAAGAGTTCGGCATACGAGCCGAAGAGATCAGCTTTGATTTCAAAAAAATGATGGAGCGTAAGGACAGAATCGTTGACCGCCTGACCAAGGGAATCAGGCAGCTTCTGAAGAGTAACGAGATTGATCTTATCCGGGGTGAAGCCAGGATTCCGGCCCCGGGAACGCTTGAGGTAAAGAGCACAGAGGATAACGGAAAGTCAGACAAGCTCAGTGTAGAGAAGATTATCATCGCCACCGGCTCCAGGCCGGCCAGAATCCCGGCCTTTCAGACTGACGGTGAGCGGGTGATTACCAGTGATGAAGCCCTGGCCCTCACGGAGGTTCCCGAGAGGCTTCTCATTGTCGGCGGAGGTGTGATAGGGTGTGAGTTTGCCTGTATTTTCAATGCACTTGGAAGTAAGGTTACGGTCGTGGAAGTCATGCCCGACCTCATTCAACTGCAGGATAAGCAGATAAGCCGGCAGTTGCGGCTGCTCATGAAGAAATCGGGGGTCACCATCCTGACCAATGAGAGTATCCGGGAGGTGCGGAAAGGCTCTCAGGAGATAGAGATAGCCCTGGAATCCGGAAAGGTGCTGCAGGCAGATATCATGCTTGTTTCCATCGGGCGGGTATTCAATTCCGACAACCTTGGCCTGGAAGAGCTCGGGATGAAGACATCGAAGGGAATGATCATGGTGGATAACCGGATGCGGACCTCGGTCGAAGGCGTGTATGCTGTCGGCGATGTTTCCAGCCGGCTTCGGCTGGCCTATATAGCCTCGGCTGAAGGGATTGTCGCGGCCACCAACTGTATGGGCAAACGAAAGACCATGGATTACAGCTTTGTGCCGACCTGCATTTTCACCATGCCGGAAATTGCAGCCGTCGGCCTGACCGAGGAGCAGGCCAAGGCTGAAGGCTATGATATAGGAGTCGGTAAATTCCCCTTTTCGGCCAGCGGCAAGGCTCTGGCTATGGGGGAGACCGACAGCTTCATCAAGGTGATTGCTGACCACGATGAGGACAGGGTGCTCGGGGTGCATATTATCGGTCCCCATGCTACAGATATTATTCATGAGGCTGCCCTGGCTATCCGGATGGGTGTTACCATCCGGCAGCTCGTGGACACGGTCCATGCTCATCCGACCCTGTCCGAGGTTCTGGTCGAGGCGGCTGAAGATGTCAAGGGAATTTCTATTCATCTGCCAAGAAAAAGGGGGTAATTGGAAAAGATGGGCTTTACGATTGCGGTTGCCGGTAAGGGCGGGACAGGAAAGACGACCCTCTGCGGTTTGATGATCCGCTATCTCCTGGCCCAGGGGAGGTCTCCGGTATTGGCCATTGATGCGGATGCGAACGCCAACCTTCACGAGGTCCTTGGACTGGAAAGGGGAGAGTCGGTAGGTTGCCTTCGGGAAAAGTCAATGGAAGAGATCAAGGATCTTCCCATGGGCATAACCAAGGAGCAATACATAGAACAAAGGATTCACGAGATTCTGGTGGAGGGGTCCGGTGTTGACCTTCTGACCATGGGTAGACCCGAGGGACCGGGATGTTATTGCTATGCCAACCATTTGATCCGCAAGTACAGCGAACGGATCAGTAAGAGCTATCAATATGTTATCATGGACAATGAGGCGGGCCTGGAGCACCTGAGCCGGCGGACAACACAGAACGTGGATGTTCTCGTTATCTGTACGGATGAGAGTCTGCGCGGGCTGCGCACGGTTCAGCGGATCGTGGATATTATCAAAGAATTGCAGCTCAAAATCGAAAGGATATGCCTGGTTGTCAATCGCTCTATGAACGGCCTCACCGATGCCTTTCATGATCAGATTCAGGGAATGAACATACAACTTGTGGGTGTTATTCCTTCAGATGAAGTGCTGGTGCAGTATGACCGGGAGGGAAGGCCTCTGATTGAGCTGCCGGAAACCTCTGCGGCCATGCAGATGATATCGGAGATAACTCCCCAGCTCATAGAAAAAAGTGAAAAGGAGGGATGTAATGCTTGTCATAGGTGAGAAGATCAATGTAAGAACCAAGGTTTACGCTGAGGCTTTCAAGGAGAGGAATTTCGAACCGATCAAGGACATGGCTGTCCAGCAGGTGAAGGCGGGTGCTAATATGCTTGATATCAACATCGGACCGGCCCGGAAGGATGGAGTGGAATTGATGCCCTGGCTGGTGGAGAACATCCAGAGGGTGGTGGATGTACCCTTGTGCCTTGATACCACGAACGTTGAGGCGATTGAGGCGGGTCTTCAGGTGCACCGGGGAAAGGCCCTCATCAATTCAACCTCGGCCGATCCTGATCGACTGGCTCTTCTGATGCCATTGGCCGCCAAATATAAGGCCATGATTATCGGCCTCACCCTGGCTACCGGTGGGCTACCCCGGGATGCCAATGAACGCTGTGCCCTGGCTGCCGAAATTATGGCCTCGGCCGCCGAATACAACGTACCCCTTGAGGATATTTACCTTGACCCGATTATGGTGCCGATCAACGGCCAGCAGGAGCAGGTGAAAGAGATTTTAGAGGCTGTCAGGCTCTTCAGGGAGTTGAACGATCCGCCCATGAAGAGTGTCATCGGACTGAGTAATATCTCGAATGGCGCACCGGAGGAGATGCGGCCCATTATTAACGCCACCTTTCTCACCATGGCCATTACCGTCGGCCTTGAAGGCGCTATTGTTGATCCTCTGGATCACAGGATTATGGAATCTTTCAAGACAACCTCGGTTATCTTGAATCAAAGCTTATATTGCCACTCATACCTAGAAACCTGCTAAGGAGGATACCATGGCCTTTACCACACCAAAGGAAGTGTATAACGGGAAGATCAATCAAGTAGAAGTTGGTAAAGATCAACAGAACGTAACCTTAGGGGGAGAGGAAGTCCTCCCTTTCCTTTCATTCGAAGGCAAGGCTGTCTCCCGGGTGCCCCTGGCTCTGGAGGTTCAGGATACGGCCCCGAGTGATTGGCCTTCAGTCCTTAATGAGGCCTATGCAGGGGTTATGAGCGATCCGGCGCAGTGGGCCAGACGCTGCCAGGATCAGTATCAGGCTGATATGATCTGCCTGCGCCTGGTGGGCACCCATCCCGACAACGGCAATAAATCTCCCCAGGAGGCCGGTCAGGTAGTTGAATCTGTCCTTTCAGCCGTTTCAGTCCCCCTCCTTATCCTGGGAAGCAATCATGTGGAGAAGGATGCCGAGGTCATGAAGCATGTGGCTGAGGTGGCGGCCAATACCGGTTCAATTATCGGTAAGGCGCAGGAGAAGAATTACAAGACCTTTGCGGCCGTGGCCACGGCTTATAATCACCGGCTGGTTGCCCTGTCGGATCTTGATATAAACCTTTCCAAGCAATTGAATATCCTGCTGACCCAGAGCGGCTTTGATGGCAAAAATATCATTATTGATGCCATGTCCAGTACGCTCGGTTATGGATTGGAATATACCTACTCCGTTATGGAGAGAATTCGTCTGGCTGCTCTGCAGCAAAATGACACGATGATGCAAATGCCCATGATATGTGATGTTGGAGAGGTAACCTGGAAGGTTAAGGAAGCCAAGGCAACTGAAGAGGAGCAACCCGCCTGGGGAGCGGCCAGGCAGAGGGGAGTCATATGGGAAACCCTTACGGCGCTGAGCTTTTTGATGGCAGGCGGAAATCTTGCTGTTTTACGCCACCCGGAGGCGCTGGCGGCAGTACGCAAAACCCTGGCTGAGTTGACGGAATAAAGGAGAATAAAATGGGCTTAACTGGTATTCAAATATTTAAGTATCTACCGAAGACAAACTGTGGAGATTGCAAATTTCCGACCTGCCTGGCCTTTGCCATGAGACTGGCTGCAGGTCAGGTTCGTTTGGATGTGTGTCCTCACGTTTCCGAGGAAGCCAAAAAGATCTTAACCGAGGTGTCAGCCCCTCCCGTCCGGCTGGTTAAGATTGGTTCCGCCAACCGGATCATGGAACTGGGTGATGAAACCGTTCTCTTTCGCCATGAAAAGAAGTTCA
>JBLIRT010000119.1:0-9755 GCA_049472445.1 bacterium
CGGTATGAGCAGTCAACCCAACTACGCCTCCCTGCCAGTTGTTTTTTTATGGACAGCAGCCTGTATCTGGACCATAAATAATTACGTTCGTTCTACCTTAGGTAAAGCAGGGAACGTAGTCCGGGATGATGAAATAGCTGCAGAAGCGATGACTGTTAACACTCGGCTTACCAAAGTCACCAGTTTTTTATTCTCAGCCTTTTGGGCTGGGATAGCCGGAGGGCTTTTTGCCCATGTGCTTTGTTATGTGAACCCCGGAACATTTGGAATTCAAAAACTAGCAGAACTTTTGGCCATGGTGTATCTTGGCGGGCTTAATTCGGTTTATGGATCGATTGTCGGCGCGGTCAGTTTAAGTTTGCTCGGTGAAGCTTTAAGACCCTTCGAACTATTCAAATGGATCATTATCCCGCTTCTGCTTATTCTGGTGATGATTTATCGCCCTATGGGACTCATCTCTTTTAAGGAGTTTGACATAAAGAGGCTGATCCAACCTAAACACACAACTGAATAAGAGGCTTTCTTATGGTGTTGCTTCAGATAAACAACATGACGCATTACTTTGGAGGTTTACGAGCTATTCATCGTTACAACCTTAAAATAAAACCCGGCCAGATTAGAGGTTTGATTGGGCCAAACGGGGCCGGCAAAACCACTATTTTTAATCTCATCACCGGCATTCATACTCCCAATGAAGGGAACATCATCTTTGATGGTGAAGATATTACAAAATCTTCTCCTTGTGAGATCGCCTCAAGAGGGCTCAGCCGGACCTTCCAAAATCTATGTCTGTGGAGGCACATGACAGTTATTGACCATGTAAAGATAGCCCAGTATTCGCAAATCACTTACGGATTATTGGGAGCATTTTTCGGAACATCAAAACGCCACAAAGAAGAAGCCGAGATTGAGGAGAGGGCCTTTCGACTATTGAAGCTTTTAGGAATCGATCATCTTGCACATCAGATAGTGGTTCATCTTTCCTATGGAGATCAACGAAGGGTTGAGATGGCCAGAGCCCTTGCTACAAATCCAAAAATCTTATTTTTGGATGAACCAACCGCCGGCATGAACCCTGAGGAATTATCCCAGATGATGGAAATAATCCGAAAGATACATGGGGAGTACGGCCTGGCCATATATCTTATAGAACATCGGATGAAAGTGGTGATGGAGCTTTGTGAACGTATACAAACTTTAGTTTTCGGGGAAGTCATTGCTGAGGGGAGCCCAAAGGAGATTCAAGAAAATCCAAGAGTTATCGAAGCGTATTTGGGCAAGGAGATCATTCTCTAATGTTATTAGTGGAAAACATGCGAGTTTCTTATGGGCAAATTATAGCGCTTCACGGTATTAGTTTTCATGTTGGTCCAGGTGAAATTGTGTGTATCATTGGTGCCAACGGAGCCGGGAAAAGTACTACCTTGAAGGCGATCTCGCGTTTAGTCCCGACTAAAGAGGGTACAAAAATCACCTTCAAAGGAGAAGACCTCCTCAAGTATCCCTCTCACAAGATAGTAAGTAAATTTGGAATTACTCATGTCCCGGAAGGTCGTCGTCTTTTTGGCAATTTGACAGTAATGGAAAACCTTCGTTTAGCCACATTTGCCAGAAAGGACAAAAAGAAGATGGTCAATGATCTTGAGAGAATTTTAATAACCTTTCCTCGATTAAAAGAACGTATAAATCAGAAAGCTGCTACCCTCAGCGGGGGGGAGCAACAGATGTTGGCAATCGGCAGAGCATTTATGAGCGGGAGGAAAATTATGCTCCTTGATGAACCATCTATGGGGCTTGCACCCTTACTAATGATGGCTGTATTCGAGGCGCTCAAGACAATCAACCGCCAGGAGGGCACAGCCATCTTACTTGTTGAGCAAAATGCTCAATTAGCCCTTGCCTTTTCACAGCGCGGCTATGTGCTGGGGAATGGAAACATGATACTGGAGGGAAGTTCTCATGAACTTTTAAAAAATCCACAAATCAGAGAAGCTTATCTTGGGGGATAGATTGTTTACTTAGTCCAATAGAGCATAAATCCCCTATATGAGGTTATGGCCTTTTCCTTATAAGAATTAGCCAGGCGGTTGATTTCTTTTCTTTCTACTTCGGTTACTTCTCTAATCTTAGTCATTTCCACCTCTCATGTGTTAATTTTAAGTTCGACTTAAGAGAAGTATACCTAATCCCTTGAATTTTATGATCGGGGCGAGAGGATTTGAACCTCCGACTCCCGGTTCCCAAAACCGGTGCGCTACCAGGCTGCGCTACGCCCCGACATCATCGGCCTGATTATAGAGGAATTATGAGCCGGAAGTCAATAATTATTCCGAAAAAATCTCTTAAATTGATTTAGGGCACGAGCCCTGTGACTTATTGTGTTTTTAACTCCTTCCCCCAACTCGGCCATGGTTTTCCGGTACTCCGGCACATAAAAGAGGGGATCGTAACCGAATCCGGCCACACCTTTCAGCTCAAGGGTAATCAATCCCTCACAGGTACCCTCCCAGGAATATTTCTTTCCGTCCGGAAAGAGGAGCACGATGGTACACCGGTAGCGAGCAGTTCTCTTTTCATAAGGAACTCCCAGGAGTTCTTGCAGCAGCTTCCTGTTATTATCCAGGTCGGATGCATTTTCTCCAGCGTATCGGGCGGTATGAAGACCCGGCCTGCCATCCAGGGCATCCACTTCCAATCCGGAATCCTCCGCCAAACCCGGCCTGTCGAAATGGTTCACAACCATTTGTGCTTTCAGAAGTGCATTGTCATAATAGGTCAGGCCAACCTCCTGATGAGGTATATCCCATTTGAGATCTCTTAAGGAAAGGAGTTCCAGGGGGAGGTCCCCCAGAATATCCCTTATTTCGGAAATCTTATGCTGATTATGAGAGGCGATAATGAATTGATGAGAAAGATTCATGCCATCAGATCCATGGGTATTTTGATATTTCCTAGGGCTTGTTTTTGTTTCTCAATGAGAAGCCGAATTCCCCCTTTGGCCAGATTGATCATTGACTGCAACTGCTCCAGGGAAAAGGGAACACCTTCGGCCGTACCCTGTATCTCCACCAGCTTTCCACCGCCGGTCATGATGAGATTCATATCCACCTCGGCCCGCGAATCTTCCGCATAATTTAAATCTAATACTGTTTCTCCCTGGATAATTCCAACACTGGTGGCCGCAACATAATCCTTAAGCAAAAGGTCCCTGATTTTCCCCTCCGCCTTCAATCGCATAAGCGCATCGACGAGGGCCACAAATCCCCCCGTTATGGAGGCTGTCCGAGTACCTCCATCGGCCTGAATTACATCGCAGTCAATCCAGATGGTGCGTTCTCCCAGCCGGCTCAAGTCAACAACTGCTCGAAAGGCTCGTCCAATCAGCCTCTGAATTTCCTGAGTACGACCTCCTACCCTCCCCTTGGAAGATTCACGAGGACTACGAACTTCCGTAGACCGGGGCAGCATAGAATATTCAGAGGTTATCCATCCCTGTCCGGTATCCTTTAAAAAAGGAGGGACCTTTTCTTCTACACTGGCCGTACAAATAACTTTTGTATCTCCTACTTCAATAAGAACCGAACCTTCTGCATATCTTATGTAATTGCGGATAATTTCAACATGCCGCAACTCATCAAATGCACGTTTATCGATTCTCATATCCTCATTCACCTCCTTGTATATCATCTTGTATATTATTAAGGTCAATATGCTCCACCGGGAAGATGGTTCTTTGCAGAAATAATCTCCCCTGGTCCATGAATCGTTCGGGCAGATCGGTGACGAAAAGCTTTAATGTTCCAGGCCTGTCTTTCTGATTCATTAACCCTGTGTGAAGCAGGACTCCCCGCAGCTCCTCGGCGAGTGAGACTGCTGAATCAACCAGGGTTACTTTCGGTCCGAGGATGTCAGAAATAGCCCTTTTCAGGAGCGGATAGTGCGTGCAGCCGAGAATGAGCGTATCGATATCTTTCGTTTTAAAATATGCCAGATAGGTTTCGGCCACTTTATAGGTAATGGAATTATCTATCCAGGCCTCCTCGACCAGCGGCACAAACAAGGGACAGGCCCGGCTGAAAACCTCGACTTCCGGATCAATCTCCTTCAGGGCCTGATCATAGGCCTGGCTGGAAATGGTCCCGGTAGTCCCGATAACACCAATTCTTCCGTTGGTGGTTTGATTCACGGCTACCCGCGCTCCCGGCTCGATGACTCCAAGGCACGGTAAAGAAATATGGCTCCTCAATCTGTTCAAGGAGAAAGCCGACGCAGTATTGCAGGCCACCACAACGACTTTAACCTGTTGTCCTAAAAGAAAGTGAGTGTTCTGAAGGGCGTATTTGGTGACGGTATCAGGAGACTTTACTCCATAAGGCACCCTGGCCGTATCACCCAGGTAAACAATATCTTCCATGGGAAGGGTATGGAGAATCTCCCGAACTACAGTCAATCCTCCTAATCCGGAATCAAAAACACCGACAGGTTTATTTCCAGCTCCAGTGAAGCTTTGATGATTTTCCGGCAGATTCAAGGGTGCTCTCCCCTTTTTTCAATCAATTATTTTGAATCAAAGCTCATTGACTCCTCATAGCCGGGAGCCGAAGGCTTGACGATGGGCTCCCAGTATGAAAACGCTCTATCAAGGTCAAGGTGACCGGACAGCGTTTCCATCATCTGACCATTGATCAGGAGTTTTATTCTCCGTACCTGTGGGAAGTTATACGTCAGGGTGTTAACAATCGAATAAACAGTGAGCGCTTCGGCCCAACTGCCTCCAGGGTGATCCTGTCTGAGTTCCTCGGAGAAGTCCAGGTAGGCAGTGCCATTTCTTTCATCAAGATATAAACCTCGCAATTCTGTATTCATGGGTATGGTCCGAATAAGATCTCCCTCATTATCATCCGGACCCTTGATCAGTTCCCGAATGGCTTGCCTGATTTCATGATGAAGGCCGAGTTCCTGCCTTTCGACTTCTCTGGCTTCGATTGATAGCAAGGATTGGTCTTTGAGAGAGAAAAACAAGCTGAGGGAATACCGTTCCTCCCGGCTGTTCTGCCGGCTCTCGGAAAGGATTCTGGAAAGTTCCGAGTCATCCCTTATATCCATAATCGGATTCTTTGTTTTTGTCCATAGCCACACACCGACTTCGGCTACGATTAACATGAAAATCATGATCAAAAGCTGCTTTATATGGGCCGATCCTTGGCAGTCAGTATATCTGTTCCTCATAATCCCCGTCGTCCATATTGTTTTGAAGATCAAACGTACCAGTCATATATGAGGATATTCCCTCGAAGAGCGCCACAGCCACTCTTTGCCGGTACTCGTTACTCCTTGACCGTTCACGTTGGCCGGTATTGGATAAAAAGCCTGCCTCGACGAGTACAGCCGGCATATGTGCCCCTCTTAAAACCTGAAGGGGCATTTCGAGCATTTTAACCGAACCACAGATATTCGCTTTCAAAGCAGCTTTTTCAATACATACGGCCAGATATTTACTATCGTCCATATGCATCAACTGACCAGCCATCCACTCTCCGGTATGTTTCAAAAGGTATTTCCTCTCTTCATGAGAATAGGAGGCTACGATAATCTGAAATTCATCCAGGCCTGGGTGGAAATGAGCATTAACATGTATACTTAAAAAAAGGTCAGCCTTATGATGGTTGGCAAAGGTGGTACGCTCCACAAGGGAGAGGTTTATATCCTTTTCTCGGGTCAGAGACACTCTGTGATGGGTATGGTCCTGGATGAGATTTTTCAGCCGCCGGGCAAGATCAAGGACCAATTCTTTTTCACAGATGTCTGATTCTAATTCTGATACTCCATAATTACTTCCGCCGTGGCCGGGATCAATGACGATGTGGTAATCTTTTTCTTCCCTGAAATTCTGATAATCCACGCCCTGAAAATCGAGCTCTTCTCCCCGGTTTTCGGCCAGACAAACGGAATGATGAATGTGGGATAAGAAAAGAAAAGCCATGAGAAAGACAAGGACTATGTATGCATAAGGCCGAATCAAGGGGCTTGATCTATACATTCTTCCTCTTGCTCCTCATGAAGGGATTTCTCTTTTTGATCAAAACAAAATGAGCGGGATAGGTTGGTCCCGCTTTTCTATCGAATGATATGTCTCTTATCTGATTACAGGGGGCAGACCATGGTCACCAAAGGCTCTCAGGAAAGCGGAGAGGGAGGGATTCGAACCCTCGGAAGGAGTTTCCTCCTTCACTCGCTTAGCAGGCGAGCGCCTTCAACCAGCTCGGCCACCTCTCCTGAACAATTACCGGAGGGAGTAGGATTCGAACCCACGGACCTTTCGGTCAACGGTTTTCAAGACCGCCGCCTTAAACCACTCGGCCATCCCTCCCCCGGATATTTTAACTTTCTCTTTGAATCCTGTCTAAACCTCCCAGATATTCTCTCAGCGCTTCAGGAATGACAACGGAACCATCTTCTTGCTGGTAATTTTCCAGTATGGCTACTACCGTTCGGCCTACAGCCAATCCCGAGCCGTTCAGGGTATGGACAAATTGTGTTTTTCTCCTTTCCCTGGTACGATACCGGATACTACCCCGTCGAGCTTGAAAATCCTCAAAATTAGTGCATGAGGAGATTTCCCGATAGGTCATTTGACTGGGTAGCCAAACCTCAAGGTCATACGTTTTCGCTGCTGAAAAACCCAGGTCACCCGTGCACAGACTAACCACCCGATAGGGAAGATTCAGGATCTGTAACACCTCCTCCGCATCATGAAGCAGGATTTCCAGATTATCATAGGAGTGATCGGGATCAGAAAACCAGACCAGTTCCACTTTATTAAATTGATGCTGCCGGATCAAACCGCGGGTATCTTTACCATACGAGCCGGCTTCCCGGCGGAAGCATGGTGTATAGGCTACATATTTGATGGGCAGAGATTCTTCCTCCAATATTTCTTCCCGATGAATATTAGTCACGGGAACCTCGGCTGTCGGGATAAGATACAACTCGTCCTGTGAAACTTTGAAAAGATCCTCTTCAAACTTTGGCAATTGTCCGGTAGCAAACATGCTTTCACTGTTGACCATGAAGGGTGGAAGCACTTCTTTATAACCATGCTTCATGGTGTGTAGATCCAACATGAAATTTATTAAAGCTCTCTCCAGGAAAGCACCCTTCCCTTTGGAGAGGGAAAATCTTGCTCCGGATATTTTAGCCGACCGTGAAAAATCCAATATGCCAAGATACTCTCCGATATCCCAATGTGGCTTGGGAGTAAAAGAGAATTCCCTTATCTTGCCCCAGCTCCGATTCGTGACATTATCCCTCTCATCCGTACCAATAGGAACACTCTCATGAGGCAGATTCGGAATAGTGTAGACGATCGATTCCAAGGCGGTTTGTATGTCTCGTAATTTTTCATCAAGCTCTTTGATTCTCGATGAAATCTCTCTCATCCGGATAAGGCTGTCTTCGTTGGCGGCGAGGTTTTCTTTACGCCTGTCTGCCATCTCCTTTGAGAAAACATTCCGCTCATGCTTTAACTGCTCGGACTCCTGCAGAATATCTCTTCTTTGTTGATCAAGGGAAATAAATCGATCGATATCCGCTTCTTTTCCTCTCTGTTGAAGCTTTTCCCTTACCAGATCCAGATTATCACGTAAAAACTTAATATCCAGCATAACCTTCAAGAAATTTTCAGGTTTTCCTATGAAACCGGGCCTCTTATACGGCCACCAATGACCGCATATTCTTTACCCTTTTTATATCTTACTTCTTACCTTGCCAATGTAGGGTAGCACCATACCTGATGCTTGTCAATACCGCCTCATTCTCAAGCACCACGCAGTTTTCGTCTATTCCTCTTCACTTTCCTGGGCATTTTCCGTATCCGGCACCAAGGCCACTGATACTACCGCATCTTCTTCATCCAACTCAATTAATTTAACTCCCTGAGTATCACGACCTATGACGCTTATCTCATCGATCCGTATCCAGATGAGCTTACCGTTCTTGGTTATAATCATCAAGGTTTCATTCGGCTGAACCTCTTTGATACCGATAACATTCCCTTTTTTAGGGGTAATATTAATATTTTTATGCCCTTTTCCGCCTCGATTTTGACTTCGATATTCTTCAATCCTGGTTCTTTTGCCAAAGCCATGGCCGGTGACGGTGAGTATCGTTGAATCTCCATGTATAGTCTGCATGTCTACGACTTCATCACCCTGTCTGACCATTATCCCGCGCGATCCCCTGGCTGATCTGCCTGTCGGCCTGATCTGCTGTTCATTGAACCTTATAAATTTACCTTTCTTCGTTCCAAGAAAGATGTCCTGATTCCCATCAGTCATTTTGACGGCCACAAGTTTATCATCCTCAACAATAGTGAGTCCTCGAATACCCCGTTGGCCGAATCTTTCAATACATTTAAATTCTTCAACAGCGGCTCTCTTTATGAGCCCCTTCTTCGTGGCCATAACCAGGTACCGGCCTACTTGTAAATCCTTAAAGGTGAAAAAAGCGGCAATTTTTTCTTCAGGATGCAGAGGTAGCAGATTTACAATAGCTGTGCCCTTCGCATTCCGGCCTGTCTCAGGAATCTGATGAGCCTTGAGGCAAAAGACCCTCCCTGAATCAGCAAAGAAGAAAAGAAAGTTATGGGTTGAGGTAACGAAAAGGTTGGTTGTAAAATCTTCTTCCACCTGTAAAACACCCCTGACTCCGCATCCCCTTCTCTTTTGAATTTTATAATGATCAAGAGAGGTTCGCTTAATATATCCGCGGTGGGTTACAGTTACTACCATTTCCTGCTCGGCAATGGTATCTTCAAAGTTAATGTCATTATCTTCATCCACAATAACTGTAAGGCGTTCATCCTTATAACTTTTCTGAAGATCTGTCAATTCCTCTTTAATTATTCCGAGAACCAGATCATCTTTTGATAAAACCTCCTGATAATATCTGATCTTTTCACGCAAGGCCTGTAAGTCCTTTTCAAGTCCTTCTCTTTCCATTCCGGTCAGCCTTTGCAAGCGCATCTCCAGGATAGATTTCGATTGTATCTGGCTCAATGAAAATTCATCCATCAAGGTCTTTCTGGCCTGATCAATCGTTTTAGAGGATCTGATAATTTCAATGACCCGATCTATATTATCAACCGCTTTTTTGAGTCCCTCTAAAATATGGGTCTTTTCCTCTGCCTGCTCAAGTTCAAAGGTGATTCGGCGGATGACAATTTCCTTGCGGTAAGCAATAAAGATATCAAGAATTTCCCTGAGATTCAGGACCCGTGGCTGGTTTTGAACGAGAGCCACCATATTTATACCGAAGCTTGATTCCAAGGCTGTATGCTTGTAAAGATAATTTAAGATTGACCGCGCAATCTCATTCTTCTTTAATTCTATGACCACGCGCATACCGTCACGGTCGGACTCGTCACGGAGATCTGATATTCCCTCAATCTTTTTTTCATTGATAAGTTCGGCAATATTTTCGAGCAACTTGGATTTATTGACCTGATAAGGGATTTGAGAGATGATTATCCTCTGTCTGTCAGTATCCGAATCTACCTCAATCTCAGCACTGCCGCGGATTTTAATGATCCCCCTTCCCGTCTTATAGGCCTCAATGATGCCTCTTTTACCATATATAATCCCGCCGGTAGGAAAGTCCGGCCCTTGTACGTGGGTAAATAACTCTTCGTCTGAGACAGATGGATTGTCAATCAAAAAAATAATAGCCTTCACCACCTCACTCAGATTATGAGGGGG
>JBLIRT010000012.1:0-33833 GCA_049472445.1 bacterium
CGGCAATCCCGGGCATTTTCGAGGGAGATGGGACAAATCTTTTCCAAATCGGCCAGACCACTTTGAAAGCATTCCCGCCATCTCCCCGAAAGGGGTTGTCCATCAGGAAGCGTTTCATCATGTATGATCAGCCCAAGATCAGCCATCTGAGCAAACCGTTTCACCCTGTTCAGGTTCTCCTCACGAATTTTTTCATGGATATCAGATAGAAAGACATCCATGGGGTGGATAACATACCTCTTTCCTGCGGATTTAATCATATCCCCAAGGATCTTAACGCGTTGAATATCAGCTTCAGAGGTACGCCATACGGAGATCTGGATGAGCGGCAGATCTAATTGTCTGATCAATTGAGAATCAAAAATTCTATACCCTAATTCCATTCCTGCTCTGTTCCTTCTTCATTCTTTTCACTCATCCTCTATCAGCATTAAGAAAGGTTTCAGTGTTCAGGTCCTGTTTTTTCATGCTGACACCTGATAAACACCTCTTTTCCATC
This sequence comes from bacterium, assembly GCA_049472445.1. Classification (GTDB taxonomy): domain Bacteria; phylum SZUA-182; class SZUA-182; order DTGQ01; family DTGQ01; genus JBLIRT01. The sequence continues at coordinate 500 of JBLIRT010000012.1, forward strand.
TCGGCGAATGATGCCAAGTACTTATTATATCAATTTTGCAGACTAAAAGGAAATTGTATGATGTGACATGCGAACATGAGTTATAAAAAGGCTTGATCTTGGCAAGATGGCTCAAGCTCATGAAATATTATAATGAGGAGCTAAGGTATTTTCATGTGCCCCCTCTATAAGTTTGTCTACCTTAGCTCCCCTGGTATTCACCGGCAATTCCTCCTCACAAGCTTTTGGCTTGAAGGATATCTTTGCCCCTTATTCTTCAATCATTGAGCCATAAAGGAAATCTCTATACGTCTATTGAGTCTCCTCCCCTGTGGAGTGGTATTGGGAGCTATTGGTTCACTCTCACCGGCTCCTCTGATCTCAATCCGATGGGCTGGAAGGCCGAGTGCATCATCCAGGTATTGAGCTACGGATCTGGCCCTCTCAAGAGATAATCTCTTGTTGAATTCACTGGCTCCAACCGAATCGGTGTGGCCGGTCACTCTGACGTTCCGATCGGGAAAGACATCTGCCGCCTTCTTTACCTGATTTAATAAGGAATAATAACCCGGTTTCAGAGTGGATGTACCAAAGTCAAAGTTGAGCCCTGCCAGATTTATAACGACATTGCCCTGGTGATCCATGGTTACTTTTGCCTCTTCCGGCTTGAACAATGCCTGTACTTCTGCTATCTGTTCCTGTAAATCCTTAGGCTGAACCGGCTTCACGAGCTGCTCATAAATACTTTCTTTCTCTCGCTCATGTTCTCGGGCCAGCTGCTCAACCTGACGGTACTCTGCCCGGGCCTGGGCTAAACTCTGCTCTGTCTGCTGCAACTGCGAGGCCAAAGCCTGCTCTCTTCCTTTCAGTTCCCGAATGGCCTGATCTATCTCTGAGACAGGCTTATCATACCCCTCATCATAAGCAGGTTCAAGACCAAGAGTATCCGCTATCTGGTCAAGATCTTTCTCCCTGGCCAGAAACAGCTTCTCCCAGTTGACCCTGTCCCCTTTGGCCTCTTTTATCTTCTCAGCTAAAAACATAGCCTTACGGGCCTGATACTCACCTTGTAAAGCCTCCTGCTGAGCCTTGCTCACCTGATACCGATCCTGGGCTAAGGTCTTCAAAGCCGCATCCCGATACTCCTTGGCCTTCTGATACGTTTCGGGGGCCCACTTGTCAGCATCCATCTTCTTCGCCTCGGTTATCTGCTCATTCAAATCCCCTACCATGGTCCGCTGTATCGCCTCCAACTCTGCTGACTGATACTCCCGGTAGCCCTCTTCCGCATGCTTTCTGGCCTCAGCCAGCCCATCCTTCTGCGCTGCTGCCGCCGTCTTCTGTAAGTACTTCTCTGCCCTGTTATATGAGTCTAAATCCATCGCATCCGCCTTAGCGGCAATAGCCTTATCCCGGCTCTCCACTAATTGCGGAAAATTCTTACGAACAATTTGGGCCACCTCTATGGCCTTCATCGCATACTGCTCTGTCTCCTCGAGTTTTTCCTCTATCTTGGCCGTGTCCTTTCCCTTCTCAAAGTCGTCTTCCGCCTCCACATACCGATTCAGGGCCTTTTCGTATACTTCCGGCGCCAGCTCATCCGCCCGCTCCGATACCGCCCGATCCAGCAACTCCTTGGTCGATACAAACATCTCGCTCTTGGGCTCTCCCAGCTCTATACCCGTCTTGACCTGCTTGGGCGCACAGGAGATGATCACCAAAAAAAGAAGGCTAAAACCCATATACCTCATTAGTTGTCTATGCCACCTGCTCATCGTTTATCCCCCTATCTTATTTTTCCTTACCTCATTGGCTCTAACCTACCGGAAACCAATCAGGCTATATTGCTATCTAAATTCAAATTTTTTAGCCTACAAATCACTATCGGCTTTCTGTTTCATAATATACTATATATGAATAAAACCCTTTGCATTTATATGTATAATTTGTGTATATTCGTCCCCTACTCATCTCTGATCCGCCCTTGACAGATCCTTAACACACACCGTGCTGTTCTTACATTGTTTGCTCAGATTCAAGCAGTAATGCTAATGTTTGGCAGTTATATGTATGGCCCAAGGTTAAGAACAAAATATGATGTATAGGTCTTTGCATAATAAAAATAATTCCTTCAAGTACTTATCTTTATTTTTTTCTGAAAGCAAAGCTGGCATATTTTTTGAGTAAACTATTTATATAATGCAATAGCTTTATATTTGTAAAACTGGCAGTGACAATTACCTATTTCTTAACATTTCGTCAACGAAAGGAATATCACCTTGAAGGCAATCGTGATTATGCATACTGCATCGGAGGGGCCGGGTACAATAGAGGATTATTTAAAATCAGTCCGGGCAACGTACCGAATAGTAAGGCTTTACGCAGGTGATCGGCTTCCCACCCATCTCAATGATTTAGATGCTGTTATCACCATGGGTGGTCCAATGAATGTTTACGAAGAAGATAAATATCCATTTTTACGGGATGAAATAGATTTTCTGCAGCGAGCTATTGAGGCCAAGATCCCTGTTCTGGGGATTTGCCTGGGAGCACAGATGATCGCCAAAGCGTGCGGTGCGGCTATAAGAACATCGCTCGTAAAAGAATTAGGTTGGTATGAGGTCATCCTGACTGAAGCCGGCTTCGGCGATGAATTTTTTTACGGATTGCCGAAAATTCTGCAAGTACTCCAGTGGCATGAGGATATGTTTGAATTACCTCCTGCTGCCTCCCTTCTGGCAACCTCGAAGGGATGCCCTCATCAGGCTTTTCGATGTCGGCAGGCGTATGGGCTTCAGTTTCACATTGAAATTAATCGGGAAATGTTATTCGAGTGGTTTGCTGATTTAGACCAAAGAGATGGGATTATTCTTCAGTTTGAGCATATGAAACATGATATTGCAGCCCAGGCAAAAAGGATCTACTCAAATTTTTTTGCAATCGCGCGCAGATAGGTAATTTTTGAAATGAGAGTCAATATGAGATAGTAGAGGGAAAGGAAGGTCAAGGGCAGTTGTTATCATGGAAAAGAATCTTTAAAGGTTATTTTCAGGACCAGGATGCCGGTATTTTCAGACAAATACCGTTGAATACTCCAGGAAGGCTCTATACAAGTCCGATGCCCTTTGGTGCGTATGATTATGGGTGCCGTTTATTGAAAATTTATAAGAAGAATAAAATTAACCATGTATTTATGTTGGTAACTGATAATGAACTGAAAAACAAGGCGAGACGTGATCTGTGCAAACTATACACCAAAAACGGCATTTCTTATTCCCGATATGTAATTAAGGACCTGCAGGCTCCAGCGCTGGAAGTAATAGACGCTCTGGTCAGGGATGCACTGCAACGATTACAAAAACAACATCTCATAATTCACTGTCACGCGGGTGTTGGACGCACATCTTTGGCGGTATGCAGTATTGTACTGGCCATAAACCATTTCTCTGTGGAAGAAGCCATAGAATACGTATCTAAGAATATGGCCATAAATATTACCTCTGAACAAAAAAGTTTGATACAAAAGTTTGAATCCATATATCATTCAAAAAAGGTCAAATAAGATCCTTCCATCCCCAGGGGGGGCCATTAATCTTTATCATATAGAATGTATGGCGGAAAAATATAAAGGAACAAGCGTGTCGTTTATCGAGGAATAATGCACCATTTAATCAAGGATTTCAAAATGCAAGGTAAATGATTCCAGGTATTTGTCCCCTTGCTCCCAGGAACGGCTCAAATGCAGGACTAAAACCGCTGTTCCTTTCTTCTGAGCCGTAAAGACCATATCTCGCCTACCTCCATGGCCGAGCCGGTCATGATCCCGCTGTTCAGGTACGTACTCCTGGCTGATTAAAACGATGTTCTCAGACGTAGACTGATCTATGGTCCAACTATAACCGGTAGAAGGGTTTTCCCGTAATATCAATTTAAAGGAATCACCTCTCATCAAGGTAAAGGACTCTCCGTTGTTTGCCTCAGTGAAGATTGGCATGCCTCCCGCTATTTCCTGTCCAGACGGCGATCCCTTTCCATCATATATATCCTTCCGGCTCAGGGAACTTACCATAATTGATAAAGCCAGGACGATCATGAGAGCTAAGGTAAACAATAACAATTGCTTAGCTTTGTTCTGAGTCACTTTTGCTGCCACCCTCTTTTTCAGTTCCAGATGTAAAGCATGCTTACCTGCCGAGCAATTCCTGAAGTATTTTTCATGAATACTTCAATTCAAAGGGGGCCTTCTTTTTCACCCCTGGTTCCGGCAGGAACCGGGGAGATAGTAATATACCTATACTCGGCTCTTTGAGATAAACGCCATGATGAATAGATTCGATGAGGCTGAGGAAATCATCCTTCCGCCTGGTGTTGCAGACCTGATTAGACTTGATTTACAGATACTTAATCTGCCTGATACGCAGGATTGATCTCTCGTATCTCATAGCGGACAATTCTGGCAGGTGCCTTGATCTCAACAGTATCACCTACACGCTTACCAAGGAGTCCCCTCCCAATAGGAGAATAGACTGATATTTCCTTCCGGTTATAATCAGCATCCCTCCCGAGGAGGATATATTCCATCTCGCTTTCCCGGTCAAGATCGTAGACAAGAACCTTACTGCCGAAGACAATTTTATCTTTTGGTAAGTCACCCGGATCAATTACGTTCGCCTTGGCCAATCGATCTTCCAACTGGAGGATTCTCCCTTCGATGAATGATTGATGCTCACGAGCTGCGTCATATTCAGCATTTTCCGAAAGATCTCCGAAGGACCTCGCTTCGGCAATCCTTTTGATGACTTCAGGCCGATCGTTTTTTTTCAGCTTTTCCAGTTCCGCCATCAATTTTTCATAGTTACTCTTTAGCATGTATTCTTTTTCGCTCATCAGTCACACCCCTTTTGATAATGCTCAGACTTTATGAATGATATGGCTTAAACGCCCATTATAATATCCATACGTCCAAAATTCAAGAAACAATCAAAAAATTTTCAAATTTCAAAAAGTATTTTGTATATTTCCCTAAATGTCTATGCTCTTGTGGATAATAAGGGCCTTTTTCATACGATCTGGCCTTGAATCAATCAGCTCAGCGATAAAGTAAGTTATGTGCCCACAAGTAGCCGAAAAGAAATATTGGCAAATAGGGAAGTTTCAATATAGAGAGTTAAATCTTCTTATTGATGGATGCACAAAAGGAGAAAGATCATGGCACATAGGATCGATGTGATTGAAGGGCTAGCCCCTACCTATTCCGAAAAGCTTTATCAAGCTGGCATAGAGACAACAGATGACCTGCTCAATATGTGTTCACGAATAGAAGGTCGAGATGAATTGGCAGGTAGAACAGGCATTAATCTCGATCTTTTAATGAAATGGTGCAATGTAGCAGATCTGTTCAGAATACGCGGGATCGGAAGACAATTCAGTGAACTCTTAGGGGCTTCGGGAGTAATGACAGTCGAAGATCTTCGCAGGCAGAATGCAAACAACCTCTCTGATAAATTACATGAAGTAAATGCCAGAAGAAAATATTCCAAAATTACTCCCTCACCCCATGTTGTCCAACGTTGGATTGATCAGGCTAAAAATCTTGAATTAAAGCTTCCTCACTGATGCTTGGCATGGAAGTAAAATAAATCTGAGCCCCCAAGAGCTAATCCTGGGGGCTTAAGGATTCTGGCCCGGCCATGTTTCATCATATTCAGTCATCCTCATCGTTCAATATCTCCTATGTTGACAAAACTATCAGTAGGTGCTAATAATTAAAATAATGGAAAAGGATATTATAAAATACATGGCCACGAATGAAAATTTTGAAAAAAAACCGAATCCGATACCTGAAATTCTTCCTTCTCATGCTGTTCCTTACTCATCTCTTTCAACCTCTTTTCCCCTGGTGGCCTCGATGGACAGTTGAGGCTCAATCCCAGGATAGCCTCGAACAACCTCCCGGTTTCCAAGCCTGGCTGAACCAGCAGGTTACCGCCCTGTTCCAGCCTGAAAAGAAGGCAGCTCTGTTCCGCCTCCCCAGGCCGGCGGTTTTCAGCCGATGCTCAACCCCACTCATCCGGGCGGCTCTCCAGCATTCTGATCTTCTCGATACCAGCAACCGTTTTATCCTTTACCGCCCAACGGATGCTGTCGGCGCCTATGACTACTATGGATCAGTAGCTGTGTGGTCCTATGATACTCCGGATGGACATTTTAGAATTCATTATACCGAAGATAATAAATATACCGATGCGGTCCCCGACTCGGATGGCAACTCCGGAACTGTTCCTCCATATGTCCTGTCCGTTGCCGGAGCCTTGATGGCTGTGTGGTCTCAAGAGATTGATCATATGGCCTATTCACCTCCACCTGCCGATGGTTTGGGGGGAGGGAATTCGCTCTTCGATTGCTACATTCTGAACATATCCTCCTATGGCTACACGAATCGGGATACTCAGGGCTATCCATATATTGTCATTGATAATGATTATAGTGACGTCTGTCCGAATCAGGATCCCAATGGAACTGCCCTGGGTGCTATACGGGTTACCGTAGCTCACGAGTTTTTTCACGCCGTCCAGTTATATTATACAGGCTGGACGAATCAGGCTCTATGGTGGGAAGAAAATACTGCTGTCTGGATAGAGGATGAGGTTTTTGACCAGGTCAATGATTATCTCCACTATCTGGGGTCGCCATATGAAGATCTAAACCATAACGGCCGCTGGGATGCCGGAGAGCCATATTATGACACCAGAGGGGAGTTCGTTGACTTTTATGGCCGTGAATGGTCCGGCTGGTTTGACTGGCCGTTTCTGCCGCTCAACCATGTAAGCTACGGGAACGGCCAGGCTAAATACCAGGAGTATGGTGGAGTGATCTGGGCTAAATATCTGAGCGAAAAGTACGGCTCTGAGATTATCCAGGATATTTTCGATCAGTGCCGGAAGACGGGTGAGAGTGCCCTTTCATCAATACAAACGATCATTGCTTCCAAAGGGAGCAGTTTAACATCCGAGTTTGAGGCTTATAAAGAAAAGGTTCTGCTGAGGGATTTTCGAGAGGGTGAATGGTATCCGCAGGTCTGGCACGCAGTAAGCCTCTATCAGTATCCGGCTCTCCTTGACAGCCATACCTTCTATGACAGCCACCATGGCGGCTACATTGGAAATCTTGATCACCTTTCATCCCATTACCTTTGTTTTCAAGCTCCTGAAGGGAGGGGAAATATCCGCCTTTCGTTCAATAAAACTGGGGGGACGGCTGAATTATCCTGTCCCCTCCTCTTGAACACGCATGGAGGAGGTTGGGAGAGGATTGATTTTCCCCTCGATGGATCGGGTCTTCGTGAAGTCACGATTTCAGGATTTGGAAATGAGGCGGAATACCGAAGAGTTATAGCTATTCCCATCAATCTTTCAACCAGCCCCTCCCATGATGATGCTTCATTCACCATGGAAGCTGCCTTTGAGGCTCTGCCTCACTACAGGATCAGCTTCTCATCGGGGATGAACCTTTTTTCCCCGGCCATCCCGAAAGGCCAGGCTCTCGATTCACATTCCTTTATGATTCATCATTTCGACCCGAATTCATCGGTATCGTTGAGCATGTATGATGGGTCAGCAGGTCAATGGATAAGAAATTTCTGGCTGGAGGATCCGAATGGCTATTCCATCTCGGGACAATCCTTTAACCTGGTCCAGGGCGGCCTATACGTACTTTACTCCAAAGACTCCCGGGCGATTACCCTGGAGGCATCTCTTGAGCCTGACTCTTCTCCCCTGGAGCCGGGAATGAACTTCCTCTCATATACACCTCAGATGCTCGATGGTGCACAGAGGAATGCCTGCACCCTTTTACACAATGAAGGTAATAAGATCTTAACCATTCGGAAACATGATAACAAGAGGGGCACCTGGGAAAACTCTTATCAGTTTTTCCACAGATGCGCCGGCCATAATTTTTCTGTCATAGCCGGGGAAACCTATTTCGTTGAACTGGGCTGTGATGATAAGTAACGTCTCAATTGAAGCAGGCCGGCCATCAATACCCTCCCGACCGGGCCTTTTCGCGAACGGATGGCTTCAAACCGACAGGCCTCATGACAGCACATGCAGGCAATACACTCCAATCTGCTGATTCCGGCCACACCATGATAAACCTTTATGGCCCCTTTCGGGCAGACTTTCTCACAGACGCGGCAGCCATGACATTTCGCAGATATTACCTGAGGCCGGGATTCCAGTTGCCGGCATATGGTTCGAAAGAGAGCCTCAGGCACCCATTTCCTGATGAAGTGCAGGGGAACTGCATTTGTCCTGAAATCCGGTATTCTTACCGTATCAATCTTCTCACCAAGCACGTGGATCCGGCCATGAGCGAAGCCACGGGCGGAAGCCTTTTTCACATACAGGACATCATCAGGATCAATACCGGCTACAGCCAGAGCCACCCTGTCCAAAGCCACGGCATCGGAACTGGCCATAACGAGCCCGATACTTCGGGTCTGGCCATGAGCAGGGCCATCTCCCTCCATACCTACAATGGCATCCATGATATGCAACTGAGGTCTGATCACTGAGAAAAGGTCAACTAAGAGGGCATGGAATTTCTCCCCCTGAAACTCCCTGTGATACCGTATCCGAAGACCTTCAGGCAGGCAGCCATATATGTTTTTGATGGCACCGGTGAAAACAGTTAAAGAATGGGTTTTGAACTTCGGGAGATTCACGATCACCTCTGCTTCCATAACTGCTCTGGCCATATACGTCTGGGACAGGACCTCTCCCTGAGGAATAAAAACAGGCCGGAATCCTTCCTGGCGCAGATTAACCAGGTCTACTCCCATCCTCCGACAAACCTGGCGAAGCCCGGAGATGGCGAACCCATCTTCCTGACCGCCGTGTATATCATCCCCTACCCTTACCTGAGCTCCGGCTTCGAGAAGCATAGCCAGCACCTGTTCAACGAAAAAGGGATGAGTTACTATTCCCCGTTCTGCTGGAGAGGGGGGAGGGAGATGATTTACCTTGACGAAGACCTTCTGCTGAGGTCTGACAAATTGCCGGATGCCTCCCAGGAGATCTACCGCCCCAAGAAGGGACGGGTGGAGAGACTCTCTTTCATAAGCAGCGCACCTGACCAGGCTGACTTTGGCTCCCGGCGCATTCATCGTTCGATTACAGCTATGGTACCATGATGGATCATCATAACACCCGGGTTCAGGAATGAATCTTTTAAAAACGAAGAGAAGGGTATGACTTCCTCACCTGGTTCACATCCAGACATCCTATAGCCGACAGCAGTTGAAAATAAGCTATAGCCTGATCATAATTGAGGCTTGAGTACATTGTTTTGGCTCTGACCAGGAGGGTATTAGCATCAATTACGTCCAGATTTGAGGCCAGTCCTTCCCTGTACTGGAGTGTCACTCTCCTCAGGTTTTCTTCAGCCGAGGCGATCTCCTTTTCCGTAGCCTTCATCGAGGCTTGAACTTTATCCAGGTCAAGAGAAGCCTGGGTAACCTGAAGATGGACATCACGTTCTAATTCTTCTAAAGATAACTGAACCTTACGAAATTCCAGGTTAGCTTCTTTGACCTGAGCAAAGCGCAAGCCCCCCTCGAAGAGGGGAATCTCCAGTTCACCGGAATACTGCATACCCCTTTCATCAGGGAAAAATCTGTCTTCATTTCGGATATAATTAATCCTGAGACTCAGTTTTGGGAAAAAATCTGCTCTGGCCAGTCTTACGCCCTCTTGAGCAAATTGTTGAGCAAGACGCACCTGTCTCAAATCATGGCGGTGGTCCAAGGCTGTTTTCATAAGGGATGATTCCTCATCTATAACCATCATCTGAAGTGATGGAGGTGGAATCACCTCAACCGGTGTTTTAAGACCAATATACCGCTTCAATTCCTCTTTAGCTAATTTCACATTATTCCGGGCTTCAATCACATCCTTTTCGGCACTGGCCAGTTCGGCTTCAACACGAAGGATATCAGTCTCAGGAACCTGACCCACTTCAAAGCGAAGCTGAATGACTCGCAGATGCTCCTGCAAACGGCTGAGAGCCTCCTCGGTGATGACCAGGGTCTCTTTCGTTTTTAAAATCCCGTAAAAGGCCCGGAGGGTCTGAAAGAGAACCTGCTGGCTCGTGGAAAGGAGCTGGCTTTGGACCTTCGAGATATTGATATCCGCCTGCTTTTTTAAAATACCGGCCTTGCCCTGGCTGTAGATGGGTTGACTCAGTCCTATGGAAAATCCATAGGAATGTTCATGGGTAAATGCATCGTCATAGCTGGCACTTAGCTGAGAACTTACCTTCGGCATAGCTACAGCGTAGGCTCTGGTAATATTGAGTCTGGCCTTGCGCAGTTCCTCTTCCTCGGCAAGGATAGTCGGATTCTTTTGCATGGCCAGACAGACAGCCTCATCGAGGCTTACCTGCTCCAGGGCCGGGCTTTCTGCTCTCACAGAGACGGCCGTGAGCGTGATGGACAGGGAAAAAAGAAAAGACACGGCGATTATGAACCGGCCTCCTGCTTTCAACTCTTTCATACGTCTGCCTTCCTGTCTTCATCAGATTGTAATTGATGGCGTTAGGGTAACGTATCATCGGTTGATTGTCAAATGAAACCTGTTTTCAACGTGTATGGAGGTTGAGAAAGTCAGGGAACTATGATACATTCATGGTCATATGAACCCTCGATCTCATCGGAGGGAAATCCCATTAAAGAGACATCGGATCACAAGATTAAAAAGGTTAAAGACGAATTCTGTCACGTGGTTAGCATGGCTAAAGGGTATATCCGGTACTGCCGGAACATAGGCCTCACCCATATACCTGTCCCTTACGACTCCAGCCTCTTCTCATGGCTCTTCAAACCGGACAAGGCCTCCCTGGAACAGTTAGCCCGTTACCTGGGTCGTTGCCAGAGCTGTCCCTTAGCCGGGAATCGACAGGCCGCAGTGCCCGGAGAGGGTCATCTTTCCCCCCGCCTTGTTCTCATCGGCCAGTCTCCCGGAAAGGAAGAAAGCGAGAAAGGTAAGCCGTTCCTGGGTGAAGCTGGAGATTTACTCAACCAAATTTTATCTTCTGTTCAGCTATCCAGAGAGGAGGTCTATCTGACCTACGCTCTCAAATGTCCTTTCCCCCCTACAGGAGCATTTGACTATCAAACCATACGGCCATGCCGTGAACTTCTCTTCCGGGAGTTGCGACTCCTCCGTCCTGATCTTATTGCCACGCTTGGCCCTTTCGCCACACAGATAGTCCTGGGGAAAAAAATCCCCCTGGCCGAGGTGAGGGGAAAGATCATCACCCTGAAAGTTGGAGAGATGAGCCTCAAGGTGGTTCCTACCTATGATCCCGATTACCTCATCCAATACCCTGACGGGAAGCCGGCCGCCTGGCTGGATATACAACTGATTCGAAAAGAGTATGACAGGAAGAGGTAATATGGAGCCAGCCTCGACTCATTACTATGCTCAGGTGGTTATTAACCTTCCTCTCGATAAGGTGTTTACCTATCAGATTCCTCATGAGCTCATGGGAAAGATCGCCGTAGGCAAGAGGGTGTCCATACCCTTCCAGAATCGTCGCCTCATTGGTCACGTCGTAGCCATCCAGGATAAAACCGATCTCGTTGACCTGAAGCAGATTTATGACGTCCTGGACGATTATCCGGTTCTTTCGCCATCATTAATGCAGCTCAACAAGTGGGTTGCTGATTACTACCTGGCCTCCTGGGGAAGCGTTATCGCCGGTTCTTTACCTTCCGGGATCGGGTTTAAAAAGAAAGCCATTCCCATGAAAAAAGTCAAGTTCGCACATACCATAGGAGGAGATGCTGAAATAGAGGCCTTCCTGAAGAAATACGAAAAGAAAGCGCCCAAACAGGCTGCGCTTCTGGCCACACTCCGAAAATGCCGGGAAATAAGCCTTTCTCAGCTTCTCCAGACCACCCAGGGTACTCATGCACATATTCAGAGGTTAGTGCAAAGGGGTCTGGTCGAGATACAGGAGCGGGAAGTCTATCGAAGTCTGTCCTATTTTCACGACGGATCACCGGCCAGGATAATCTCCCCCAATCCTGATCAACAAATAGCTATCCACAAGATTACAACAGCCATGAAGAGGGCTGAATTTACTCCCTTTCTCCTCCATGGAATAACTGGAAGCGGGAAAACCCTCGTTTATCTCCGGGTTGTTGCTCAAGCACTGAAAATGGGCAAAACAGCTCTGATCATGGTTCCCGAAATCTCCCTGACTCACCAGCTTATCAACCTCTTTCACACTTCCTTTGGTGACCGGATTGCAGTCCTCCACAGTGCGCTTGGGGAAGGAGAACGAGTTGATGAATGGCGGAGAATTATACGAGGAGAGGCAAAGATAGCCATCGGAGCAAGGTCTGCAGTTTTTGCTCCCCTGGATAAATTGGGAGTGATTATTCTGGATGAAGAGCATGAGACCTCCTATAAACAAGATAAATCTCCGCGATACCATGCCCGTGATGCTTCACTCATGCGAGCCAGGATGTCCAGGGCGGTTCTCGTGTTAGGCTCGGCTACTCCATCCCTGGAATCTTTGTATGCCTCGCGACTCAATGCCTATACTGTTCTCAGTCTGCCTCAGAGAGCTACAACTCATCCCTTATCAAAAATCAGACTGGTGGATATGAGGAGAGAGTGCCGCGAGCAAAAAAAGCAGTGCCTTTTTTCACGAGCTTTAAGAGAGGGTATTCAACAGCGCCTCCAACGGAAAGAACAGATTATTCTCTTCCTGAACCGAAGGGGATTTTCCAGCTTTTTACTCTGCTGTGATTGCGGTCATGTCCCGAAGTGCCAGAATTGCAGCGTCTCTCTGACCTGTCATACCCATGAAAGACAACTTCGCTGTCATTACTGTAATTATGTTACGTTGATTCCTCAGACCTGTCCCAACTGTAAAAAGGGAGTCCTTCAATATTTTGGATTCGGCACGCAAAGGGTGGAAGACGAGGCGAAGAGGCTCTTCCCATCAGCCAGAATTGAAAGAATGGATACTGACACCATGACCAGAAAAACCTCTCTTCAGCAGACCCTCGAACGTCTGGGCCAGGGTGAAATCGACCTGCTCATCGGTACGCAGATGATTGCAAAAGGTCTTGATTTCCCAAAGGTTACCCTCGTCGGTGTCGTCTCAGCCGATACTATGCTGAACCTTCCGGACTTCCGTTCTGCAGAAAGGACCTTTCAGCTTATTACTCAGGTTGCCGGCCGCGCCGGAAGAGGGGATATTCCCGGTGAAGTGATCGTCCAAACCTTTACCCCCTCTCATTATAGCTTACAATGTGCCTGCCGAACGGACCTCGAAGGCTTCTATAAGCAGGAAATAGTCTATAGAAAGGAGTTAGGCTACCCACCCTTCAGTAAGATGATAAATATTATCGTACGGGGAGGTGAAATGAATATCCTCAAAGCTGCCGTAGTGCAGTTGAGGAATCTGCTCATTTCATTGAAACCTGATGAGATAACCATCCTAGGACCGGCTCAGGCGGCCATCTTTAAAATCCGGGGCCAGTACAGGTTCCAGATGCTTCTCAAATCCAATGACACGCTTTTGCTCAATAGATTTATCCGCAAGGGCATAGCCGAATTCTCAGCGAAAGGCTTCAATAAGGGAATTCAGATCGATGTAGATGTTGATCCGATCAACCTGATGTAAGCTATATACTGAGCGACTAGAAGGCATGCCCTACACTGAGATAAAAGGTGCCGGCCGGCTCCCCTGATCTTCGATCCAGTATCCAGCCATAATCAGCCCTGATGGGACCTACGGGAGTGACCAGGCGAAAACCTAAGCCGGTACTGGTTCTCAGAGAGGCTATGGTTATCTCTTCTTTCTCTTCCCAGACATTACCCATATCAAAAAAGAGAACCAGTTTTAACCTTCGGAAAAGATCTCTCCTTAACTCGATGTTATGTACCAGGAGAACTCTTCCACCACGAGGAAGATTTCTCTCATCATCTTGAGGGCCGAGGGAGTCTTCCGGATATCCACGGACACTGTTTAAACCGCCGGTAAAAAAAAGCTCCTGGGGAGGAATCTCTCCTCCTGTGGGAGCCCAAAGGTATCCGCCGGTAAATCCCAGGGCGAGCACCGATCTTTTTGATAGAGGGAAAAACCGGGCCGCCTCGGCTGTAAGTTTCGAAAACCTGCTCTCTCCTCCCATAAAACTTCCAGCCAGTTCCAATCCAAGCTGAACCGAACCTCCCCGCCGGGGATCCAGGATCTGGTCACGTGAGTCAAAAGAAAATAAGGGCTTGATACTGCCGATAATCGGATCATCATCCGATACCTTTATCTTTATCTCATGAAGCTGATCAGCTTCCAGGCGGTAGGTTAAAGACAGCCTGATACTCTCGCCGAGTGGCTTACCAAGCCTGATTTTCATACCAGTCTGTTGGAGATCATAGTAGTCTTTTTTCACTTCCAGAATATTAAACAGACTTACATTACCTTCTATTTTCATCTGAGGTACCAGAAGGGGATCTCGAACATCCAATGAGGCTTTCTGAAAGGGTTTGATTTCATGGGAAAGGTCATATTCCTCTCCTATGCCGGAATATTCATACCTCAAAGCAAAACCCAAAGCAGTTCCGGCCAGGTTGTTCTCACGCCATTCCATGTACCCCCGATAACCTTTGACTGAATTGTATCCAAGGCCGAAATTGATCCTTCCCGTATTCATTTCTTCAACCTCAACCAGAATGTCAATATCTCTCTTGCGCTTATCCAGATGAAGGGGCTTCACTCGAACTGTTCTGAACAGACCAAGATCATTGAGCTTATTTGAGCTTTCCACGATCTTTTGATAGCTGAAAGGCTCGCCTTCGGAAAAGGCAAGGGAATCCCGGATTACGGAATAGCGGGTTTTTACATTCTTGATAATAATATGTTTTCCGAAAAAGGCCCTCTGTCCTTCATCTATCTGATATGAAAGGTCAACTTTACCCATATCTTTATGGACGTGAGCTTTTGGTGTAATACGGACGAAAACATACCCATGATTGGAGTAAAAGACAGCCAATGCTCTCTGATCATGGCGCCATTTCTCATCCGTAAAATGAGTTCCCGGCTTTAAGGATATCATTTTCATCAACTGAGCATCTCGAAAGAGGCTGTTCCCACTGAAAGTCACCCTGCTCACGATAAGCTGATTTCCCTCACGAATGGTGATCTCTTTTGAGATAAACCTTTGCCCTGAGCTAAACGTGGATTTCTCCTCAATTTCAACCCATGGATATCCTTCAAAGGTATAGAGGGTCTTTAAGGCTTTCAAATCATCCTCATAAAGGAGCTTATCGAAAACATTTCGACGCAAGGGCAAAAGCCGCTGGAGAATAAGCATCTGGCCTCGGAGTTTTCTCGTTGAAAGGCCGTGATTCCCTTGAAAGGTGATCTTTTTGAGAAAAACCTTTTGCCCTTCTTGAATGAAAAAGCTGATCAGGACTTCATGCTGATCTAAAATCTTTTTTTCATATGAGACTTCAACAAACAAAAATCCCAGCCTGAAATATACCGCTTTTATGTCTTCAACACTTTCCTGTAAATCAAACTCAGCGTAAGATCGATTTTCAAAGAGAGCAATCTCCTGCCTTATCTGCTCATCACTCACCAGATTATTCCCCTGAAATTGAATCCTGATCCGGGGGCCTTGTTGAATCATTATTTTTACCACAGCCCAACCTGGTGATACATGAATCACCTGAGGGTCCACACGGACTTTGAGGAATCCCTGATGGACCAGATCATTTTCCAGGTTCTGAAGACTGGTCTTCAGCTTTGCTTCATGGAAAAAACTTCCAGGGTAAATCTTCATAAGGCGCAGGTAAGGAGATGGATCAGCTGCGGGTTCCCCATCAACTTCAAGCTCCACGTTTTTGATCCTGGTCCTTACTCCCTTCTCAATGCGAAAGGTAACTACCACATTCCGGTCCTTCTTTGATTCCTGGTGCTGAATGAATACCCGGGCCTGAGAGTAGCCTTCTTCATGATATAACCTTTTCACATCCTCAGCATTCTGCCGGATTATTTCCATATCGAAAGGGTCCCCCGGGCGGGTGCTGATAACTTTTCTTACTTCATTTTCAAACAGGGGATAGTTCCCTGAGATCTTGATCTCCCTCACCATGGGAGTTCTTTCCAGGATTATCGTCAGGCCGATACCCTGATCGTAAAATTTTGATTCTCCTTTGACCAGAGAGATTCCCGGTATGGATCTCAAGCGATCGCACCCCTTTTCCAGCTTCTCCTGATCAAACTTCTCTCCAACTTCTATGCCTAATACATAAAGGATTTGGGTCATCAATCCGGAATCATTATCTGCTGGGTGAGGCGAGCCGCCGGAGCTGATAAGGATCTGGAGGTCAGTTATGACCTCCTGGCCGGTCATGGGCCGGTTGGCTGATAAAATCCCTTCTGCTCCTCCAAAGGAAGGCCAGACAAAGGAAACTGAAAGAATGACGGCCATGAAGGCCGTCTCCTTTAAAGATCGTGACAGCACCAAGGTATTCCTGTCCCTAAAATTCAAGGCTGAAATTCAAATCAAGAGAATAGGTACCCGTGTCATCCTGAGAGCCTATCAGTTTGATATAATCAGATAGCCGGTAATCAGCCTCTGTAATATCCCGCCCATCTTCATTGGCCGGTATGGAATATTTGATCTGCAGCCGCTTGGTAATATCTTTACCAACAGTGATGCCCTCTACCGTTCCACTTTCCTCCCCCACCTTTAATTTGAAAATATCTACTTGAAAAAAATCCCTGTTCAATACCTTCGTCCTGAAAAGATCAATACCCGAGAAGGTTGTCATCTCCTGGCCAAGGATATCTGAAAGGAAAGAGCTCGTGGCCGTGGCTACCTGCCCGATGAGTCCATCTTCAGCCTCCCCGCTCGAACTGATACCCAAAGCGATCATATTGGCGATATCAGACGGTGGCAGATAAGGTATTGATGACAGCCGAATCCGTGGATCATCAATTGGTCCAAAAATATTGGCCGTAATTTGATAAACACCAATGTCAGCGGTTGCCGAGAGGTCCAGAGCCGGGAATTGCTGATCAGGATCGGTCAACTCCAAAAGGCCGGACAGGATGCGGAACTTGTTGCCGCCTAAGAAAATAGTACCGTTTTGGCTCCGAACCTGTCCTTCAAAAGAGGGCTGACGAAAGCTGCCTTTCATGGTCAAGGCTGAGGTTGAAATTTCCATATGATAAAAAGGGCTTGTTATCCATACATCTTGTGGAACTTCAATTCGGATATGGCAGGACATATTGTTCAGCCATTCAAGGCCTGGTGTCTGGGAGGCACTCATTCCTTTATCATCAATCTCAATCTTACGCCGTCTGGTTAACAATGATTGAAGCAGGCCAACATCTCGATGATATCTTCCCTCTCTGACCCTGATCGTTCCTTCCAGGGTCGAACTGTCTCTCATGACCTGCCAATGGAGATCTCCATCCACCAGGAATTTATCCCGTTTTGAATAACTGAACAAGATGCTCTCTCCTTTGAGGTCAAGATATCCTGATTCGATTTTCAAGGCATCGAAATTCAGTCGCCCGGATAAGGCTATCTTCCCGGTTTGTGATGTACCTCTCAACTTTTCAATAAGAATCGAATGCTTATCAATGACCAGATCACCTTCAATCTCCTCAAGTCGCTGATTGAGTTGATTGATACCGAGAGCACCGTGAGAAAGCCTCAGATTACCGGAAAATCTGGGTTTGGATAATGGTCCGCATATTGATACATTATAGTGAGCCATTCCCCTTGGATCTGATAAGAAGTTGCATTCCTTCACCAGAGCAGCCAGGGATGAACTGCCCGAAAACAGGAAATCTATCGTTTTTCCCCAGACAGCTTCTCCGCTTAAGGTGGCTTCCATTCCCTCTCCGGCAAAATGGCCGGATGGAACGGAAACATGACCCGTCCGACAGGATATAAGAAAGGGCTGGCATAAGGTAAGGGTTTGAAAAGGTAACTGAATAACAGCCTCTTGAACGAATAATTCCCCTTCACTCCGGCAAAAATCTTTCAATCGACCGCACGCCTTTATTTGACCGGAAAACCCAAATGAGATTCCCGGTAAAGAACACCTCAATTTTTTACTCAGAAGGTAAGGACAAGATAAATCCGGACCAAAGGGAAAATGAGATATCTGCCCGAGTAACTGATAGGATATACCATCCTTCAATTTCCCTGAAACCGTGAATACATCATTACCGATCGTAGCTCTCCCACCATAATCTCCGGCACACATGAACAAACTGACCGTGGCCTGGTCACCATGGTAAACTTCGTATTTCAATTCCTGAGTTATTGCCTGGCCATGCCAGTTGCCATATGTAAGACTCCCCTTACCGGAAACCTGGAACGAAGCACTTCCCTCCAAAGGTACCTGTTTGTTTCGGATAAGATCGAGTCGGGAAAGCTCAAAATCTTCCGAAGAGAATTGGAAAATCGCCTCTGATTTCCATCGCCGGTAGGGAATGACTAATTCGGCCGAAACCTTCTGAGACCCATGCCAGCCTACTGTTTGATAGAGATGAAATACATGGGCATCAACCTCAAATCTGCTTCTTACAGAATCAAAGCTCTGCTGAAACAATGGATGCCTTTCATCAGCAATAGACCATGTTTCTGTTGTGATCCGGCCGGAACCGTGAAACCTCTCCCGGCTGCCAGGGAGTATCTGAAATTCTGAACGACAGGCCATTTTCCCTTCCATCAGAATCGGGGTCCTAAGTTTCAGGATCTGCTTTAAATCCTGAAAATAAACAGGATCTGCTGTAGCCTGTAACGTTCCCTGACCATTTTGTCTGGAAATCGCTCCATTCACCGTTATGCGTGTCCTGTTCTGCTGCAGTTGGACATCAGACAGGTGAATATACTGGTCGTCGCTGTGAACTTTGCCCTCGATTTCCTGAACCTGATATTTATGAAAGGTGATATTTTGCCCCTGCAGAAAACCGCGAATCAAAGGTCTGGACAGAGAACCGCTTATTTCTCCCTGGAATAAGAGAGCCCCTCCCAGAGCCTTGCCTTGAAGAGATGGGAAAAATCCTTTTCCCACGGAAAGATCAGTGCACTGAGCCAGAAAAGAAAAATCTTCAAAATTTTCAGTCCCCTTCCAATGTATATCACCGGTAAAATCCATTGAAAATGCCCTGCCTAATCTGACAGCGGAATCCTTAAACCGAATTTTCTTGTTTTCCAGAACGTACAGCTTCGACTCCCAGGAGAGGTCTCCCCCTTTGAGGGGAACATGAGGGTAGAATCGCACCTTCATTTCCCCTGCCCCTCTTACCTTGTGGTCTGGTGAAAGTTCTCCCTCAAAGCACATGGTTCCATCGCCGTGAGGATACCTTTTTTGTATTTCTGCGAGGAAAGGTAGTTTATGGGAGCGGCTCTGAGAGGAGAGGGATGTAAAAAGGCAGGAGGATGTAAGATGACTGAAAGAGGCATCAAGGAAAAGTTTTCCTGTTGGCAGACAAAAGGCTCCCTGCCCATGAATCTCTCCACCAAGAGCTGAAAGAAAGATGTGACTGAAAGAAATCTTTCTATCCCGGCAGGAAAAAGTAAAACCAGCCTTTTGTACTGGCCAGAATGGCCTGGCCTCGAATCTCAGCCCGGATATTCCAACCTCTCCTGAAAATTGCGGATCTTGCATAGTTCCCTTCACCTGGCCATGAATCAGATAATGCTGAGCGTTAACGGGAATATGAGTATACCACGACTTAAGCCTTTCCCCCTGGATACGTACATCATATGAAATATCCAGACGTGGAGACCTATCGAGTAATTGGCCAATTTCACCTTGCAGGGTCAACTTTTCATCTTTCTTGCGAGATGAGAGGGAGAGATGACCGAGGGAAAGAGTATCTTTGGTCAATTGAAGCTCGGTTCCTGTGAGGGAGAAAAGCTCTGTTCGGCCGCTTTCACCAACCATAAGAGAGGGTATATGAAGATTTATTGATAATACCCTCTGGTGAGAGATCCGGGCATGAACATCTACTTCCCGTAAGACCACTTCTTTTCCTGTTCCCGGGAAAAAAACCTCCAACTCTCCATGTTCCACATGTATGTTCCTGAAAGTCTTCACAATACCAAATAAAGGCTCCTGTAATCTATCCCGGAGAAGAGAAGCCTCCTGTCTGATGATACCTTCATCATATCCTTTCAAAGGCGAAACCACCAGCTTTCCCTGTAAACCATCAAGGCAAAAATCGGAAAAGAAAGCTTTCCGAAGACTGATAAGATTTATAAGGCTGTAGCGGATCTTCACCTCTTTGGCCGATAGAATGCTGAGTTGGCATTGGGTTGCCGGAGAAAATGAAACATCAGAAAGATCGATGGTACTTTTGAGGAAATGCAGATTACATTTCCTCCAGGTAATGTGCCCCGGAAGGGTTTTCGAGATGTGGTCATTTATTATGCTTGAAAATTTTTTTTTGAAAATACTTGAGCTAAACCGAATTCCCCAAACCATACTTCCGATAACGATAACGAGAATAACGAAAATACCAGCTTTTCTTGGAACACTCATGGCAGGTTTCCGGAGTACTTTAAGACTCTCTGGTTATCCAGAGATGGGTATAGTCATGTAAGATTAAAAATATATGCAAAGATGAATGTAATGAGATGGAACAAATAATAGCTAAGCTTTTGGCGATAGTCAATTATAAAGATTTCCGCGGCCAAAGGCAGAGAGTCTCAGATTACGTTTTCACATATTTGAGCAAAAACGGGGAGACGGAAAAGATTGGATAATACAATCATTTTTGTATACTTTCTTCTTGACTTTATGAAAGAGTTTTAATATGATAGTTGTTCGAAAAACGAGATCAAAGACAACCTGTTGTTTTTAATCATTTATGTGAGAGGGGGAAATAATGGCAATAACAGCTAATAAAGGTAAACCTTCAGCCCAAAAGTCTCAGCCTGCTCAACCTGTCCAGCAACCTGCTGATCAATCAAAAAGAAAAAGAATCTCCTTTGCCTACTCTGCACCTGAGGCCCAAAATGTATCATTGGTTGGAGATTTTAACAATTGGGATTACACGAAAAGCATGAAGAAAGATAAGGATGGTGTCTGGAGAGCCAGAATAGACCTTAAACCGGGCAGATATGAATACCGGTACCTTGTCGATGGTCAATGGCAAAACGATCCCAAATGCCAAGCGCTCCAGCCCAATTCATTTGGAACCTATAACTGTGTGGTGGAAGTACCAAACTAAACAGATAAGATTTCCTGGAAGAGAAAAATTACCACAGGTAAGATGAAAAATGCCTTCACATATTGAAGGCATTTTTTTTAGCGCTTCCGGTCGATAGGTACAACATTCCGGGGGCTGATATTTTATCCTACCAGGATAATTCTTCCTTACGAATCCCTTTCACTAAGGAAAGAGGGACAACAAAGAGCAAGCCGGTGCCGGGAATACTGAAGTCGATAACCTCCTCAATTAATCTTATAGCTTCCTGCAGGGTTTGATCATTCTGAACTACAGAGAAAATCATCTTGTTGTAATCGGAGGTTTTGATCGATCTCCTTAAGCCGGCAAAGATTGGGACATGATAAGCCAGGGTCTGTCCCATACCAACACTGTCTACGATCGTTGCGCCGGTAATACCCGCCTCTATAAAGGCTTCCAGGACATTATCCAAAAACTCCTCTTTATTTAAGACAATGACTAAAAGATGCATCCAAGAGCTCCTCTTTCTTTGTTTTTTAGGGCATAGGGACTCTTTTCCATGGTAATTTCACTGTCCTTTTAAAAATATCCATATATTTCTTTATGTTCCAAGATATTTCAATTCTAGGAAATTTTATCTCTTTTGTCAATTCCATGGTATCAGTTACCAGGTTCGAGAACAAAAGGAGATGAATATCCTCGTCATGAAATGCATTGTAATTCACCATAAATATAAATAAAATTTTGACATTTAATAATAACTATGGTATGGTATTTCAGTAAAATAGGTAATTTAGTTACTCTTGGGTGATTTTATTCATAGAACAGATCGTCAATGATAACCGCTTTTCCTAAACGTAATAAACGGATTATCAAAATATTTCCAAAAACATAGAGGGACGCGATTTATTGAGGGGGATCCAACCATGCGTGTCATAGCCATAGCCAATCAAAAAGGGGGATGTGGAAAAACGACCACCGCCATCAATTTATCAGCCTGTTTAGCCGCTAAAAAGCAAAAGGTACTCCTTATAGATATGGACCCACAGGGACATAGCACACTTGGCCTCAATTTTTTTCAACCGGATATTCAAGCCTGCATTTATGATCTCCTCTGTCCTGAAGATGGGAAAAGCATATCACCTCAAGAGGCGGTATTGTCTGTTTCTGAGGGTCTTGATCTCATTCCTTCGGACGTTATTCTCAGCGCAGCCGAACAAAAACTGGCGGGGAAGGACGGCAGAGAGTGCCGATTGCGGTCTGTGCTGTCCCACATAAAAGATGCTTACGATTTCATTATCCTTGACTGCCCGCCTAATATCGGACTATTGACCTTTAATGCTTTTCTCGCCGCCACAGAAGTTATCATACCTATCGACATGAGCTACTTTGCACTCCATGGGCAAAAAAAATTATTGGAGACGCTTCACATTGTCAATAAAAAATGCAATCACTTTCTCATCATCAATGCGCTCGCAACAAATTACGACCGGAGATCAAAGCTGTCGGATACAATTCTGAAAAAAATACAGAGGCATTTTCGAAGCCATCTTTTTCAGTCTGTTATTCACAGCAATGTAAAGTTAAAGGAAGCCATCGGTCTTGGAAGAGCTATTACTGATTATCACCTTACCTGCTCAGGCTACCGTGATTACATGGCCCTCAGTGAAGAGGTTCTGGCCGGCCGGTATCTCCACGGACATACTGAGAAAATAGATCCTGCGCTCTGTGCTCCCCAGAAGGTTGAAGGTGGAGTCCTCTTCTCTTTTTATTCTCCTCACGCCCTATCCGTATACCTTACCGGTGATTTTAACAAGTGGATTCCTGATGCAGAGCCATTATTCAATCTATCCGGAAATGGTCTATGGCAGAAGGTTGTTCCCCTGCCGCCCGGAAGGTATCAATATAAATATATTGTTGATGGAAATTGGCAACTTGATCCGGCAAATCCTGACAAATGTTCTGGACCGCTTGGTAATAATTCCTATTTTGAAATATAGCCGGAAATTGAAGAAATGGATAAAAGCAGGAAAGGTGGAAGGGGACTGGAAGATTTATCCTATTTATTTCTTTCATCCTCACAACCGGACAAGTCAAGTAACGATCCTACCAGTTCTCGCGGTTCATCAGCGCATACCTCAGAGGCTCCACTGGTATTCGGGATTTTTAGCAGTTTACCCATGAAATCCTTCTGTTCATGCAACCTGTTACTTGAAATAGCCAAAGGTAACCGAAGGGTATCTGTAATCGACTTTCCCTCCTTACAGCCCAGTATCCGACATCTCATGGGTAACCTCGTCGATCTGCAAGATGAATTCCCTATCAGCAATAATTATCATTTAGACTTTAAGATTGAAAGTGTTAAACTATACGGCTTCTCTAAAATTACTATTGTATCCCTGGATATAACCAAAGAGGAAACTGCTTTAGAAAAGATCGTTGAGAAAATCCTGGCCGAGGAAAGAATACGGGAATCTCACGTTATTCTTATTAACTCACCGGAAAAGGTTAGGAATACATCCCTTTTCGGAACCCTTTTCACTCGGCTTCCCAAGGCTGTGATTCTCATGAATTCCCAAATATACTCCCTTATAGAAACGTATCTGCTCATGAAAAAGCTCTCACCCTTCTGTTATCAATACTTCATTGGAAACATCATCCATGAGGAAGAGGACGCCTCTTCAGACCATCAACATATCGAAAGATTAAAGCGGGCAGCTCAGAAATATCTATCCCCTAATATCGAGATTCCGGCCGTAGTTGATATCCATATCGATCAGGAGGCCTTAACCTCAGTGAGATTAAGGAGACCCCTGGCCTTGATGGAATCGGCCTCAGCTTCAGGGAAAGCAATCATGAACCTTTGCCATCACTTACTGCCAAAAGAATGAGTAAAATCTTAAAACCGGAATATTTCAACCAGCCTCAAGAGCTGATAGAAATCATCGCCGACAGTATTGATGAAATCCAAGGGGGAAGCACTGTCTTAGATACCATGGTTGGTAACGATGAATATGGATATATTGCTCTTATTGCCGCAGGCGAAATGAAGAGAGGGATGCTCTTCCTCCTTAACCTTTCCGGTCACGAATCTGATTTTATGAAGTGCCTTACATCTCTCCAATGGTACTATGAAAATCAGAACATCATGCAAAAAACGTATAAGGGTTGCATCGATTTTACCCAGCCTCCACAAATTCTCTTCCTTGCTCCCTGTTTTTCAACAGGCATCCAAAAAGTACTTGCTCATCTGATCAATGGTAGGGTGAGACTCCTGAAGTATTCCTGCTTCCATGATGGGCAGGAAGTGAAAATGTTTTTAGAAGAGGTCAGCGGTTCCCAGGATCAGGATACAGGAAGCGCTTCCTGTCAGAACACAGGTGAGCCTTCTTTCAGCCCATGTTTAGAATGTATAACTCAGATGAACGCGCCACTACCTCCAACTGCAACACCAGGTCTGGATCTGGAAAAGATTCGTCAGGAATTCAAGATCGATATTTCCGATATTTCTGACGAGGAATTACTGGCCCTCCTTGAGTAGTTCACCTATCTCCTCCTTTCAAATCGAAGCTCTCTTCTTTCCGACATATGATATAATAGCAGTATAAGAGATGATCTAACTTTTTCGTTGAGAAATAAAACATTTCCGCAGGCAAAAGGAGCGTGATGGTCATGAAGGCGGCTGTTATTTTTACTGGTACAGGCCCTATTCTCATCGTTACCACCTATGAAAGCCTTTTCGATGAGGAGTTGACCGAGAAATTAAGAGCCAAGGGAATTAAAAAATATATCCTGTCTGAAGTTTCTGTAGATCGATGCAAGGAACTGTACGGAAACCATTTTCTTCTGGTTACCGAGGATCTGAATCCTTCAAATGATATTCGGGTATTGGATTATGATGGACATCATATATTCCTCAATTTCCCCTTCAGTGAGATGGGGGAATTTATCCGGATAGGCGAATGAAGGTGGTTATTCAGGAAAAGTTTTAAATTCTCCTTAAAATTCTTTTCTGAGGAGAGCGGCCGTAGCAACCGGCCTGTCGGCCGTTTCAGCCGGCCCCTCCTCCCTTCCCCTGCTTCTTTTCTAAACAGGTTTCCTGAAAATAATAAGGCGGTAGAGTTTGTAGAGATGGATAGGGATGCCTTCCGAAAAGCTATGTACAGAAGATACAAATGATTCAACAGAGTAAAAAGAGGATCACCAGACAATGAAAAAGAACGTGTTACCTTGGTTATCTTTCATTATATGTTTCACAATGCTTTACCCTACTACCTCCTGGTCTCTCATGAGGCAGATCAACCTTTCATTTTTAGTCCATAATGCCCAGTACATATGCTATGGGAAAGTGATTGACCTTAAAAGTGAATGGAATGCGGACTCTTCACTTATTTTCACTACGGTCAGATTAGCAACTTTTGAAAGTCTGAAAAGTAAATCTCCAGATACCCTCATTTTTCGAATATCAGGCGGATCTGTAGGGCATATAGGCCAAAAAAGCACAACAGATGCAATGTTCCAGCTTAACGAGCCTGTAATCGTTTTTATCGCTCCCAGTTTAACCTTAGTAGGAGAGTCTCAAGGGAAATTTACCGTTCAGGAAGGAATAGCTCTCGAACGGGGTCTACCAGTCGAAGATTTTTTGAAAGAGGTCAGGATGGTTTTGTCCGATTCGTCTCTTGGAAATTTTATACCCCGATCCATGGATCAAAGGAGCTTTAGCTATAAAACAACCAAGTATCGCTGGTGTGGTGAAAATCCCATGGGAGAATTCTTCTATATCAATACGAATAACCAGGAGGTAACAGATGAAGAGGCTGCCATTATTGCCGCAGCCATGACCTGGAATTCATGCGGCGCCTGCTTCAGCTTTTCCTATGGGGGGAGATCTGTAACCTCTATCACCTCGAAAGATAATGAAAATATTATCTTTTGGGGAAAGGCCAGACTGTCTTATCCTGTTCTGGCCCAAACTACCTTCTGGTACAACACAGCCACAGGCTGTATTCAGGAAATCGACTGCGAATTCAATGATAACGAATCATGGCTGACCGATGCGTCAGATAGTTATGATATTCAAACGAGCATGCTTCATGAATTTGGTCACTTTCTCTGTCTGGAGCATTCCGAAGATCCAAAAGCAGTGATGTACCCTTACTATCAGGGTGTCAGAAGGTCATTAACCCCTGACGATGTGGCCGGAATCAAGGCCATATATGGATCATGTAATTCAGGCCAGCCTGCCTGGGATTCAACGTATCCACTCTTAATCGGGCCATCACAGAACGTTGAGCTTTTAAAGGAGTATAGAGACCATATCTTACGTCCACATCCCAACGGCCAATACCAGATAAATCGCCTCTACTCACAATCGAAAGAGATCCTGGACATTCTTCATTCTGATCCGAAAATGATTCTCGAAGCACGAAGGCTCATTGAAAAAAATCTGCCTGAAGTTAAAAGTGTGGTCAATCATCAAAAGGCCGTGCTGCAGGAGACGGGAAGTATCCTTACCTTTATGGAGAGTCTGGCCTCAAGGGGATCCTTGAGAACGAAGTTTTGGCTGTCCAGCCTCAAAGGGAAATTGGAGCGGTGCCGGCGAACAGGAAGGGCCTTTTTCGGATTTCAGGTCCATAAGCACTCACAATAAAGGAACTCAACAGCAGTCCCTTGAAAGCAGTTGATGAATAAAGCCAGAGAAAAATCTCTCACCGCTTTCCTTATCCCCCGTTTTTTTCAGCCAGGATCTGTTCAAGAGCATTGGGGAGATTTCCCTTTTCAATATCAGCAATTTTTTGCAGAATGTTTTCCTTCAGTCTGGGATCTTCGATACTTACATACATTTGATTGAGGAAACGAAGGGCTGTCTCCCTTTGACCGGCATACAGGTAAAGGCTGGCTGCCAATTTAGGAAGATAGGCTGGATGGCCAGGCAGTTCAGCAGCCCGTGAAATATATCGAGCTGCAATTTCCGGATTCTTTAAGTAAAAAAAGCTGTTGAATCCCACTAAAAAAGGAAACCGCCAGTAGTCAGGATGGTGGAGCATCCCCTTCTTAAGCAGTCTGTTGCTCTGGATGGCATCCTCCTTCTCAATGGCCAGGATCACCCCGCCAAACTCATATGGATATCGAAAATAGGGGTCAAGGGTAGTCGTTAAATCCAGGATGTGATAGAGCCATTGATAACTTTTATCAGTCAGATAATGACTGCCGAAATAGCCGATAGCCTTTATCCAGAGAAGATCTGCGGCCAGATTGTCAAATCCCACCACTAAAGGTTTCAGGTAGGTCCCTGAGGGAAGATAGAGGAGTCTCTCGGACTGATCACCTGAAGAAAGGGCATCGATCTTCTTCTGAATCCTGAAGCAAAAGAATACGGCCACTAAGAGGCTGAAACCCAGGAAAGCTCTGGTCAAACCCTTGTTCATTCCCCTCTCCTCCGGCTCCGGCCATGGATCTTATGAGATTCCGAATCAGTCATGGTTCATATCTATTCTTTTCGGCCAATCCATCCCTGCTCCACACATTTTCCCGGTAACCCATCCCGGCCAGAATCACCCAAAAACACGGGTAACACAAAAAACCGGAGCCACCAGCCATCTTTTGGCTGGTGGCTCCGGAAAAGGTTGTCCTCTTCACGTTGACCGTGTAAAGAACCGGACCTTAGTAATTAGCAGGAGCCAGATTTACAACCTGCGAGCTGTCTTTCGTGACGGCGAATGCACCGTTGGCGGAGTCACCATCTAAGTCACCGGTAGCCGTTGCATAAAAATTGTAGAGTAATGAGGTACCATTAGGATCCTGGGCCACAGCATACTGATAATATATCTGGCCACTGGGCTCAAAACCGATGGTATTAAAAGCAGTTACTCCACCGCCGGTAAAATCTGCTTTGGTTATTCCAGGTACGGCAGCAGGAGTTACAGGGCAGGCCAGATAGGTTTCCATCTCAGCCTTATAGGATTCCTCGCAGCTTCGGATGGCACCCAGATTCGCCTTGGCCTCTGATGTTTTGGCTTTGTAGCGGAAGTTTACGAAGTTTGGAATAGCGATGGCTGACAGAATACCAATAATTGCAACAACAATCATTAACTCGATAAGGGTAAAACCTTTTTTGTTTCTCAGTTTCGTCAACATGGTAGTTCCTCCTTTCAGAGATTGGAAGTTAGGATTATATAAGAATACTCCGGTCTTCCAGCGCCTCGCTTATCTTCATAACAGAAATGCTCTCACGGATTTGATTCTTCTTTTATTGTTCCCCCCTTTTTTATTTTTTCCGGCCTTTTTGATGGACGCTTCTTTCTATAAGCAATGATGATGCCACTCTTCCTGAGAATCATTATTGTTCATATCATTCCAGTAACTTAAGGGAGACAGGGCAGGTTATTCCTTCTTACATACGTGAGGGTGGACCTAACATTATTTGTAGGTTTCTCTCGATGCACTCTGGTGTAATGTGAGGTGTTGAAATGTCAAGTCATTGAAATTACATTGTTCATTTAGACTGACAAAAAAAGGAAGCTGATTGACAAAAATCGTCAATGACACGAGGCCTCGGGGCAAACGGCTGAAAAATTTCAGATATTGCAGCTCGGCGTGGGACATCCTCCGGCATATTCCGCATCAGCGCTGGCGAACAACGGTTCCCCTTCAAGTCGCTCTTTCTGCTGGGCCGGCAGAGAAAGGACCTGATCGGGCTTGGAACCATACCGATAGATGGTAATCCCCTTGCAGCCCAACTTATGAGCCTCAAGGTATATTTCCCGTACATCCTCTACCCTCGCCTCGGCCGGGAGGTTGATGGTTTTGGAAACGGAATTGTCAGTATATTTCTGGAAAGCTGCCTGAACCTTCAAATGCCAGTGCGGAGATACATCGAAGGTGGTGACGAAGACCCGGCGAATATCCTCCGGAATCTCTTTAACATCCTGGATCGATCCGAGTCTGGCAATCATTCCCATGAAGGCCTCGCTATAAAATCCACGCTCCCTGGCCAGTCTTTCAAATATGGGATTAACCTCCATGAGCTTTGTCTTGTCCATGACATTGCGCACAAAGCTGAGGGCAAAAATGGGTTCAATCCCGCTGGAGCAGCCGGCAATAATACTGATTGTACCAGTGGGGGCAATGGTGGTGGTAGTGGCGTTTCTGACCGGCTGATCCCCCCGGCTGGCATAAAGAGAGGAGGAGAAATTCGGAAAGGGACCTCTCTCTTCGGCCAGCTTCCGGGAATAAGCCCAGGCCTCAGTAGAGATATGTTTCATGATCTTCCCGGCTACATTCACTGCTGAATCTGAATGGTAAGGCAGGCCAAGTTCAAGGAGAAGATCTGCAAATCCCATCACTCCTAAGCCAATCTTGCGGTTCTTTCTGGTGATGGTCTCAATTTCCGGCAGAGGGTAGTTATTGACATCAATAACATCATCCAGAAAACGCACTCCAAGGTGAACGAGCCGGGTCAGGTGATCCCAATCGATTTCCCTGCCTTTCACCAGCCGTGAAAGATTAATGGAAGCAAGGTTGCAGCTCTCATGAGGGAGAAGTGGTAATTCACCGCAAGGGTTTGTTGCTTCTATAGGTCCCAGGTCCGGGGTGGGATTGAAGGTATTGATGGTATCCAGGAAAATCATTCCCGGATCACCTGTCTTCCAGGCCATATGAACGATCAAATCAAAAATCTCTCTGGCTGATACCCGCTTTACTTCCCGGCCGTTGCGGGGATTGATCAGGCCATAATCACCGTTCTCTTCAACAGCCCTCATAAAGATGTCGGTAGCAGCCACTGAAAGGTTAAAGTTCTGAAACTTACTCTCTTTATCCTTGGCCGTTATAAAATCCACAATATCCGGATGATCAACCCTTAAAATCCCCATATTAGCTCCGCGCCTTCTCCCCCCCTGTTTTATGACACCAGTAGCTGTATCAAAAACTTCCATGAAGGATACCGGGCCGGAGGCAACGCCCATGGTGGACTTCACCAGATCACCTTTCGGCCGGAGATGTGAAAATGAGAAACCCGTTCCTCCCCCACTTTTATGAATCAAAGCCATATCCTTAACGGCGGTAAAGATATCCTGGATAGAATCCTCCACAGGCAGGACAAAACAGGCAGATAACTGCCCGATCTCTGTACCTGCATTCATCAGCGTTGGAGAGTTCGGCATGAACTCACGCCCGACCATCATGGCATAAAATTCTTCCTCATACCGGTGTACATCAGAAGATGAGCCATACCTGTGTTCTGCCCTGGCAATAGATCCGGCCACACGGCGAAACATCTGGGCAGGTGATTCAATGATATTACCCTGTTCATCCTTTTGAAGATATCTCCTCTGTAAGACCTGGAGGGTATTAATGGGCAGTTTCAACTCATCCCGGATACCCATCCAGCCTTTTATTTCACGAATTTCCCGGTGAGATTGGCGATAGAGGATGTAAGATTTCGCCACCTGAGCATAGCCCTGCTGAATTAAAACCTCCTCCACCAAGTCCTGAATTCCTTCAACCGTTGGAGATCCCCGGAACCGCTCATGGATCAGGGAGACAACGTTCCGGGTTAAGGCTTCTGCTCTCTGTGCCGATTCCTGTTCATCCCGGAAACTTTCAAAAAAAGCTCGATATAAGGCATAATATATCTTATCTCTGTTAAAAGGTACCAGCGATCCATCCCGCCGGCGGACATGTCTTATCTGAGTGTTCCTGTCTGCCATGATATTCCTTCCCATATGGGGCAGGATCAATGAGGCTCTCCCCTGCCCTTTCATCACCTTTCCTGAACAGGTAACGGCCACCGCCATTACCTGATCGGTTCATTTTAGCTCTCATCTCCATAGGCCGGGAGGTTCTCGAGTACACCCCCCCGGTAAGCAGGTATTCCCAATTTCCCAGACCTCCATAGGCTAGAAGACTCCCAGACCTCCATAGGCTAGAAGGCTCCCTTCCTCCTCCACTCATAGAGCGTAATAGCTACAGCCGTAGCTGCATTCAATGATTCTATGCCGGCCTCCATCGGAATAGCCAGAGCGTATGGCCGTAAATTCTCAGGCAGACCTGGCCCTTCCACTCCCGGGAGAAGAACAAATCGATCAGGAAACTGGAATTTCCTCAGATCAAACCCTCCCATCGACAGGGTAACCAAAGCAGTTCCAGTCTCTTGAATCCTCGCGGCCATGGCCGAGATATCTCGGATTGAGGGGCCCTGGTAATAATTGACCCGGAAGACCGCACTTCCGCCGGCCCGTATACTTTTAGGATGAAAGGGATGAGCGGCCTCCCGAAGTAAAACAATCTCTCCGACTCCGAAAGCAACTGCTGTCCGAATAACTGCGCCAACATTTTCAGGGTCCTGGAACGGGACCAGGAGAGTACATGCTGACGGCAGTTTCTCGACGTGCCACTCAGGAGGTGAAGGTACCCTTACCAGAAGAATGGTTCCTTCAGTTCCGAACAGGTCGAGCTCACGATACAGGGGACGGCTCAATCGATACCGTATCGTTCCCTCCCTCAGGGGCTGTGCATAAGGTTCCGTAGAGCTCTTTTTCAAAATTTCTTCATCTTGAGGCGCAAGGATAAGACCGCAGACATGTTCGGGGTAATCTCTCATAACCTCACCGGTAATCTTTGGCCCAAAGACAAGGGCCTGGCCCTGCCTCTTTATTCCCTTCGAAGTCAAGAGTGTCTTGAGGTGTTTAAAAACCCTGTTGGCTGAACTTTCAATCTCATGGATCTGATACCTGCCTGCCATCTCAATCTCCGTTTTTCCTTCCAGCCGCTCAAAGATCACCAGTCTGCGCTGATGGGGCGTATGAGGAATGGTGTAAGCAATATCCCGGTCGAGCTTATATTCATGATGAAAGGTATGTAAGGCCTCCTGTATTTCCCCGTCACAATGAGGACCTTTCATAAAAATGGCCTTTCCTCCCGGAACAAGGCTTTTTTTAACTCGGGCCAGGGTTTCCGGAATGGATTCAACAGCTCTGGTGATGACGCCTTTTACCGGCCGCTCAAAGGAAGCATATATCCTTCGGCCATGAACCTCAATTCCCGTTAAGCTCAGTACCTCTATCACCTCCCGGAGAAACTGGATACGCTTATGCCTTCCCTCGGAGAGGATACATTCGGTTTCTGGGCAGACAATCTTGAGGGGAATAGCAGGAAGGCCCGCACCCGTGCCGATATCAAGGAGGGGAGAAGGAAGGTGCCAATGGAGAAGTTTGGCTACCAGGATACAATCGATGTAATGCTTTTGAACCATACCTGTCAAACTGGTAGATACGCGTCAGGTCACACTCTGCATTCCTGTCCCGGAGGAGCGTATGGTACTGCCAAAGCTGCTTGTATTGTTGTTCGGTAAGTGGTAGATTACTTTTCAGAAACCATTTTTTTAATGACGCCAGACCGGGAGGAAGCTCTGCCCGGCTGCCGCGGGGTTTCGTTTTAGGCTTTCGTTTTTCTTTTGTATCCCAAGGATTCATGATCATGGCCTTAAAGAGTTTATTCCCTGACCGTACCCTCACTCCGGAAAATCTCCAGATTCTCTATGAGGATAACCACCTTATTGCTGTCAATAAGCCGGCCGGCATTTTGATTCAGGGAGACATAACGAGAGATATCTCTCTCATGGATGTAACCAAGCAGTATATCAAAGAGACCTATCAAAAACCGGGAAACGTCTACCTTGGCCTGATTCATCGCCTGGATCGACCTGCTTCAGGCGTGGTTGTCTTTGCCAAAACCTCGAAGGGAGCATCCCGTATCTCGGAGCAGTTCCGTTCCCGAAGCCTCACCAAAAGGTATTGGGCTTTGGTTCATGGCCACATGAGCCCGCCGCAGGGGACTGTGGTTTCCTACCTGAAAAAAGAAACAAAGGGTGTAACATTAGCCGGAGAGAGCGACACAGATGCTCAAAAGGCCCTCCTTACCTACCGAACCATATATACCAGGGATGACTTATCCCTCAAAAGTGAAGTATCCCTCCTTGAAATTATCCTTCACACCGGACGGAAGCACCAGATCCGCGCCCAGCTTGCCGCGAAAGGGTGCCCGATCGTAGGTGATCTGAAATATGGAGCATCCCGGCCCCTGAAAGATAAAACCATTCGCCTCATAGCGAAATCCA
>JBLIRT010000120.1:0-9740 GCA_049472445.1 bacterium
CTTCCCCTGGAGATCCCTCTCGAAAAAGTGCTCCTTGGGGTCAGGTCTTGAATCTTGAATTTAATCGAAATTCAAGATTCAAGACCTGACCCCATAAAGGAGGAGAATTTTCATACCCCATTGTGCCGGCTTGCCGGCCTCAATGTTCATCTCAACGGGAAACAAGGCTATACGAGGGGAACTGTTGAAGTGAGCGCAAGCGTGAAGGTTCCAGAATCTGAAGCACCTGACAGCGGATCGGAAATGAGATAATCACCGGTTATGGAGATAGCGCTGACAATGGTACAGATTAATTCCTCATAATAGGTTATAAGGGTCAGAGGGTCCCGGTAGGTTCCGGTAAGCGTAAAGATGGTTCCTGTGTATGGGCCGATAACGGGAATTGAAGTAGGTATGAGTCTGTTTATCAAAAGCCCGGCACTCCCTGTTATGGTTGAAGAAAGGGGATTGTAAGCCAGATTGAGACTCATGATTCCACTCTGAAGACTAACCGAACTGACCCATGGACCTCTCCAGTAACCGGTAGGATCCAGACTTACTACTCCGCCGCCGCCTCCGCCGCCGGTAAGGATCAATGAGCTTCGCAAGGCTCCCAGGTATGGTGCTGCAGCCACTCCCAGGCCGCCCACTGCTGGTCTAAAAGAGCTTGCCCAGCTAAAGCCGGCATTTGGGGAGGTACTGAAAAGACCTGAAAGTCCAAAGGGTGCGCTTAATCCTAATGAGGGAGCTAACCCGCCATAAAACCCTCGTCCAGAGAGGATTGGATTTCCGTAAAATCCATAATCGGAAAAGCCTCCCAGGCCGTATAGACCATTCCCTCCATACCATCCATAGAGTCTTCCGGCCAGGATATCAGATAAGCCGTAGAGACTGCCGCTCAGTCCACCTGGTCCCCAGATACCTCCATAGTAGGCCTGTATGCTGGATGGGACACATATGAGATTCATGAATAATAAGGTAAGAATGAATATCTTTCCTGTTTTTGCTCTTGACATGTTTTATCTCCCCTCTGATGGTTACGATCCTGATGAAGACCTCTTTTCGCCGACGTGTTTTTTTGTCTTGCTCACCTCCTTATCTTAGAGTTACGGTCCAATTGAATCCCTCCGCCTTGCCGCTAACTTCTGTATACTTTGGGATTCGTGATAGCACACCTTTATGAGCAAAAGCGGATATCAATGTAACCTTTGCGGGAATGTTAAATTTTTGCGGATAAATACATTTTGTTATAGGAAACATATCTCAAGCATATCTCATAATAGACTGACAATGAGGAGGAAAAATTACGATACAGAATGATTATGCGGTCAAAAATAGAAGACGAATATACCGATTACATCATATCGCTTTTCAAAACTGCCGGCCGCAACCCGAAAGGGAAAGGTGGCTGGAAAGAAATGGGCGGGGTTAGACTCATGGATGTCCAGGGAAAAGTATCTAAAGAGTTTATTTCATAAAGTAAGGGTTCAGCTTTTTATAGGAGAAAAAGAATGAAAAAGGTTTTACGAGCTCTTATTCCGGTATTTTTTTTCATTACCTTCCTGTTTCAAACCTGCTGTTACGGAGAGGTCGGCCTGGAGCATTGGAGAAAAGTAGTGGAAAATGGATTCGGTGACGAAAAAAACGACTATGCCTGGAGTATGGCCTCATATAGAGGGAAGCTGTTTGTCGGGACACTCAATCTCCTGGGAGGGGCGGAGATCTGGAGCAGCTTTAACGGCGAGCCGGAAAGCTGGGAAAGGGTTTACAAGTCGTTTGTCTTCTTAAATTCCGGGATACGCTGCCTGTATGCTGATGGTGATCGTGCCTTGTATGCCGGCACCTTTAACAAGTTTGGAGCAGAGATCCTGAGGACTACGGATGGGTCGGCCTGGACGAGAGTGGTGAGACGAGGATTTGGAAAATGGCAGAATGATACCATCCGGTGCATCACTCGATTCGGAGATTACCTTTATGCTGGAACAGGGCATAATGGGGCTGAACTGTACCGGAGCCAGGATGGCTTTAACTGGGAATATGTCAATGGAGATCCAAGTTTTACCTCGACCAAGGTCGTGGACCCGATGACCGGAGCCTTGATCACTAACAATATCATGATCGGTGAGCTGGCTGTTTTCAGGAACAGGCTCTATGCCTTTACCTGGACTACTGATATCGGCGTTCTGAGCCGGAGATTTCAGTATCGGTCAATATTTCAGAGATTCAATGAGCCATCCTTCCCTGAATTCTTTTCCAGAACACCAGGCGCTTTTGAGGTGTGGCGAAGTCCTGACGGTTTGCTTTGGGAAAAGGTGGTGGGGAAAGATGATGCCTATGGAAATGGCATGGGTTTCAGCCTCCATGACGGTGAGAATATGGCCAATGATGTAGTCACTTCAGTTGCTGTGTTTAATGGGCACTTGTACCTTGGCCCTGAAAATGCGAATGGGAGGACCGCTCTCTGGAGAACGGCTAATGGAACCCAATGGGAGAAGGTTCTTGATTTCTGGATGATGGGGGAACCTTTTAACTTCTACATATGGCGTATGTTTCCCTTTCAGAATAGGCTCTTTCTTGGTACTTTCAACGTCGGGGCGGTTAATATACCCGGAGTAACCGGAGGCCAGGTCTGGGTTTCTGAGAGCGGTGAGCCGGGGACTTTCTACAAGATCATTCACAATGGCTTCGATGGTGAATTTGCCTGGTTTTCCAATATGAAAATACCGAAAAATTATGGCATCCGTTCTCTGGCGGTGCATAACAATGCTCTTTATGCGGGTACGGCCACTATGCTCAGCATGCCTGTGCTGAAAATCGAAGGGCAGCAATTGAAATTTACTATCGCTGGCAACGACGTGGGATGTGAAGTCTGGAGAGTTGACCGTCTGGCTCTGGAAGAGATTTTATCGTTTTGTGAATAAGAGCTTATCCGAAAACCTCCGGCAAAAGGCAGAACCACTACGCCAGAGCAAGGTTTTCGGATAGGTACTAAGGCCAAGCCGGACTCCTGATGAATGAGGGGACCTTAAGATAAAATATAGAGATTGGCTATGGTCATGCCGCTCAGCATGGCACCCGTAATTCCCAGAAAGCCCTGATCAGTGCCGGCGATGAAAAGATTTTCGATGGGAGTTCTGCCGTCCCTTACCTTGTCCGGTGTCCCATACACCGCGCCATGCATTCGGCCGGTATACCTTTCAATGGTCATGGGTGTGAACATGTCCTGAATCGAAACGGTATCGCTCAGGCCATGGATAAACCGCTCGGCCACGGTCTGTGACTCTTTCAGGCAGGCTTCCTTCTGCCTTCGATAGCCCTCTTGATCCAATTCAGCCCAGAGGCGGTAACTGGCCTGATGGGTAAGCCGGATAATGCCCCTGGCCATAGACTCATCCGATTGATAATTATTGGGGCAGCAGATTACTCCACTGGCAGGATCGAACAGATCTTTGGGCTCCCGATAGGAAAACCGCTCAGAGTCATTGTAAAAGGCTATGGTCGTATCAAAGCCAAGCTCAGAGGGTGGAGTATCCAGGATGAGGATGGATTCAAGAAAGGACATCACCCCCGGTCGATGCTTCCCCCTGTGATTATCCCCGGCTCCCTTCCAGGAAGAGCAAAGTGCCCGTGTTTCAGGAAGTCCTATGGTGGATATTATTTTTTCTGCCTTCAGGGTTTGACCATCCGCAAGGTGAACCTCCATGACCTTATCATGGTGAACGATGAGTTCCTGAACCTTGCTCCTGGTTCTCAGTTCTCCACCATGATCCTGATATTTTTTTTCCAGGAGCTGCAGAACGTTTTTCATGCCGCCGCAGGGCCGGGCAAATCCCTCACAGAAGATACTCTGGAAAAGGATCGAAAACTGGGGAAAATCCATGTCATGCTCCCATGAGCACCCATAAAACATCAGCGGGCAGAGGAGCATTTCAATCAAAAGGGGGTCGGAAAAAAAGCCTTGAAGCTTCTTGCGGCTGGAGACAAATTCCTGAGTCAGTGGAGGATCATAGGCTTTCAGGGAATGGATGAACTGTATAAAGCGATCAATCTGCCGGGGAAAATTCTCCGAGACCTCCTGGATGAGAAAATCGACTTCATTGGTAAATTTCAGCTCTTTCCCGGGAAAGATAACCCGGGAGATCTTTTGAGGCCGGAGTTGAAAATCATCATACGATAAACGAAGCTGCCGTAGAATCCTGGGCAGAGGAGTTGATTTTACCTGGCGGGGTACATAATTGGTTATGGCGTGTAAGCCAACATCAATGGTGTGTCCTTTGAGAGAGTAATAGGAGTTTAATCCTCCCACACGGGTATGCTTTTCCAGGATGCAGACCCGGCGGCCAAAATGGGCTGTTCGAATTCCGGCGGCCAGCCCTGATAAGCCTGCTCCTATGATAATAACGTCATAATCCATCAAAAGGTTTTATCGGCCCACCAGTATAGGTTCCAGATATTCGATACAACCATTCATGGTTGCCAGTCTCGGATAATCCTCTTCAGGAATTTCCACTTTATATCTTTTCCGCAGTTCCATGATAATATCCAGAAAATCCATGGAATCCAATTCAATCTGGTCCCGTATGCGGGCATCTCCATCCAGATTGCTCAGATCCTCATCCGGAACTATTTCAGAAATAATGTTTATAAGTGATGTTTCAATATCTCTCTTGGTCATATGATCTCCCTGTTTTTTTGATATGTTTCATTTTTCAAAGCGTTTGACAATCACTACGGAATTGATTCCCAGCATGCCAAAGGAATTATTGAGAATATAGTCTGCCTTCTTGAGCCTTTTTGGTCTCATCCTGACCATAGTGGGAAGCTCACATTCCGGATCAGGACGCTCCAGATTAATGGTCGGATGGACTATCTGATCCATAAAGGAGGGCAGATTGCCGGCCAATTCCAGGGCACCGGCTGCCCCCATGGTGTGCCCGATATAGCTTTTCGTGTTGTTAAGAACCGCCCTGGGATGAGGACCGAAAACCTTCATGATAGCCCTGGCTTCCTCAATGTCGCCCACCCGGGTGGCCGTGGCATGGGTACTAAGAATATCAATTTCATCGGCTGTGATGCCTGCACGCTCCAGGGCCAGTTCCATGCACTCGGCCTGCCTTTCTCCAAAGGGAATAACATAATCCATGGCATCGGAATTGATGGCGTAGCCTGTAATTTCCCCATATATGTTCGCTCCCCGCTCCAGGGCATCTTCCAGCCGTTCCAGGGTGAAGATGCAGCCTCCCTCGGAAACGACAATGCCGTTTCTGTCCCGATCGAAAGGGCGTGAGGCTCTGGAGGGGTCCTCATGGCTGGCCAGGGCCCCCTGGCTTTTGAAACTGGCGAAAATACCAAAGGTATGAATGCTCTCAGATACACCACCGGCCAAGGCAAGATCCACCTCACCTAACTGCAGCATTTGCAGGCCCTGGATCAGGCCGCAATTTCCTGCTGCACAGGCCGCACCGATGGTGTAGTGGGGGCCGGTAATACCCATATTGAGAGATACCTCTCCGGCCGGATTATTGGCCACTGTCCTTGGGTTGTGGTGGTGGGTCCAGTATTTTGTGTCATAGTTAAACTGCTGGAGGCTGTATATTTCATTTTCCGTCTCTACATTCCCGTGCTCTGTGATTCCCAGATATATGCCGATCCTTGACTTAGGGAAACGGGCAAGATCTATCCCGGCATCATGGATAGTCTCATGAGCACAATAGATACCTACGGCCCCGGCTCGTGTCCCGCGGCGCGCTTCCTTTTTCTTCTGGTAGGTGAGTACATCGAAATTGCATACTCCGGCCAGAACATCACCTACATAGCGGGTTTTAAATTTTCGGATTCCGGATTTGCCCGCAAGGAGATTTTTCCGGTATTCTTCCAGAGAGTTACCATTCGGGGAGGTTAATCCGATGCCGGTGATGACAACTCTTCTTGCATAGCCGCACATGTTATTATGAACAATCAATCTACGAAATATTTTCCTTCAATAATAAATAAATTTATGGCCAGGAATCTACTCTATTATGGGAGGATTTACTCAATAAGCATTAAATGATAAATACTTAACAGATGGTAATATAACATTTGAAAACCACTCATGCAAGAAAAAATCACCTATAACATGGTACCCTTCATTTTCCTGACACCTTTACTATAATACTCTACAATTCGATTCAGTCCTTCCTCTAAACTGACCAGGGGTTCATAGTGCAGATATTTTTTGGCCCTGGAAATATCAAAAAAGTGAGAAGTTCCCAGTTGTGAAGCTAAGAATCTGGTCATGGGGGGCTCACCCCTCAGGCGGCACAGGCGGTATATGGTTTCCATAACCAGGCCGATCTTTTTGGCTTTGGCCAGTGATATTGATTTTTCAATTCCGGGAATACCCATCCTCTCCAGGAGTTGATTGATCCAGGTCCAAAGAACCACAGGCTTCCCCTGGGTGATGAAAAAAGCTTCTCCTGCCGCAGGTGAATGAGGATGCAATTCATCCGCAGCTAAAAGGTGAGCAT
This sequence comes from bacterium, assembly GCA_049472445.1. Lineage (GTDB taxonomy): Bacteria > SZUA-182 > SZUA-182 > DTGQ01 > DTGQ01 > JBLIRT01. The sequence goes on from JBLIRT010000120.1 coordinate 6,489, forward strand.
AGGCAACGTTTTCTACATAGGTGAGATCCACCCTGTTCGTACCATCCCCTACGATCATCAGCCGTCTCTGCCTGGCCCGGTCTAACAGCCTGGGAATAAGGTTGGTGTCTCCCGGGCCTATGACCAGGTGAGGGCGCAGGGCGATCGTAGCCAGGCCCAGGTGACCGTTGGCCTCAAGAATCATTTTTTCAGCCAAGGCCTTGGTTTCAGGGTAGGGGCAGAGGTAACGCACGGGGTATGGGGCTGTCTCATCTCCATTGATTTGATCCTTTTGATCATAGACCACACTTGGGGAGCTTGTGTATACTATTTTGGGCACTCCATACTTACGGCAGCCGGAAATGATGTGATATGTGCCCATGACATTGGTTTGATAAAAGTCCTCCCATCTGCCCCATATTCCGGTCATGGACCCGATGTGGAATACGCAATCCATATCACGGCAGGCATCTTCCATCGGCTCCCTGTACCTGAGATCAGCCTGTCTGATCTCAACACCGAGCCGTTGAAGTTCAGGATAGGTATGTCTTCCCAACACCCGGACCTGATCGCCCCGGCCGATGAGCATCTCGACCACGTATCGGCCGATAAAGCCGCCTCCACCAGTTACTAATACCTTCATCATCGTACCTGCTTTTCAGCCCATACGGCCAGCTTTTCCCGGAATATTTTAGCGTTATGGCGGATATCCACCGGAAATGAGGGGTGGAATAAGAATGTTTTGATCTGCCGGGTAAGCTGGTTTCTTTGCCCGAGCTCCTGTAACTCCCCGGTGAACCGCCTCACTTCCTCCCGTCTTCGCGGCCATGTATCCCGTTTCGGTTCCACAATAAGAACCGGCCGCTTTCGTGCCTCTGGTCCTACACCCACCAGAGCCGTACGAAATACATCCGGATGCTGATTAAAAATAGCCTCACAGGGGACAGTGAACAGAGTCCCCTCGGTTGTTATGACCCGGTGAGTCTTCCGGCCGCAGAACCAGAGCCTGCCTTTTGTGTCCAGGTATCCTGCATCGCCGATACGGTGCCAAACCCTATCCCCATCATAAATTTTATGGAGTGCTGTAGCTTCCTCAAGCTTATAGTACTCATGAGTAACCATGGGTCCCTGAACCACAATTTCCCCGATTTCACCTGGAGGCAGCTCATGTGCTTTTCCCCAGTCAGGAATAACCTCATCGGATATCTTAATGATTTTGATCCGGACGGAAGGAAGGGGCAAGCCCACACACGTACCGGCACCTGCCCGTGATTTAGCTTCAGTCTCGGCCAGAACCTCCGAACCGGAAATGGAGCAGACTGGCAGCGATTCTGTGGCTCCGTAAGGAGTATGAGTATCGGCCCCCTCGGACAGAATTCTGGGAAAGTGCTGTAAAAGAGTCCCTGGAACAGGTGCTCCAGCCATGAGGATGCGTTTTATGGAGGGAAGCTGTATTCCATTTTTCAGGCAGTATTCTGATACGCGGTTCCATATGGCCGGTGAACCGAAACTATTGGTGATTCCCTGGTTATTGATAGCCTCGATGATCTTGACGGGGTCCACCTGAGCCGGCCTGGTCGGGTCCATATCCGGAATCACGCAGGTCATGCCCATAGCCGTACTGAACAGGGCGAAAAGAGGAAAGCCGGGTAAATCGATTTCGCCTTCCTGTATACGGTAAAATTTCTGTATGAGCTTTACCTGGGCATCAAACATTCCATGGAGATAAACCGCCCCCTTGGGTCTTCCGGTACTGCCGGTGGTAAAGAGAATAGCCGCCTGGTCTGAATCCCTGGTTTCGACCATCTCAAAGGGTTCCCATCGGCTGGGCGTAATATCCTGAATGAGCCGCCCGCCTGGTAGATTCGGCCGTCCGAGGATGAGGGAAAAGCGGACGCTCTGAAAGTATTTTCTGTAGAAAAGCCTGGCCGCATGAAGCAGGGGAAAGGTAATGAATACCTCAGGTTCCACCGAAGCAATGCAATTGAGCAGGTTTGATTTCCCCATGCCCGGATCGATGAGAACAGGAACCGCTCCCATTTTGAAGAGGGCAAAGGTCAGAGCAATAAACTCCAACCCGGGGCGGACCATGAGGAGGACACGCATTCCCTTTTTAATACCTATACCATGAAACCCATGCGCGTACATATCGGATTTTTCATGTAACTGCCGGAAGGTAAGATGGGTGTAAGAGACCCTTCCTTGCCTGTCCCGCGTATGGGGAAAGACTACCGCCCTCTGATAGGGCATGTTCCGGGCCATCTGTGACAGGTAAGAAGCAATGTTCATGTCTTGAGAAATTTCTGAATTAAAGGGAGAATACGTTCATGGGCGTCTTCTACCACGTAATGACCTGCATCTTCAAAGAGATGAACCTGAGCCGAGGGGAAGTAGTGTTTCCATGTTTCCAGAAAGGATCGGTTGAAGCAGAAGTCCTTTCCTCCCCACAGGATGAGGGTGGGAAGCCCCCTGAACTCAGGGAGTCTTTGCTGGATGGACTGTACTACCGGATAGCTCCGTGCTTCCGGGTGCATGGGAATATCCTGGACAAAACGTAAATTGGCAATGCGGTTTTTATAGCTGTTGTAGGGAGCCAGATATCCGGCCCGAACCCTGGCCGTCATACGCTGGTGGTGTTTACAGGCCATAAAGGTGGCCAAACCGGCAAAGGCATTGAATCTCCGGATAGCTAAAGAACCAAAGCCGGGTATCCGGCAGAGGCTCAGCTGCCAGGGCATTCTCGATGACAGGAAGGCGGCTGTATTGAAGATGATCAGTCGTTTCAGCTTTTCGGGGTGGCGTACGGCATATCCCATGCCTATGGCCCCTCCCCAGTCATGAAGGGCCAGAGTAAGGCCCTGAAGGGACAGTGTTTCCAGCAATTGTTCCAGGTTATCAATGTGTTGCTTTAAGGTATAAGGGTACTTTTGCGGCTTATCCGATAAGCCGCATCCCATGTGATCCGGTACGATAATCCTGTAATGCCGGCGAAGTCCCACAATCAGGTGGCGATAGTAGAAGGACCAGGTCGGATTACCATGGATCATGACAACCGGCTCTCCCGCTCCTTCATCAAGGTAATGGAGGTGATGTCGCCCGATGGTTAAAAAATGAGCCTGAAAGGGATACAGTTCCTTAAAGGGTTCAAGATCAATCAGTTGTTTTCCTTTCACCTGAACATTCCCCTTGAGGTCAGGCCGGCATGAATGTTTCACCTGAAAATGCCCCTTGGGGTCTGGCCTTGAATCTTGAATTTCGATTAAATTCAAGATT
>JBLIRT010000121.1:0-9467 GCA_049472445.1 bacterium
TTCCCCTGATGAAAGGAGTCTATGGCCGAAGAGTTTTGGCCCGATACCCTTCCTGGAAAAGCAAGCAAAAATAAAACAGGAATAAAAAAGAAACAGCGCTTATTGAAAAAGGTAAGGCTCTGTTTCACCGCTTCTCCCTCCCCCTGGTAATCTTTTCAATTGTGGTGATAAGGTGCTCAGTCTCCATAAGGGTATCTTTTCGGGCCTGGGCATCACCATTTGTGGGTGCAAATCGAGCATAATCGCATGTGTTGAGGCACCTCTCCAATTGTTCTAATATTTCTCCAGGTACCCCCCTGTCTTTCAGTTGCCCGGTCAGGTGTTGATTGGTGAGCCCAGCAGCCTGAACATTCAGCTTGTCAGCAACATACTCGGTTAAGGATTTTGAAATAGCAGTGTAAAATTCCTTTTCCTGACCTTTCTTATCATAAAATTGCGCCTGTTGAAGATTCTTTTTGGCCCGGCGATAGGCCCGCTTTAATCGTGCATAGGCCTGATCGCCCAGTAATTTTTGTCTTCTCCGATCTATCCGGAAGCAAGCCAGAAATCCAAAAAGAGGAATAACCATAATACACCAATATATCTTATTTTCAAAGATGAAAGTGACCGTTCGCAGGTTATCGACATTTGTTTTAATATATCGAATATCATCCTGGATCAGGGTGATTTCCCGTTTATCGGGAACTTTTCCCTGATTTTTCAGTGGAGAGACTCCTGTCTGCCTTGTCTGTGATGGAGAGACTGAAATGGTGATCAGCTCTGTGGTGAGGGTATAATATTTTTCCTTTTCGGGATGGAAAAAGGAAAAGGTTACCGGAGGAATCTGAAGATTCCCGGTCTCCCGGGGAATCAAAAGAAAGTCGAAGTTTTTTTCGCCTTCAATTCGATCATGCCTGGAAATGGTTTGGGAAGCGGTGGTTTCGTATTCCTGAAAGCCTGGTGACGTTTGAAGATCCGGCTGGGGAATGCTTTCAATATGGCCATTTCCTTTAATCTTGACATGGAGGGTTATCGGTTCATTTTGGACACCTGCCTGACTATCCACGTGGGCCGAGATGGTAAAATCTCCAACCGCACCCTTGAAATGATCAGGCCTTCCCTTTTCGGGGAGGGGAAGGACCTTGATGGTGATCGGTTCTGTTTTCAATGTTCGTGGTGCGCCGAAAAAACCTGTCTGGTAGGTAAGGGTAGCCGGACCTATGACGTATTCCCCCGGACTGGTGGGGAAAAGTGCTTTTTTGATCTCCTGGACCCGATACTGCTTCCCATTTACTACCTGGACGTTTGAAGCGGAAGACGTTTCCAGTTCCTCTTCCCAGAATCCTTGAAGAGGGGTCTGACTATAGGTTGGGTTTGGCCAGAGGTCGATCCGGCGATAAAGCCTGAAGGTCAGAATGATCTGTTCATTTACATAAGCCCTGGCCTTGTCTACGGTATTGGTAATAAAAATATTTTCCCGGCCTGGCCGGGTATTACGGTTCCTTTTCCCAGGGAGAGGAGCAGCCGGCGATGGAGCAGGAGGAGATTTCGGCGATGGAGCAGGAGGAGATTTCGGCGGGGGAAATGAAGGAGCCTGGCTTTGAGGAGAGGGGTTGGTAACGGTTACGGTAATAGGATCTGTCTGATGGGTTATATTGCCGTGGGAGACTTTAACAGGCGGGATGGTGAACGTGCCGGCCTTCAAAGGCCTCAGGATATACTGAATAGTTTTAGATACGGAAACCTTCCCGTTGATCCAGGAGAAATTTGATCCCTGGGATGAAGAGACAACGGTAAAGTGCGGCAGGCCGGGAAGTTCGGGATTGGGAATAGAACCAATCTCGGAGCCTTCGATAACCACCGAAAGAGTCAGGTAATCATCAAGGGTCAAAGTGGTCTTATTGGCCGAGGCCCGGACTGAAAATGAGGTAGCCTGAGCTGGACCTATGGCCGTCAGGATTACCTGGATCAGCAGAACGAGCATTGGCCAGAAGAGCTTTTTACCAGTCATATTCAATATATTCCTTTTCTTCTGATGGCACCGGTGATACATACTTTAGCTCTCCAGCCTCCCGGCCTTCCAGGGTCTGAAGGATTCTCAGGGCATCTTCCCTGGACATGGTCTGCCCCTGGCCCTGGGGCTGAGCTTCCCCCGGCTGATGTAAGGCTGTTTTCTGATTAGGATCATCTTGAGCTGATCCCATCTCTTTCGCCTCCTCCTTTTCTTGCTCATTCCGGTCTTTATTTTTCCCCTGCGGCCGGTCCACCTCCCGTTCCCTTTGCTCCTGCTGTTGATCCTTTCCAGCCGATTGACCTGATTGGCCCTGCCGGTCATCCCCTTCCTTTTTTTCAGATTTGGATTGTCCGCTTCCGTCCTGTTTTTCCGATGATGAGGAATCCTGGGTCTGTTCCTGATTCGGCTGAGATTTTTGAGCCATTTCCTTGAGTTTTTTCCGGGCTACCTCGAGGTTGAATTTCGCTTCCTGATCATCCGGATTGAGATCGAGCGCTTTTTTGTAGTATTTTATAGCCCCGGTCAGGTCCTTTTCCCGGAATCTGCAATTTCCTGAATTATAATAGGCCTTAGCCTGTGTGGATATGTCTTTGGCCTGGAGGGCTTTCTGATATTCCTCTTCCGCCTCTTTATACTTTTCCTGCCTGAATAAGATGTTTCCGATATTGAAGTGAAGTATCTCCGATTCGGGATTATCCAGTTGAGCATCCAGATACTCTTTCAGGGCATCATCGAGTTTTCCCTGAAGGAAGAGATCATTACCCATCTTTACTTTATTGGTGAAGGGGTTTTTCCAGCCCAGGCAAAAAAAAGACAGGAGGAGCAGAATACCTGTGGAGGCCCTGTTACGGACCAGATCCCGGGTTATGAGCCATGATACGTGATTTCCAGATCTTAAGTCCTGCTCCCTGGTGCATGGTCTTTGATCTTCAGGCTTAGTCAAAGTGAACCTCCCGCTGTTTTTTACCCCTTGACAGATCACCGAGAAAGAATTCCAGGAACAGGAGGAAGAGAGCTGGAAGCAGGAAATAATGGAATCGCTCTTCATATTGTACATACTTTTTAGAGTGAAGCTCTTTTTTTTCCATGAAGGCTATTTCCTGAAACACTTTATCCAGTTCCATCTCGCCGGTGGAGGCATGATAGTATTTTCCGTCAGCCAATGAAGCAATCTGCTCAAGGGTAGTCTGATCCAGTTTACTCATGACGATGTTTCCCTGCCTGTCCTTCAGGTATCCGGCATGAAAGTCATGCTCATCTTTCAGGGGAATGGGTTCACCAATTGCTGAGCCCAGTCCTATGGTATAAATTCGAATTCCCTCACGGGCAGCCTCCGTGGCTGCTTCAAGAGGATTACTTTGATGGTCCTCTCCATCCGTCAGCAGGATAAGAACCTTATGTTTCCTTTCTTCTTTGATAAAAGTCGATCTGGCCTTGTGAATGGCCTCGCCGATGGCAGTTCCGCCTTTTGGGATAATGTGCGTGTCAATAGCCTTTAAAAAGATTTTGGCGGCAGCATAGTCAAGAGTTAAGGGACATTGTACAAAACTTGTCCCGGCAAAACAAATGATGCCGATTCTATCGCCCTGAAGCTTATCTATGAAATGACCGACTTCATATTTTGCCCGCTCGATCCGATTGGGCTTGATATCCTCAGCCAGCATACTTTGAGAGGTATCCAGGGCGATCAAAAGATCCAATCCCTTCCGTTTTATCGTTTGCATTTTGGCTCCCCATTGAGGTCGGGCCAGGGCTAAGATGAGAAAGGAGAGGGCCAGCAGGAATAGGGTATATTTTTGATAGTATCTCTTGAATCCAAAAGCGGCCGAAGAAAGCTTTGTTAAAAGACCTACGTTCCCGAATTTTTTCAAAGCCCGGTACCTCCTCCTCCTGGCCTGGAACAGAAGAACCGCCAGGGCGGGAATCAGGAAGAAAAGAAAGAACCATGCAGGGTTTTCAAATTTCATCTGTCTTAAGCCACCTCTAACGTTTCTGTATGAATTATTTCATGGTACCGTCATGAAACGGGTGTTTTCCAAAAGGATACATAAAAGTAAAAGAAAAATAGCCGGAATTAAAAGGTACTGGAAGAGATCCGAATACTCCATATATTGTTTGATTTCAACCTTTGTCTTTTCCAGGCGATCAATCTGCCTGTAGATTTCATGGAGACTATCAGGATCTGTGGCCCGGAAGTATCGGCCGCCGGTAATACTGGCAATTTCCTTCAATGTTCCCTCATCCATATGAGTAAGAATCAGTCGCCCATCCGGGCCCCGGGCGTATACTTTACCGAGAAAGGGGTCATAAACAGGGATGGGTGCTCCTCCCTCCTTGCCGACGCCAACCGTATAGACCTTAATCTTCATGGCCTGAGCTACCTTGGCCGCAGTCAATGGATCAATCTCTCCTTTGTTATTTTGCCCATCGGTGAGCAGGACAATGACCTTGCTTTTGGCTTGAACATCCTTCAGCCGGTTCACACAGTTGGCCAGGGCCATGCCGATAGCCGTCCCATCCTCAATCATGCCGATCTCGACTTTATCCAGAAGGCTGATCAGGATACCATAATCAAGGGTCAAGGGGCATTGAGTAAAGGATCGACCCGCGAAAACGACCATGCCGATTTGATCGGCTTCCCGGCCCTTGATAAAGTCAGCCACAACTCTCTTGGCCACATACAATCGATTATTCGGCTTGAAATCTTCTGCCTGCATACTCCCGGAGACATCCATGGCTAACATGATGCCGATCCCTTCAGCGGTAATTTCCCGGTTCCTTTCCCCTGATTGCGGCCTGGCCAGAGCCAGGATAATCAAAACGATGGCCGTCATCTTAAAGACCATGATGATATGGCGGTACCTGAGTGACCGGGACGGCCTGATCTGCTTGATAGTCTCGATATTCGAAAAGCGCAGACTCGCCCTTCCCTTCCCTTTCTTCCTGTACCAGAAGACCATGAAGGGAACGATAAGCAACAGGAGTAGCCAGTAGGGATAATAAAACCGCATCTTTAACCCTAATAATGCTCCTTTGGTTCCATGGAAGTATCTGCCACGGCCTTGGTGACATCGATAATCTGAAAGGCCATGTGGTATGTCTTTTCAGTTTCTTCGGGACTCGGGATATATCTTGCAAATTTTACTATATCACAGTCAGCTAAAAAATTCGAAATCAAGGATCTTTGCTGCCAGTGAAGGGATTGCTTATGAAGCTCCCGCAAGAGTTCTTCGGTTGTTTCCTCAAGAGCGGTAATCTGATAGCGCCGGGAAAGATACTGCCGGAGTATCTCGGATAATTGCAGGTAGAATTCCTTGATCTGCTTTTCCTTTAGAAAAATATCCCAGATTCGTTTCAGTTCTGCAAGAGCCACCTCATGGGGAGGAGGTAAGGGTTGATCGGAATGAACCGGCTGAGGAGATCCTTTTTTCCGTAAGTACCACCTGGCCCCGAGGATCAGGAAGACAATACACAAAACCAGCCCGAACCAGAGAAGAGCCCTGCGGGAAGGGAACCAATTCCCTTTCATCGAAAGGGGGCCTTTGATGTCCTTGATGTCTGCGGCATCTTCTGGAGCTACAGCCTTGACGAGAATTTCAATTTCTTCGGTAGAGACGGCCCCTTCTTTTCCTTCTTTTGTCCTATAAGGGAATTTTACCGGTGGGATACGGTAAGAGCCGGTATCGTAAGCAGCTATGGTGTACATGATCGACTGGGAAATCAATCCTTCCTGTTCAGTTGGATCGCCCCTCTGGTATTCCTGGATTTCGAATTGGCCAAGTTCAGTCCCGAACTGTGGCCACAATATCGTGATTCCCTTCTCCATCATGAGGTTGATGGTGTAATGAATCGGATCGCCAACAGTAACTTCCGCCTTATCAACATTCGATTCTATAACTACAGGCGACTGGCGGTCGGCCGGCACCGGCTGGCTTACCAGGAAAAGAGAGCCCAGAACTATTCCCATTATTCCGTACAGCCGCATCAGATCAAAGCCCGTATCCATTAGCTTCTCCTGGCCCTCATTCTGAAAAATTTGATCAGCTCTTCCACATACGACCGATCAGTCATAATATCGATGGAGTCCAATTTCATGGATCTGAATAATTTTTTTCTTTCCAATCTCTTCCCGTTGTTGATTTCAGAGAAGCGCTTCCTCAGCTCGGGATCGGAAGTATCGACCAGAATCTCCTCGCCGGTTTCAGCATCCTCCAGGGAGAGCATACCCACGTCGGGCAATTCCAACTCGCGTGGATCAGTGATGGTAATAGCGATAAGATCATGCTTTTGAGCGGTGATCTCCATGGCCTTTCTATAATCTTCAGCCATAAAATCGGAAATAAGAAAGGCAACGCATTTACGTTTAATAACCTTGTGAAGATATTCTAAAGCCTCTGCAATATTTGTCCTTTTGGCCTCCGGCCGGAAATACAAAAGTTCCCGGATAACTCGTAAAACATGCTTTTTCCCCTTCTTGGGCGGGACAAATTTTTCAATTTTGTCGGTGAAGATAATCAATCCTACCCGGTCATTGTTCTTGATGGCTGAAAAGGCCAGCAGGGCGCAAAGCTCAACGGCTATCTCTCCTTTCATCTGGAGAACGGTTCCGAATTCCCCTGAGGAACTTACGTCCACGAGGAGCATCAAGGTAAGTTCCCGTTCTTCCACATATTGCTTCACGTGGGGCTGGCCGGTGCGAGCAGTCACATTCCAGTCTATGGTCCGGATATCATCCCCGATCTGGTATTCACGCACCTCCGCAAAGTCCATACCGCGGCCCTTGAAAACACTGTGGTATTCTCCAGCCATGATATCATTGACCAGGTGAGCGGTATATATTTCAATATGTCTGATTTTTTTTATAATCTCTTTGGGTAGCATAGGCCATGTACTTATGGGACTTCGATAGTATCGAAGATTCTCTGGATAATACTTTCAGAGGTAATATTTTCGGCTTCTGCCTCATAGGTAACGATAATCCGGTGGCGCAGGATATCCATGCCGATAGATTTTACGTCTTCAGGGGTGACGTAACCCCGTCGATGAAGGAAAGCATGTGCCTTGGCTGCACGGGTCAAATAGATGGTTGCCCTCGGTGATGCTCCGTATTCAATGAGATCGGCCAGATCAAGTCCATATTTTTTAGGCTCCCGGGAAGTAAAGACAATATCAATAATATAGTCTTTCACCTTATCATCAATATAAACCTGGTTGACTACCGATCTTGCTCTGATCATCTCCTCCGGGGTAATGACTTGAGAGACGGGAATCTCATCGCCATTCATCATCCGGTCCATAATTAAGCGCTCGTCCTTTTTGTCGGGATAGGTAAGGTGAATTTTGAGCATGAACCGGTCGACCTGAGCTTCCGGCAGTGGATACGTTCCTTCCTGTTCAATCGGGTTTTGGGTGGCCAGGACGAGGAAGGGATCTTCCAGCAGATAGGTCTGGTCACCGATAGTTACCTGCCGCTCCTGCATAGCTTCCAGGAGCGCGCTTTGGACTTTGGCCGGAGCTCTGTTTATTTCATCAGCCAGGACCAGGTTGGTAAAAATAGGTCCTTTTTTGGGAATAAAGCCGCCATCTTTCTGGTGATAGATCATGGTTCCGATAAGATCGGCAGGCAGTAAATCCGGAGTAAACTGAATCCTCTGGAATTTTGCTTTTATAATCTGGGAGAATGTCTTGACCGCTAAGGTCTTGGCCAGGCCGGGGACACCTTCCAATAAGATATGTCCATTGCATAGCAGGCCGATAAACAGCCGCTCCAGCATATAACGCTGGCCGACAATGACTTTTTCCAGTTCCTTGAAGACCAGTTCGACAAACAGGCTCTCTTCTCTTACCCTTTCATTCATGGCGCGGATGTCATAATCCAAGGCTCAATCCTCCTCTTGATTAAGAACAGTTGGTTACATTGAACACGTTCCTTAGCTTCATTAGAAAGGTCCCTTGATATCAATGAAGAAGTAATGTTTACTTCATAACTTTGACCAGAAAAAATAGATTCCTGATTTCGGAAAAAACTCGAACCTACATTATGAAAGGGACCGAATGGATGAGATAAGGGCTTATCTCATCCATGGAATTCCCTTCGAGGGGTAAGATAAGAAAATAATTAACCTCTTCTTACATCTGGATATATCCAACCTCGGGTTTAATTATTTCTTCTTGATAGCAGTATAGAACAAATGGTCTCCTCGCTTTATAAGGAAGAGTAATGTCTTTTTACCTTTTTTAACTGCCTTTTGAAATTCCTTGGTATTCTCTATTCTCTCCTTATCAACCTCAACGATAACATCTCCCTGGCGGATATTCGAGCTGTCAGCCGGGCTTCCAGGTATAATATTGGTGACCAGCACCCCGGTTTCTTCAGTCAGTTCAAAGTGTTCGGCTAACTCCGGGGTAATATCCTGGACACTCAGTCCCAGTTCCGTCTCCAGGGGAGCCTTTGAAATTTCTTCTTCTCCGGGGAAGACCCCAATTTCAACGGTTACCTCTCTTTTCTTGGTATCACGGATAAATTCCAACCGAACCTTGGTGCCCGGTCGAGTCAGGCCGGCATAACGAGACAGGTCAGCATATTCATTTATCTCTTTTCCGTCAAAGGAGATAATGACATCGCCCTGCCGGATTCCTGCTTTTTCGGCAGGACTTCCCTCTACGATGTCGGCCACTAAGGCCCCCTTATTTTCTTTCAAACCGAATGACTTAGCCAGTTCAGGGGTAACTTTTTGGATCATAAGGCCCAACCAGCCTCGAGTGATTTTCCCCTTTTCTCTCAGTTCCGTCAGAGCATCCTTAACCATATTGATAGGGATGGCAAACCCGATTCCCTGCCCCTCTGCAGTAATAGCCGTATTGATGCCGACGACCTCTCCATTTATATTAATGAGAGGGCCTCCGCTGTTCCCCGGGTTGATTGAGGCATCCGTCTGGATGAAAGAGTTGTATGGCCCTTGTCCAATAGACCTCCATTTAGCACTGACGATCCCTGCGGTGACTGTATGCTCCAGACCAAACGGATTTCCGATGGCGACCACCCACTCCCCTATCTGTAATAAATCCGAATCTCCCAGCTTTACCGCGGGAAGATCCTCATCGACTTTAATTTTCAGGAGAGAAATATCCATATCTTTATCGTATCCAACTACTTTTGCCTCGTATTCATTTTTATTGGTGAGAGTGACCTTGATATCTTCAGCATCCTTTACTACATGATGATTGGTGAGAATATACCCGTCTTTACTGACAATGAATCCTGAGCCCAGGCTTTTTTGCTTCAGATCTCCCTTGGGCAGTCCAAAAAATTTATCAAAAAAGTCATCACCAAAAAAATCACGGAAAGGGTCTCTCATGGGCGAGCGAAATTGAAATCCCTTAACGACTTGAGTTGAACTGATGTAGACTACGGCCGGATTTACCTCTTTGGCAATTTTGACAAAGGTATCTTTGCCGACGATAAAATTTCCTG
>JBLIRT010000122.1:0-9428 GCA_049472445.1 bacterium
CAATCATTCCTATGATACCGACGATCTGATCCTTGGCATACAGCGGCACATACAACACTGATTGGGGCAGGGGATTTTGATGTTCCTCGGTATGAAATCTCGTCTCTCTTGAAAAATCCGGAATCAATAAGGCTTTTCCATGAGCAAAAACATGCTGGGCAATCTTCCGGTCTAAAGCCTCCATGCCATGGCCGGTGCCGGAATAAAAGGTATGGCCCAATTCCAGGGATTTTTTCTCTTTATTATAGATTGAAAGGAATCCATCAGAACCATCCAGGATAGTTACGGTCATCTTAAGAACAGTAGTCAACAACTGGTCTATGTCTAAAACCGAGCCAATCTCCCTGGCAATATTATTCAAGGTTGTTAAGATATCGATCGTCCTCTCCAATTGTATATTTTTATCTTCAATCTGCCGCTTGTACTTCAATTCCTCTTCCGCCCGAACCAGGGCCTGCTCTCGGCGAAGATCCCGCTCATGCAGCTCACTGATCTCAGAAATCATGTAGTTGAAGGTATGGCCCAATTTCCCCAACTCATCCGTTGTATCCAGGAATACCCGGGCGTCCCAGTTACCCCGCCGCACAATATTCATTACCTCCACCAGGGAATGAACAGGTTTGGCTACTAATTTGAAGAGTAAAAAATAAACCGAGATACCTATCAAAAGGATAGTCATGATAGCTGAAAGGACAATAAAAACCCTGTTAGCCATGAGAGGGATCCTCATCCAGCCAATCGATATCCGCACATCCAGGATCCCCATAATCTCTTTGGTCCGATTATGGCACGTGTAGCAGCTGCTTTTCCCGGCAATTGGCTTGAGCATGGAAATGGCCGTGTAATCCTGGTCAATCTCTATATGCTCCATCTTTCCCTGGTCGATAAATGATAAATCAGCACCCGGAAGAGATGTCCCCACCTCGTTGACATCAGCCGAGGCGAGAACCGTCTTCTGTTTGCTGAGAATTCTCACCTCCTGAATATCCATCTCATCCGCTATATTAATCAATAAATCCCGGACATCCTCATGCTTGCCTATGAGCATGGAATGAACGATGCTGTTTTCAATAGTCTGGGTTAAAAGAAAGATACGTCTCCTTGCTCCTTCCAGAAAGTAGCCTGTCTGTGTTACTAAACTGACGTAGGCAGAGATACTCATCCAGACAGCAACGATCAGAATGGTAAAAAAGATAATCTTGAATTGCAATTTCTGGCGGGGATAATGGTAGAGATGATCAATCAGAAATCTTCCAAGCCTTCGCATATGATTCATAAAACCTTTCGATATTCTAAGCTAGGCCAGCCAGCATCTCACCCAATGACCTTCCTCCCTCTGAATAAGCTCCGGATGTTCCTCTTTACATATCTTTTGAGCACGGGCACAGCGTGGATGAAATCGGCATCCCGGTGGAAGATGAATAGGCGAGGGGACATCGCCACCTAAGGGAGCTGATCTGCCTCGTAATGATGGATCACTGACCGGATTGGAAGAAAGCAGGGCATGGGTATACGGGTGGAGAGCATTCCTGACTAATCCGCCGGCTGGAAGTTGCTCTACGATCTGCCCAAGATACATGATGGCTATGCTGTGAGAAATATATTCTACAATAGCCAGGTTGTGAGCAATGAAAAGATATGACAGATTCTGCTCCTCCTGTAACTTTTCAAGCAGATTCATAATCTGGGCCTGGATCGACACATCGAGAGCGGATACTACCTCATCACAGACAATGAATCGGGGATTCAGGGCCAGGGCACGGGCAATTCCTATCCGCTGGCGCTGACCTCCTGAAAATTCATGCGGATATCGGTTGATATAGGAAGGGGAAAGCCCAACCCTGGTAAAGAGATTTTCAACCACCTCTCTTCGCTCCCGGCCTCGAGCGATTCCATGGGCGCTCAGAGCTTCACCAACGATATTGCCGACAGTCATGCGGGGATTCAAAGATGAGTAAGGATCCTGGAAGATAATCTGCATCCTCTGCCTCATGCGGCGAAGCGATTGTCCCTTCAGGCTGGAAATCGGATTTCCCTCAAAGAAGATATCCCCCGCCGTAGGTTCCATGAGCCGGAGGATCGTTCTACCAACAGTAGTTTTTCCGCAGCCCGATTCTCCAACAAGGCCCAGGGTTTGTCTGGGTCTGATCATAAAAGATATATCGTCAACAGCCTTGACCCAGGCCTGGGTGCGACTCAAAAAGCCCCGCTTCACAGGAAAAAATTTTTTTAATCCCTGAACCTGAAGTAAGGCTCTGCCGTTCTTACCTCCACCGCCATCTCCTCCTGAGCCTGGTGTAATGACCTTCTTATCCCCGGCTTCGGAGCGACAGATAGGCTCCACGGCCTGAAAACCGGATCTGCCGCTGCTCTCGAAAACCTTCCAGCAGGCTACATATCGGCCCGGCTCAATCCGCCTCAGCTCCGGCTCCTCCTCCGAACACCTCCGGTCAGCATAGCGGCAGCGGGGATGAAATTTACACCCCGCCGGAAAATTTACGGGATTGGGTACCTGGCCGGGGATGGTCTGCAGTTTATTCCCCCGGCTCCCCAGGTTCGGCAGAGACCCGAAAAGGCCCTTTGTGTATGGATGATGCGGCTGATCGAATAATTCTTCCACCGATGCATATTCAACGATCTTG
Source organism: bacterium (assembly GCA_049472445.1). Taxonomy (GTDB): domain Bacteria; phylum SZUA-182; class SZUA-182; order DTGQ01; family DTGQ01; genus JBLIRT01. The sequence goes on from JBLIRT010000122.1 coordinate 2,643, forward strand.
GAGGCGTACATGACCGCCACCTGGTGAGCCATTTCAGCAATAACGCCCAGGTCATGGGTTATGAGTAAGATGGACATCCCCATTTCTTTTTGCAGATCATACAGGAGATTAATGATCTGGGCCTGCATAGTCACATCCAGGGCCGTAGTGGGCTCATCGGCGATCAGGACCTTTGGACTGCAGGCAATGGCCATGCCGATCATAACCCTTTGCTTCATACCTCCCGACATCTGGTGAGGGTACTCATTGATGCGGATCTGAGGTGAAGGGATACCAACCTTTGATAACAGATCAAGAGTACGTTCCTTAGCTTCAGCCCGGCTGATTTTCCGGTGAACAACCAGGGTTTCCATGATCTGGTCCCCAATGGTGAAGACGGGGTTCAATGAGGTCATGGGCTCCTGAAAGATCATACCTATGGCATTTCCCCGTATTTGCTGCATCCCGCTCTCAGGCAGGCTCATGAGGTCACTTCCGTTGAACAGCACGCGACCGCCGGCAATTCTTCCCGGTGGCGACTTGATTAATCGCATAACGGACAGCGAGGTAACCGTTTTACCACAGCCTGATTCTCCGATGATCCCCAGTGTTTTTCCCTGGTGGAGGGTCAGATTTACCCCATCAACCGCTTTGATTTCACCAAGTGAAGTCCGGAAATAGGTTTTAAGATCTGTGATTTCTAAAATAATCTCGTTGCTGCTCGACATCTTGCCTCTTGCTCTCTCAACCCGGGGTTCAGGTTTACTCTCAAAGCCATACTTCAAAAATCAAAAATAATTACTGCTCTCTCAACCTGGGGTTCAGGGCATCCCGCAGCCCCTCTCCAAATAAATTAAAGGCCAGGACAGTGACCAGGATAGCTGTCCCCGAGGCAATAAACAACCAGGGGGCATCAAAGATGAATTCCCTGCCATCAGCCAGAATATTGCCCCAGGAGGCATCCGGAGGCGGCACTCCGAAGCCCAGGAAGCTCAGCCCTGATTCGGTTAAAATGGCACCGGCCACCCCGATGGTGGCTGAAACGAGGACCGGCGCTATGGCATTTGGAACCATGTGGAAAAACATGATCTTGAACTTTGAAAGGCCCAAAGCCTCTGCGGCCACGACAAAATCCTGTTTCCGGAGAGCGAGGAATTCCGCCCGGACGAACCGGGCAATGCCCGGCCAACTGGTCAGACCTATGATAACCATGATGTTCCAGATACTGGCCGGCAGGAGGGCTACGACCGTCAAGATCAGGAAAAACGATGGAAAGCAGAGCATGATATCCACCGCCCTCATAATGACCGAATCAACATAATTCCCATAATAACCGGCTAAAGCCCCGAGGATAATACCTATCAGGACCGATATGCCGACGGATACAAAACCGACCAGAAGGGACACATGAGCGCCCTGGAGCAGACGGGCCAGAACATCCCGGCCCAATTTATCTGTGCCGAGAAGGTAGACCCCGAAGGGCGGGCGTTCCTTCGGCGCGAGCACCTCCGTATTGGACCTGCTTAAGGGCGGCTTTAAGGTATCGACCAGGCGCACTTTTTCCGCATCCATAATCGGATGGTTGCCAATGGTCAGGACCGTACCGGACAGGGCGAATATAAAAAAGCATTGCAGCAAAACCAGTCCCCAGAAGGCCAGGGGGTTGCTCCTCAACTGCCGCCAGAGCTTTTTTATTCTCCCTGTCCGGGGAGTAAGGTTCAGATCTTCAGGATAGATGATTTCTTCCTTTTCCCTCATTTCACAGCTGTACCTCAAGAAATCTTAAGCAAAAAAATTTCACGGTTCAATGTTTCCCACTCCCCTGAAGAGAAACTCTCGGATCTGCTACTATGTAAAGAACATCGGAGACAAAGGTGCCCAGGAGAACCAGACAGGCGGCAATAAAATTTAAACTTAAAATAACGGGATAATCCCGGGCCATGATGGCATCATATCCCAATCTCCCCATGCCGGGCCAGGCAAAAATCGACTCGATGATAACCGATCCTCCAATCAAACCGGGGATAATAAGTCCAAACATGGTAATAAAGGGAAGCAGCGCATTCCGCAGGGCATGCTTATAGTAGACCGTATCCCCCGGCAATCCCTTGGCCCGGGCCGTACGAACATAATCCTGATTAATCACTTCCAGCATCTGGCCGCGGACATATCGTGAGAGAACGGCTATTCCACCTACAGCACTGAGAATCGAGGGCAAGACCAGGTGCCAGATCCTGTCGTTTATGAAATACCAGAATCCTGTTGACTCCCAGCCGAAAGTCTGCAGGCCGATAACAGGCACCTTGAAAAATTTTACTACGGAAATAATCAGGATATAGGCCAGGAAGAAAGAGGGAAGAGAAATAAATACGTAAGCTAAAAATGTTGTGGACCGGTCGAAGAATGATTGCCGCTGTAAGGCCGCATTGATGCCCAGGGGAAAGGCCAGGCACCAGGTCAGGAGAGTCCCCACCAGGAACAGAGGCAGGCTGTTCAGAAACCGGTCAAAGATTTTTCCCAGTACCGGCTGATTATCCTTGTAAGAGCGCAGGGTATTGGTCAATAATTTTTTATAAAACAGGTAATACTGCATATGAAGAGGCTTATCCAGATCAAAAGCCTGGCGAAGCCTTTGAATATCCTCTTTGGTGAATTTAGGGTTCATGGGATCAATCTCCGAGGGATCTCCCGGAGCCAGCATGACTACGCAGAAGGAAAGCACTGAGACGAAAAAAAGGGTAATCAGTTTCTCAACCAGGCTTCTTCCAAAAAAGGCAAACATCTCTTTCCTCCTTACCCGCTGTCAGGGCCTGAGCTGAAAACCGGGGCCGTCGGGAACTTTATCCATTTGTTAAAATGAAAACTATAACTGCCGGTTTTGGTTGGGGTAATCTGCTTGATGAGAGCTGAACCATCAGTATTCCTTTCTAAAACAGCAATCTTTTTATCCAGCAGGGCCGTCCATTTGGCCACATATAAAAAGGTATATGGCTGATCATCATAAATCATTTCGTGCAGCCGGTGGCATAGTTCAATCTGCCTGGGCTCATCATACTCCTGGCGGATTCTGACAATGAGATCATCCGCCCTGTCATTTTTATAGCTTACAAAGTTGAGTTGATAATTTCCGGTCTGACTGGAATGCCAGATCTGATACAAATCAGGATCAATGCCCATGGTCCAGCCCAGAACCACGGCATCAAAGTTACCCACATCAACATATTTTTCCAGAAAAACCGACCATTCCACCCGATCGGCTGAAACCCTCATGCCGAGCCGCTTCCATGCATTCTGGGCTATCATCAGAATAGCTTCCCGATAGGGATTGCCATTGTTGGTTATGATGGTAAACTCAAAGGGTTTCCCATTCTTCCTAAGGAATCCATGCTCATCCTTCTCCCATCCGGCCTGCCGGAGAAGCTCCAGCGCCCCTTCCGGATCATACGGCAGCGGTTCTATCTGCCGGTTATAATAGTCAGTCTGTTTCAGAAAAGGGCCGGTGGTTACTTCACCCTCTCCGTAGAGAACATATTGGATAATCTCCGGAATATTGATGGCCATGGTTAAGGCCTTCCGCACCCTTTTATCCTGAAAAAGCTCACGCCTCAAATTGTAGCCAATGTAACTGTAGCTGTATGAAAGGCCGGAAAAATTCTGAAACCTGGTGTCTTGTTTGAGCCGGTCCACCTGATGGGCCCGGGCGCCATAGTGGTCAACCGTGCCGGCGTAAAATTCCAACTCCTGGGTAAGCATATCGGGAATGATCCGATAGAAAAACTCCTGAAAATGAGGGGGCCCTTCCCAGTAATCCTCATTCCTCACCAGATGAATAAATTGGTCCGATTGCCACTGCGAAAACGTAAATGGCCCTGTACCTATTGGTCGTGTTCTATTAAATTCGCTCTGCCTCATGGTGAAATCCGATGAGTTGAGCCCTTTTTCCGAAGCCTCCCGGGCCAGGCATTCCTTATTGAGCAGATGTTCGGGTAAAATCCCGATCGCCCAGGCGGTAAGCGCCGGCTGAAACAACCGCTTGTAAACAACCTTGATTCTGTATGTGTCCAGGACTTCAAATCTCTTGACCGGTTCAAAATCGCTCCTTCGAGGTGAGCGATTGGTATGATCCATGATTGCCTCATAGGTGAAGCGTACATCATCAGCATCAAATTCATGGCCATCGGAAAACCGTACACCCTTGCGCAATTGAAAGATAATGACCGGATTATGTTCCACAACCGGCAGATATTGCTCAAGGTAAGCGGCCTGACGTCCGGCCAGTCGAGGATCTGAAATCTCCAGAAAAGGCTTCAGGCTCTCCTGATGAAAGTAGCCCTTGCCAAGGAGCGTTTCCAGGGTGTCAAAAAAATCCTGATTTATCTCATGTAAAACCACCTTCATCCGGGGCGGATGGTGAATAGTGACTTTTGCCTTTATTTCCTTCACTTCCCCACCTGCATCGGCTATCTCTTCAGAGACTACCCTCTCCTCGGTGAAGTCCGGAATGATCTCTATTCGGTCAATACCTTGTAAGGACAGGCTCTCGGGCCGATCTGAAACCATGGCCTGTTCAATGAATTTCTTAACTTCCCCGGCTGTGGCCAATCCCTTTTGCACCCATTCAGGACCACGGTTGACATAAAACCAGGCTTCTTCGTAAATCTTCCAATCTTCGGCCAGCCTGCCCCTCAGTCTGAGTTCTTCATCGCGGTCAATTAATCCCTCGAAAATCTTGTCACAGATTTCGCTGCTCGCGCTGTCAGCATTAAGAATAGGATTTAAAAGAGCTGCATCCCCTATCGAGGCTGTAACGTACTGGGTGAGGCGCTTCGGATTCCCTTTGGTCTGGTTGTCGTAGTTAGGAACCCACCAGTAGGATTGAAGAAGGATAGCCAAGACAACAACCGGTAAGAGGATTAAGATTCTCTTGATAAGCATGATGAGTCTAAGGAGTATTCACCGGGGATGATGGTGTGCTCTGGCCAGGGGATGGGGCAGTCTGGGGAACGGATGCCCCCTCTTGCGATTGAGTCGGCCCATGGCCCTGCTCCTCTGATCCTCCTGGTGTCTCCACCGGGATGGCCGCCGGAGTAGTGCTCTCGACAGGCGGGGTTGAATCGGTGCCCCGAATCAGTGATTTCTGCTGGTTAGATGACAGGATAGCCAACGACAGGGAAGTAATCATAAAGACCACGGCGCAAACAACGGTCACCTTCTGGAGAAACCCGCCGGCACCCTGGCTGCCAAAAGCGGTCTGACTTGACCCACCACCAAATACCGCCCCCATCTCGGCCCCTTTACTGGACTGACAGATAACCACCAGAATCATGATGAGGGAAGCTATCAAATGAATTGCAATAAGAAGACTATACATAGTTTCCATTCCTTCCTTAAATGAACTCTTTCATCTGACCGGAATCAAAGCGTTCCAAGATTTTCTATACTAACAAATATTACTTCCTTTTTCCAGTGAAATTTTAGATACCTTGACAATATTCCAATATCTTGATACCTTAACACTATTCATAGCTCTCTTTAAGGGCTTCAGGTGGCTCCAGGTTTTCTGAAATCTTCCCGTAAGGACTGGTACCTTCATGAAAATTTTAGTTCATGTCTGCTGTGGACCTTGTTTTGTCTACCCATATCAGGCTCTTTCGGAAGATGGGCATGAGATATTTGGATTTTTTTTCAATCCGAACATCCATCCCTACCAGGAGTACCAGCGCCGGCTGGAAACGGTTCGGAACTGGAGTAAAGAGCAGGGCATACGGATGATTTACCGGGATGAATACCGGCTGGAAGATTTCCTCCGGGGTGTAGTCTACCGCGAGAGCGAGCGATGTCTCTTCTGCTATCACACCCGGCTGGAAGCTGCTGCGCAGACAGCAGCCAGAGGGAAATTTGACTGCTTTACCACCACCCTGCTTTACAGCAAATTTCAAAAACATGAGACCATAACCAGAATCGGGCATGAGGTAGGGCATCAATATGGAGTGCAGTTCTACTATCAGGACTTTCGGGAGGGATGGAAGGAAGGCATTTCCCTGTCGAAAACATGGGGATTGTATCGCCAGCAGTACTGTGGATGTATCTATAGCGAAAAGGACAGATACTGGCGACATCAGACCATGAAGATGAGTGAATCTTGAGGCCGGAAAGCATGAGGACTAAGGGAACAGCCATCTGTCTGATTACGCTCCTTGTGAGCGGGCTCATTTCAATCCAGACCTCTGCTTTTGGATCTTCATTGAAGATTCGCGTCCTGATCAGCTCCGGACAGCCCCAGGTATCGGTCGGCACTCTGGATAAGATCAAGGTTTTTGAGGGCCGGGGGGAGAGATTAGTCGGCCTTCTCTTAAAAGAAGGCCCCATCATGTGCCGCACTACTCCTTTAGGCCTGAATGTGGGTGAATACCATGTCCAGGCGGACTTCGCCCTTTTATCAAGTCCTGATGAGGCGCCTATCCGGGTAGGAAAGCGCTGGTACAGAGGCGAAATCATCATCCATAAGGATACCAGGTATCACCTGGAAGTAATCAATGAGCTGGATCTGGAACTCTACCTCCAGGGCATCATGAAGCAGGAGATTTCACCTCGATGGCCGGAAGCCTGTTTGAAAGCTCAGGCCATCGTGGCCAGGTCATATGCCCTGTATGAGGCGCAACGAAATGCCGATTCATTATTCGACCTGAAATCAACCGTCGAGTCCCAGGCCTATATCGGCCTTGACGGAGAAGATCCTTTGACCAACGAGGCTATTGTAAATACCCGCCACATGATTCTGGTAAACAATGGGCAACCCTTGCCTGC
>JBLIRT010000123.1:0-9425 GCA_049472445.1 bacterium
ATTGCCGGGGAGGGGAAAACAGTGTCCTGAGATTCTGGCGCTGGCTCGGAGTTGAGGGATCTGACGAAGATAAGGCTACTGTTGATGTCTGCAATAATCTCTCCGGTAATTGGACGAATATCTGGACCAATCCGAAAGAACCACTCTATGATGGAGACTGGAAACTTGTCTCCTATGATCTCTCATCCCTGTCTGATGGGAAAGAAACTATCTTCATCCGCTGGGGTATGGGGCCGACGAACGGAACGTACAGCTCCTGTGGCTGGAATATCGATGATATCGGTCTGTACAGCAGTATACGAAGAGTAACTGATAAAAACGGCGTTTTCCTGTTTACAGGAGAATCCCAGATGAACACCCTTGATGTTTATCTCAAGGGGAGCTATTTCCAGGTAAAAAATGGAGAAGGCGAAGGTCTTGTCTACACCAGAGGCAATATCGGCTCAAATACGACCAACCTGAACATTACGATCACTCCGACCAGCAATTATAATGCTCAAACAGACAGCGGCATCATAGCCTTACCTTCCGCTATTGACGAACTGAATTCATACTACCATGCCAACCACCTTATTGATTATATCCAAAAATTAGACAGCAGATTTCTTGAGCAGCACGCATCCTCTTTTCCTATCACCATTACCGTAAATAACCCGGCCGAACCGAGCAATTCCTATTGGCTTCAGGGAGATGGAATTTACCTGGGCCAGGGTGACAACTCGGAATACCGGGATTTTGCTCAGTTCTCAGACGTCATCTATCATGAAGTAGCTCACGCTATTACCGACAGCATTTACGAGAGCGATCCGGCTTCCAATCCAAGACGTTTTACCACCTTTGATGCCATGCACGAGGCATTTTCCGACTATTGGGCCTGCACCATAAACAATGATCCGGAGATTGCCGAAGGCGGTTTCTGGCTGAATCATGAAGCCCTGCGGACCCTTGAGAATGATTATCACTACCGGCTCAATTATGGAGATGAACTCTATGAAAGCAGCCTCATTCTATCGGGTGCCATGTGGGATCTCCGGCAGGCACTTCGAAGTAAATACGGAGACATCGGCATAAAGATTGCCGATACACTCTTTCTCTTCGCCATGTATGGGGAACCGGTCACCTACCTGGACTTCCTGCTTGATATTCTGGCGGTGGATGACTCCAAATACAATAGCAGCAATGAATCTTTGATTATAAGTACCTTCGGACTGAGGGGAATTTCTGCACCGCCGGCTGCGCCAAATTACATCACGGTATCTGTGAAAAATAAATATGTCGGCCTCAGTTGGAATGAAGTCTCGGAAGCTACAGGATATAAATTATATTACAATGCCACAGTCATCAGAGCCTTAACCTCTGCCGCTCGTTATAACCCCGGCGGCAGCAGTGGAGGCGATAGCAGCGGGGGCATGGATGGCAGCAATACCGGTGGCGGAGGCAGCAATAACGGTGATATGACTGACGACAACAATTCCTCGGGGGGGAATAATTCAGGGACGAGTAATAACCTCAGCAGCTATAGCAATAAGGTGGATATCGGTGATGTGACCACCTATCAACTAACCAACCTCCAAAATAATACGGAGTATAGACTGGTACTGACCTCTTATAATGAGTATGGGGTAGAGAGTTCACCCTCACAGCAGATTTATGCTACCCCGGTAGATCCGAACAGTGCCATAAATTACATCCTGGTGCCTGTGAATCAACCTGCTGGAAAATCAAAGCTGGGATGTTTCATTTCCACCATCGGCTCATGGTTTGACAAGTTTTAGGTATCTATTCCCCTGAGGGGAGAGGATCAGGGTGAGAGGGGCGGGGATAGGCTTCAGGTCAGGCTGAGGGCGTCTGAAAACTGCTCTATTCCGGCCACCTGACCCTTTAATTTCCGAAGCACTGATATGATGTCTTTGAAGGTAAGGACTATTCCGTTCCTCTCCATGAGACTCATGATCCTGGAATGGAAAAGGCTCCTTATAGGTTGCTTCGGTTCACCGGCATAGGCTGAATAACCCAACTGGTGGCACATCACATCGGCCAGGAAGATGGAAGCAACAAGCTTTCGATCAGATTCCGCCGATTCAGGGCTATGGTGGTAGAGCACCATATTGATCAAATGAGAAGGAAATGCCCATTTCCTCAGTAAATTACCGGCCAAAAGGGCATGGTCGAAGCCGAGAACTTCCCGCTCTGCTGATTCACACGACATGGCCGATTGCTCCACGAGTTCCAGGATCTGCGCGAACTCGTCCGGGAAATATCGATCGATGATGACCTTACCGACATCGTGAATCAGTCCTCCCATGAAGAGCTCTGAAGCGGCATGTTTTCCGGCCAGAAATCTTTCAGCCAGAATCCTGCTGCCTGAACCGCAAAGCAGGGAATGATTCCAGGATCGTAACCGATTATAATAGGCCCCTTTCTTCTTCAGATAGACGGATTCAAAAACAGTCATAGCTATAGCTATGGATCGGACCTCATTGAAGCCCAGGACCACAATAGCTCGCTCTATGCTGCTGACCTGATGGGCAAAGCCATAAAAAGCTGAATTGGCCATTTTTAAGATTTTGGTGGCTATGGATTGATCACTATATATAATACGGCTGAGATCCTGAACCGAGGATTTATCCGAGGAGGTAACTCTTAGCACCTCTCCCAGAATGGTTGACAGGGTGGGAATGTTTTCAACTCTGGCGATGGCCTCTTCAAGCTCCATGTAATCTCCCATCCCCCCTACCCGAGGCTTTTTTCATTGTGCAATTTGAGTTTCTTAATCTTATAATTAATAACACGGCTGCTGATTCCAAGCAATCTGGCCGCTTCCATTTGAACTCCACCGGACATTTTTAAAGCCTGTACCAGGAGTGCCCGCTCTATTGATTTCAGATTCATCCCTTCGGGAGGAATCTGGATAGAAAAGGTAGGGTTATGGGCATGGTCATCTGACCTGTCATCCATTTTTAAAATCGGCCGGTCCTGAGGATTTTTGGAAATCAAAAGATCATCGGGTAAGATATTTTCATTGTTGGCGATCAATATGGATCTTTCAATGACATTCTCCAACTCCCGAACGTTCCCCGGCCAGGAATACTCCTCGAGCATGCGGAGGCACTCCGGATGAAAACCTACCAGGGATCTTCCTCCTTTTCCCTTATATTTATTAAAAAAGAACATGGTCAAAGGCACAATATCATCTTTCCGTTCACGCAGGGGTGGAATAGTAATAGGGATAACACTTAACCGGTAGAAGAGATCCTGGCGGAACCTGCCCTCCCTCACCTCTCGGGCCAGGTCTCTATTGGTTGCGGCAATCACCCGGACATCGACCTTTATCGTTTTGCTGCTGCCAACTCTCTCAAACTCTTGATTCTCGATAACCCGCAAGACCTTGGCCTGAACCGATAAGCACATTTCCCCTATCTCATCAAGAAATAAGGTTCCGCAATTAGCCTGTTCGAAACGGCCTATTCTCAGGTTATGGGCTCCCGTAAAGGCGCCCTTCTCATGGCCGAAGAGTTCACTCTCAAGGAGATTTTCATTCAGGGCGGCACAGTTTACGGCCACAAAGTTTTCCTGGCAGCGGTTACTGTTGTAATGCAGAGCTGCAGCGATGAGTTCCTTTCCAGTTCCCGTTTCCCCCTGAATAAGTACGATAGAGTCACTCTTGGCAATCTTTTTAACCAGAGAAAGCACTTCCTGGAATTTCTGGCTCACTCCAACGATATTGTCAAACTTGAAAATGTACTTCTGCTGATGAGCCAAATAGCGGATTTTGTGGTTTAACTTTATATGATCAATAACATTTTGCGTAGCGTTCATAAGGGAGTCAATGGAAAAATCCCCCTCAAAAACACTCCAGGTATAGGGTCTGATGATATCCCTGAAATCTTCCAGTTTATGTTGAGACAGGACCAATATTACAGGAATGGTCTCATCTATCATCATGAGGAATTCAAGAAGCTTGTAGCTCCCGTCATCAGGGAGATCATCACGAATGATGATCAAATGGAACTGCTCACCCTTCAACCTTTGCATGGCGGCCTCAGCATCATGAACAGCGATGGCTCGCTTATCAGGGCCGCATAGGAGCTCGACCGCATCACCGGTGAAGGCTACATTTTGATCAATAATTAAGATTTTCCACATACTTGGATTATCTCCATGAAAATGATGAGGGATAACATACCTTCTCAGTATAGGATATCGGAATGACTCTGTTTTCACATCAGAAAGAAATGAAAAAGGAGCTGGATTTGAGCCGGCAACCACAGTCTCGGCATGATGGCTGGGCACGATAAAAATACGGCGGGGCATCTTGGACATACATCAAGGAGCCCCGCCCATGTATCTATCGCTCTCCAGCCGGCCAAGCCGGCCAAAAGCTGAATAACGGCAAAACTTACAGCACGGTTGCCGGAGCGGCCACCGTGGTCGTTATCGGAGCTGAAGTGGTCGTGGGATTATAGAGGTTGTTGTACAGGTAAGGAAATAGATGCCCAAAGCCGCCGAAGCCACCCATCATACCCCACGGGTAATAACCTGATAGCGTGGTTGTATCCAGCCCTGATGTGCCGAACAATCCTCCATAAAGGAAGGGATTCATACGGCCGAAGCCGCCCATGCCCCACGGGAAATAACCTGTTGTGCTTGTATCCAGGCCGGTCCCGCTGAACAGCCCGCTATATAAGAAGGGATTCATCCGGCCGAAGCCGCCCATGCCCCACGGGAAATAACCCGTTGTCGAGGTCGTATCCGTTCCGGTCGCACCAAACAGCCCGCCGTATAGATAGGGATTAAACCGGCCAAAACCACCCATGCCAAAGAATGGATAGGATGAGCCAAGGCTGCTGGTATCAAATGAACCTCCCAGGTAATTATAGAGAAAAGGATTAAAATGCCCAAATCCACCCATAAAGGGGAAAAGAAGGGAATCCAAACCGGTGGTAGGCGTTGTTTGGGCCATGGCAGGACTGCCAAGGGTAAAACAAAAACACAGGCTCACCAAAAAAACCGATACTGCTATAACCATAATTTTCTTTTTCATAAAATATACCTCCTAACCTTTCCTTCCTCTTGTATCATTCTATGGAATCGATACGATGTATACACTCTCTTTAACCTTTATCCATTCTGCCCGGCCAATGTGACGGCCAGGAATCTATCCCCCTATGAAGATCACTTTCACCCCCTTTCGGCATCCCGGCCATAGCCGGGTTATTTTCTGGATTTGCTCAGATGATTAAGAAGACAGGCATCTGTTTTTTAGACGGAAACGGTTTCGATCCATTACGCTCTCAAGGCTCATTATTTCCCCGTATGGGGCCTATAAAAGGAGAGGTACGTTCAAGGTAACAGAATCAAAAAATTAAGCAGTGGGGGTGCGGAAGATGAAGTCAATGATTACGGGAGGGAGGAAATCCTGTCCAGGACCATGAAGGCTACAGCCAGGGCATCATACCCTTCTTCTCCGGCCACGAGAGGTCTCTTTCGCGTAGAGCAGGAATTGATAAAAGCCTCCAGTTCGGCCCTGAGCGGTTCAACATCCGGTACCGGTATATCGGTTCGAACCACGTGCCAGGGGTATGGGGAACCGTCGGAGGTGTCCTGGCTCAGGGTACAGGAGTAGAGCAAAGAATCCGCATAATCAAGCGAAAAGTAACTGCCTTCCTGAAAGATTCTCATTTTCCGCTCTTTTTTCAGGGACACTCTACTGGCCGTCACATTGGCCAGGCAGCCATTATCAAACTCCAATCTGGCATTGGCGATATCGATTTTGGGTGAAATAACCGGAACCCCAACAGCATCAACCCTCTTAATACCGGATTTGACGATACTCAAGATGATATCGATATCATGAATCATCAAATCCAAAACCACATCGACATCCAGACCCCGATTGATGAAGGGAGCTATTCGATATGATTCGATAAAACGCGGGTCCCTGATATACTGCTCTAAGGCCAGGACAGCTCCATTGAACCGTTCAAGGTGCCCTACCTGCAGGAGAGCCCCCCCGGAGTGAGCTAAATCAATCAATTCCCTGGCCTGATCAAGAGTTGAGGTCATCGGTTTTTCAACCAGGACATCTATTCCCTGCTGCAGCAGATCGCCCGCAATCTGATGGTGCAGAACTGTAGGTACAACAATACAGGCAGCATCGACATGGCCGATTAATTCCCGGTAATCAGACAAGGCCCTGGTCTGATATTCGGCAGCGATTTCTTCTCTTCTTTGCGGGTCTATATCAACAATCCCATACAGGAAGCAGCCTTCCAGTTCAGAAAGAATTCTGGCGTGATGCCGACCCAGATGCCCTACCCCTACGACTCCAACCCGTATTTTATCCCTCGGTTCCATACTCTCTTTGTATCCTTTTATATTGAAATGATAGCTATCTTTTCGGTGTTAGCCTGGCCAATAAAGGCGGATTGATCAAAAAAAAGAGTTTTTCCCGCTTCAATGGCCATAACAGATGCTCCGGCCTCTTTCAGATATTGCAGGGTTCGGAGGCCAATAACGGGAACATCAAACCGCATGTCCTGATTGGGCTTACTGACCTTGACCACCACAGTCCCTTTCCCTCCGATCTGCCCTCCCCGCTTTATGGCTTCATCCGTTCCTTCCATAGCCTCTATGGCTATAACAGCCTTATCTTTCACCACCACGGTCTGCCCGATATCCAATCCAGCTATCTCCTTGGCAATCTGGAATCCAAACTCAACATCGATCATCTCTTTTTTGGTAGGCTTTCTTTTGGTAATAACTCCAGGCAGCGGAATCAATGAGGAAAGATAGGTGGTTGAATCCAGAATGTGTATGCCCTCTTTTTCCAATTCTTCAGCTACTGCTCTTAAAATAGAATCTGCCTTCTTATTGGAGAGCTTCCGTAATATGCGTAAAGCACGCAGATCAAATCTGATCTCTTTGAAAATATTGACATGGCGCACCTGGCCGGCCATGATGGCCCGATTGATGCCCTCCGATTTCAGATTGTGAATCAATTTGCTCAAACTGGCCAGGCTGACCCAGCACAGCTTGTCCACATGAGATTTTAAATCCTGAGAAGTAATACCATGAATACCTACGGCTACAACCCGCAATCCCTTCTTTTTGGCTTCTTCCGCCACCAGGATTGGAAATTGACCACCTCCGGCAATAAGTCCTAGACTTCCCATCTCTCCTCTCAACCGGATCCTTTTTTAAATACAAATACCTCGAGGTGAATTCTTAATAAAGGCCACCAAATGCTCTATCTCCGGAAAGAGCAATTCCTGATCGGTCTCAATACTGGTGATAGCCTGGGAAACATTGAGGTCTGAAGATAAAAGGTGGCGGTAGGCTTTCTTGATCCCGCTGATTGTCTCCGGAGGAAAGCCCTTTCGATGTAGTCCTATAGAATTAACGCCATATAATCTGGCTCGATTCCCCACAGCCATTCCATATGGCGGAACGTCCTTGGAAACAGCCGAAGCACCACCAATGAAGGCATAGCTGCCAACCCTGGTAAACTGGTGGATGGCACTCAACCCGCCGACAATGGCGTGATCATCTATGGTGACATGGCCTCCCATAGCCACACCATTAGCCAGGATGACCTGGTCACCCAGTCTGCAATCATGGGCAACATGAGAATAAGCCATAAAGTAGCAATTCGCTCCGACAGAAGTGATTCCTCCTCCCCCTCCACTGCCGCGGTTCATGGTGACTGACTCCCGGATCACCGTTCCGGAGCCAACCTTTAACTCACTCATTTCTCCCTTGAATTTTAAATCCTGGGGAAAAGTACCCAGGCTGGCGAAGGGATAAATGTGGCAATTTTCACCTATATCAGTCCACCCATCCAGAAAGACATGCGCTTCCAGGATTGTTCCACTCCGGACAGTAACATGCTCGCCGACAATGCAGTATGGCCCGATCTTTACTCCCTCCTGGATATGGGCTTTTGGATGCACAATAGCTGTCTGATGAATATCCATGAACAAAAATCCTCTCACCAATCAATCTTCAGTATTTTCACCCCTGTTTTCACCCCTGGCTAAAATAATACCCTCAGCTGCTACACGAGTGTCTACAAAGGCCTTGGCCCCCAGTTTCCATCCTCTCCTGTGGACATTAAGCGCTTCAACTTCCAATCGGAGCTGATCCCCGGGAATCACTGGTCTACGAAATTTTACCCTGTCCATCCCCATGAGATAAACAAGGGCGTTATTCTTAACCTTCATCGATACGAGGCAGAGGACTCCTCCTGCCTGAGCCAGGGCTTCCATGATCAATACGCCCGGCATAACCGGGTTTCCTGGAAAATGCCCATGGAAAAAGGGCTCATTGATCGTAACATTCTTGATGGCTACGATGCGTTCCTTCTCCTGAAATTCAATGACTTTATCGATAAGCAGGAAAGGATAACGATGGGGTAAATGTTCCAGAATGACTTTGATATCAAACATTCTCTCTATTCTCCTTCAATAGCAAAATAAGGCTTAGGAAAATGCGGGTTAGATTTTCTCGGTAAGTGTCGATACATGAAGCGAAACGTTCAAATGTTTTTCAGGCCCGAAATTCGAACGGATATTCGTTTTTTTTATGTACAGGAGTTTCCCCGAATTTTCAATCTCATAAAGATATCGCGTCAACTCTTCGGTAACCAAACCATCAATATCTATTTCAACGGTCATTTCATTCGGAAGCAGTGATGGATGGTTTAAGGGGCGCATGGAAACAATCTTATTATCAATGTTACACTTTTTGGCCAACTCTTCCAGAAACGTCAGGAGTTCAAAGTGCGGTCCCCGTTTCTGAATAGCTCCGTTTATTGAAGCCATCTTATTGCGGAGCTCAAAAAATTCATCTCTCAGTTTCAGCAACTCTTTCAAATCTTCCTGCCTTTTCGGAATAGCCTGGGCGAAATTCTTCATATTGGCCACAGCCGGCAAAAAGTAAAATTGGATTATGAGGAGTAGGGAAATGCCGGAAACGACGGCTAAAAGGATAAGCTTCTCTTTGGTTCCCAGCGGTATATTGGTCTTTATGTATTTCGACCACCACATCTTCTTGAAAAACCCTTCTTCAGGTAAAGGTAATCAGGGTTATTCCTGAGGAACAGCCCCCTCATTGGCTCTCATAGCCGTATTACTATCGGCTTCAATGGCCTGAGCACCCTCAATGGCTCCCATGGTCGTATTATTATCGGCTTCATGAGGCAGGCCCCCAGCCTCCAGCTTCTGCTGCGCCTCGTTCAATATTGGTGAGTCAGAGTAATTCATCACTACCTTTTGATAGACCTCTTTGGCCTCATCCCATTCTTTTACCTGCTCATAGCATCTCGCCAATTCCATGTAAACAGTATCATGCAGCAAATAGTCCGGATAATTATGGATAACCTCCTGAAAAAGTTCAATGGCCTTCTGATATTCCCCCTTCTCTTC
>JBLIRT010000124.1:0-9400 GCA_049472445.1 bacterium
CTCCTTCGCCTGCTCTTCCCTATAACCCCGCTCCGGGGGGGCTGCCGGCAGGTGGACTCTTCCCTTCTTTCTCTGTACCCCCTGTACCGTATGGCTCATATATGCCCCAATGGACTCCGGGTGGCTTTTACCTGCCGCCGGATGATGAGACCGACTCGGAATCGGCAGACGGATCCAATGGGAATGCTCAGGAATCTCCCTCTGATATGGCCGGCGTCTGGATCGGTACCTGGACTCCCACCCAATCGTCCGTTGAGACTTCTTCCGGCAGCAGTACATCGATCAGCATAACGCAGGAAGGCAATGCAGTCAGCGGGGTATTCTTTTTTGTCGGGCATTCTTTCATCAATAACCTCGGAGCCATCGGCCTGGTAAATGGTAACGAGGTTTTGATGAGTGCCTCCAGTGGAGGGGGTGAATCAAAAAAGACGATTTCCCTTGAAGGGGAAATTCTGGGTGTCACCTGGGCAGGAAAATACAAGATTATGAATAGTAGTAATAAGGTCATAGAGAAAGGCGAATTTACCGTCAGCAGGATATAGCTTTCCCGGAAAATCGGGGAAAGTGCCGAATGGTGTCTTTATGTTGTGGCCGAATTGTGTCTTTATGGTTTTAAGATATGAAAAGTAGAGGTGAAGATGGAGGCTTCAAAAAAATTTCTGTTGTTTATTGTTGTCATCAGCATTATTCCCTTACTGTTAATTTTTACTTTCTTTGCCTTCCGGTTCAAAGCGGAGAAAACAAGCACACAGTACCCTTTCAGGCAAGGTGTTGAAAAGAAAGCAAACTCTTCCAGAGAAATTCAGGCTCTTGAGCTGGCCATGGAGAAACTGGCTGATTACCCTCTCTTATGGCAATATCTCGACCAGATCAATCAAGCCTCTGCGGAGAGGGAGGAATTCGATCTCCTGGAAAAGGAGGAGGCCATCTGTAGACATATGGAAGAATTCAAATCCCAATATCCGGCCTTTGAAGAGATAATGGTGAAGAGTCCATCAGAGGGTAAGTACCTTTTAAAGGTTCCGGCGGGGGCATCCGGAGAAGACAGACCCGGGTCACACCTTGTCATTGTTACGCCCATCCCGCATCCGGATACGGATACTCCGGCCTTATTGCTCGGGTTCGCCAAAATCACCCCGGCCCTCTGGCCGGAGGTGACAGGCGGAAGGCTCATGGACGGTTCACGGAAAAAATTAGTTTTATTCTTTATCTGGTTCTTCCTCTTTGTCAGCATTCTCATCCCCCTGGTTATGTTTTTTACCTTACGTCAGATGAAAAGAAGGCTTGCCTCGGCTTTGCCCAGGCACACTCCCCGCGGGAGTCAGACAAAGGAAGCGGATGGTCCGGAACATTTTCCGGGGAGAGAATCCGATGGCTAAGAGTTCTTCTCCTATTCTGGCTATCTGCGGGAGCCCCCGGGTCGAGGGGAATACCGAACTCCTGGCAGATGCCTGCCTTGAAGGAGTAGGAGAAGGCGGTTCCTCAGGCGAAAAAATCAGGCTCAATGCCTTACATCTTTCCCCCTGCCAGGAATGCGGAGGGTGCCGGCAAACCGGCCGGTGTGTGATCCAGGACGATATGCAAAAGCTTTATCCACGCCTGCGGCAGGCGGGCGGGATCATTCTGGCTTCTCCCATCTTCTTTGGCAGCCTCACGGCCCAGACCAAAATTGTTATCGATCGAAGCCAGTGCTTTTGGACCGCTAAGTATTTGCTCAACAAGCCGTTATTCCCTGCTGAGGCAAAAGTGCCGGGCCTTTTCCTGTGCGCAGGAGGAATGGACCGTTACCGCTTCTTTCAAAACGCCCAGCAAATTGTCAAGATTTGGTTCACTATTCTTAACATTCACTATGTATCCGAGCTTTTTTTCCCGGGCATTGATCAGAAAGGGGAAATATTACAGCACCCTTCTGCCCTCCGGAAAGCTCACCAGATAGGGAGGTATTTGGCGCACCTTAATCAGGAAAGAGGACAACTTATTTCAGAATAATGATATCTTACTAAACTCAAACGGGACTTGCCATGACTCAAACAGGACTTGCCGTGGAAAAGATTTCTGCCAAAAGAAACCGGCTCTTCATATATTTCCCCGTGCTTCTGGCTTTTATCCTTATCCCCCTGGATCTGTCGCAGGCTATAAATTATTCTGACCTTGACCCTAACCTTCCTTTTGGGCAAAAGGTCCCCCTTATCTCATTACTGAACACCCTGACTGAAGAGGAGTGTCATTACCTTGGGGTGCACAGGAGATCTCTGCCGTTTTACCAGAAAAAAAATTTCTCCCTGAAGGAGATTCAGGCTGACTATATCATCCTGGAATTTCTTAACCGGTACTGTGTCTCCTGCCTGAGTCAAGCCCCCATTATTGACAAGCTTTACCGTAAGGTCATGCAGGATGATACCCTGCGGGATCGAGTTAAGGTTCTGGCCATTGGAGTAGGAAACAATCAACGGGAAGTCCAGCAATTCAGGGATGAAAAAAAGGTTTCTTTTCCCATGATCCCAGATCCGGAGTTCGAGGCCTATGATGCCCTTGGAAATCCCGGAGGAACGCCTTTCCTTCTCATCATACGGAAGACATCCGAAGGAGAAATTCTGGCTGAGTCGCACCTTGGATTTATTGAAAATGAAGAAATATTATTCCGTAAGGTACAGGAGCTCTTTTCTTTTGATATGGCCTCTTTCCAGGATGAGGCTGCCGATTATGTATCCTTTGAGGGCAAGATATGGGAGCCTCCCATATCCTTAACGGAAGAGGTGATTCAAGATCACATAGGCCGCAGTATCCTTCAGGGTGATGGGCAGAAGCACCTGTCTATCCAAAAGAAAGATCTTTCCGGCTATGGACACGTGTACATCGCGGATCTCTCTGCTCCGGAAGGAAGAGGCCGCTGGTTTGCCAAGGTATACATCAAAGCTCCCGTCTGTGATGTCTGCCATCCGGTCTATTTTCTCCTGATCTTTAACGAGGAGGGAATAGTCACGGATTTCGTCCCTCTTTACATTACGAAATACGGAAACATTCCCATCACTTCTCAAGATATACAAAACCTGAAAGGGCGAATAGTGGGCAGAAATTTAGAAAATAAATACCAGTTCCACCCGGAATACGATTCGATTACCGGAGCCACTATCAGCACCTCCCTTATCTTTCACGGTTTAAACAAAGCCGGAGGACTCTACCGGGAATTACAACGGCAAGGGTATACCCCCGGTCATCAGGCTGAAGATTAGCCGTTGACTTTACAGCAACTTTTTAGTAAGGTGAAAGGAATCGGATTTCTGTGGCCAAAAAAACCGAAAAGATCTTATGTCAATGATGAACACGTTTTTGTTTATGAAAACAGAGGCAAGGAAAATTTTACCTGCCGTCATCATCTTCCTTTTGATACAGGCAGTATGCCTTCCCCTTATCGTGCCTGTCGCGATTGCCCAGGGGGAGGAGGCCACCGTGGTCCCCAATAGAGAGGCTGAATGTATTGGTAAGATTTACGGCTTCTCCGAGGCCAAGGTCCAGGATACCGATGAGGCCGGTGGGACACCGGTCTACATAGCTCAAAATTCAAAAGGCCATATATACGTGGTCTATTCCGGGCAGAGCGAAGAAGTCCAGGTCTTCGACCAGGCGGGAAAATTTCTCTTTCAATTCGGTGCCAGGGGTGAGGAGGAAGGAGCTTTTTCCTCCTATATCTGCGGTATGGCCATCAACAGCCGTGATGAAGTATACGTCTGCGATGTTTTTAAAAAGAAAATTCTGGTCTTTGATGCCCGGGGTACATTCATGTTCTCTTTCTCTTCTATTCAGGGGCTCACCAAGGAAGATAAAAGGCAGAATACCAGGCCCTCACATATCGGCATTGACCAGCAGGATAGAGTCTATATCAGCGATACGACCAATGGTCATGTCTGGGTGCATGATGCTCAGGGTCATTTCCTCCATGCCCTCGGGGGTACTGAAGAAGGGAGGTATCCAACGGCCGGCCATATCCGGTTCGATAAGCAGGGGAGAATATATATTCTTGAGGGATTAGCCAATAGCCTGCAGGTATGTGACTCTCAAGGGAATTTACTTTTTCAGATCGGGAAAACCGGCTCGCAGGCCGGGCAATTCTTAAGAATTTCCGGAGTGGCCATTGACAGCAGGTCCCGAATTTATATTACCGATATTGTCCTGTCCGTAATCCAGGTATTTGATTCCGAAGGAAACCTTCTCGGTGTTATCAAGTCCGTAACTGATAAGGAAGGGAATACACACGAATTCAAGGGATTATCGAATATTTTTATCGGGCGGGAAGACTGTATATATCTCATCGAACTTCCTTTCCATCGGGTGACTGTCATAAGGGACAAACATTAGCTGTCTTCCGTGTCCGTCATCATCTCCACCCCTCTTTCCTGAGATTGAACATACAGACGGGGGATTTGACAGGCGATGTATGGCCGTGGATGTAATCTGCATTCTTTTTCATATCTTGTATTTTATTTACTAAAGGCCGGGATATATACCCTTACGCCTTCGGAAGCAAATATTCCCGAGGGCCGGAAGGGTCAAGTATTTCATAAATTGGCATATATTTTGCAATTCTTAAAGTAAGCCATACTTGGCCTGTTTCTTTATACCCCCCACGGTGAAACACACATGCCAGCGAACTGGCACAAAGAGGTATGAAAACTCTACTCCCTCTCCCTGTGAGAGAGGGTTGGGGTGAGGGCATTTTCAGGTGAAACGCTCACGCCGGCCAGCCGGCACAAAGGACCATGAAAATCTTCCTCCTTTATGGGGTCATTTATGCGATTAAATTCAAGATTCAAGACCTGACCCCAAAGGGTTTGCGATTAAATTCAAGATTCAAGACCTGACCCCAAGGGTGCGAGATGATGGGGAGGAGTATGAAGGTGCCATCTATAACCACGAGGGTTGAAAGGATGAAAGGAGGGGGAAGCGATGAAAGGTAGGTTATGGAAGGTATTCGGCCCACTACCGACATGTGTTTTTATGATCACCTCTCTTTTTCCCGTCCTGGCTTACAGCCAGGCTTTCACGTATAACCTGGCTCATTGTTCCGATCAATACCAATGGATAGATCCTCCATCTTTAGTATCCCCCCTGCCTATTGAGGAGGATGATACGTATGCCGAAGTAGACATCGGTTTCACCTTCAGGCTTTTTGATATCCCCGTTCAAAGGCTGAAGGTGTCATCGAACGGCTATCTGACCTTCGGAGATAATGAGGCTGACCTTCATGCCAATAATAATCTCGATACGGAGGATATTCCCTTTGATATTATTGCTCCTTTCTGGGATGATTTAAGACCTGTCTCACAGACGGAAATCTATGCCTGGTTGGATGAAAGCTGCTCCCCCCGCCGTTTCATTGTTCAGTGGAATTCAATATGCTCGATCAGCACCTATCACCTGGCCGGGGCCACCATTTCTTTTGAAGTATTGATCTATGAGGAAAGCGATGAGATTGTCTTTCAATATAAGGATGTTTTTTTTGACTCTGAGGATGACAGACACAACTATGGATCATCAGCCTCGGTGGGAATCAGATCTATTGACGAGCAAAATCAGGTATCATCTTCGTCTTACTCCTGTAACGAGCAGGTACTGTCTGATGGGCTGGCCCTCTGTTTTACACCATTATGGAACCTGTCCGGTCCTTACCTTTATGGATTAAGTCCTGCTCCCGGAGCCCTGCAGGTTCCTTTCGATACAGATATCAGCTTTCATATCAGAAGCGAGACGACGGAAATAGATATCGATTCCATCATACTAAGGGTACAGGATGTTGATGTCACCAGTTACGCCACCATCACCCCGGTCGATGAAAAACATCACGATATTCTGGTCACGTATGATCCAGGAGATACCCTTACCGATGGACAGGTGGTTCAGGTTTTGATTGAAGCCGAGGATTCAGCCACGCCAGCCAATACCCTGAGCGAGACCTATTCCTTCACCATGTTCTCTGATACGGCGGCTCCCTACCTTGATGATACCGAGCCCGCTGGCGGAGAAATACAAGTACCGGCCGATACCGATATCACCTTCCATATCAAGGATGACGGGGCAGGAGTTGATCCGAACTCCATCGTCCTGACCGTGCAGGGGATAGTAGTTACCGGTAGCGCTTCTGTCTCCGTGGTCGATGGAGATAACCACGATATCCTGGTCATCTATGACCCACCCTCCGATTTTGCCCACGATGAAATGGTCAGCATCCTGGTTGAAGCCAGGGACTTATCGCCATCAGCTAATGAATTGTCAAAGTTATATCAATTCAAGACCATAATCATATCAGAAAACAACCACTACGACCTTGCTCTCTGCTCTTATCAATGGCTTGATCCCCCTGCCTCGGCCTCTCCTCTGACCATTATTGGAGATGACACCTCCGCTGAAGTAGACATCGGATTTTCCTTTTTATTCTTTGACCGGCCGGTTCAGGAAATAAAGATTTCCTCCAACGGCTATCTCACCTTCGGAGATCATGAAGCTAATTATCCCCATAATAAGAACTTAAGATTTAAATTCGCGCCCTATGAGATCATTGCTCCCTTCTGGGATGATTTAAAGCCGGTATCAGAAACAAAGATCTATGCCTGGCTGGAAGAGAGCGGTCCCAGCCGGCGCTTCATCGTTCAGTGGGACTCAATCAGCAATTATTACACTTCAGCCGAATCTTTCATTTCCTTCGAGGTCATACTCTATGAGGGGGGTAATGAGATCATTTTCCAATATAAGGATATTGTTTTTGACTCTGATCTTGATGGATATAGCTACGGCCAATCAGCTTCGGTGGGGATCCATTCTGTTGACGAGGAAAATGGAGTATGCTCGTCGCCGTATTCCTATAATGAGCCTCAATTATCTGATGAACTGGCCATCTGTTTTACTCCGCTCCGGAGTGTTGATGTTACCGCTCCCTACCTTGAGGATGTTCACCCTGAGCCGGGAGCCTCATCTGTTGCTGCCGACACTATGATTACCTTTCATGTTAAAGATGATGGAACAGGAGTAAATCCAGACTCAATTCAATTGAAGGTGCAGGGAATTGATGTCACCGCCAGCGCGGCCATCACCCCGGTCAATGGAGATGATCATGACATTCTGGTCGTCTATGAGTCATCCGCCGATTTTGCATATGGCGAGATCGTTCAGGTCACGATTACGGCCGAAGATCTGGCCGATGTCCCAAATGCCATGCCCGTTCAGACCTATCAATTTACCGTGGCCTCCGGCCCGGAATGGCCGCCCTATGTATCTTACTTTTTCCCCATAAGTCATCCGGTTACTCATCCGGTAGACGATAGGCAGGGAAATGTATGGCTGGGTACCGATGGTGGCGGGTTGATGGAATTTAATCTGATCACGGAAGATGTGGTCAGGGTCTATACGGCCGATCCGGATGGATTAAGTGGAGATACGGTCACCTGTATGGTCATGGATCATGACGGATATCTCTGGATCGGCACCATGGCCGATGATTTGCATCAGGGAGGGATCACCAGGTTCGATCCCTATCTGAAAGTAGTCACTGCAGTTTACAATACGGAGCAAAATAACTTTCCGGACAACTATATCAATGACCTAACGGTTGATGAGGACAACACGCTCTGGGTGGCTACTCAGAACAGCGGGGTTGTCTGGCTGGCCGATGGATCCTGGCAGGTGTTTGCGGGTAGTGCCAATGGATTATCGGCAGACCGGATTGAAGCCATTGCCTCCTGTGGAAACGATATCTGGTGGATTGACGGCAACAGGCAGGTTTACAAAGCTACGATTGATGGAGTGAATGTGAATATACTTACTATTGATACACTTCCCCAGACCCTGGCCATAGAGTCCCTCTCCTGTGATATCGGTGGAAATCTGTGGGTGGCAACTGACGGGGCCGGTATTTTCCGTTATGCCCAGGACGGCGGATACCTTCCTCCCATTAATACCACAACCTGTCCATTATTAAGCAGTGATACCGTCTATGATATTTTTATAGCCGGTAATTGTCATGCCTTTCCCTATTGGCTGGCCACGGATAATGGAATATCAGCGACTACTGCGGATTTCATGATTTGGCAGAATTTTACCGCAGAAAATTCGGGACCGGCCAATGATCAGATTTTTGGAATAGCTGAGGATACGTCCGGCAATCTGTGGTTTGGAAGTCCGGACGGATTAAGCATGATCGACCTGACCAGACCGCAGGTAACGCAATTCAGTCCGTCCGGTAATAATGCCGATCCCATGGAAGCCATCATCCTTTCTTTCTCCGAGCCCATGGATCCCAATTCGGTTCTGGAAAATGTTTCCCTCTGGCCGGCTGTTCCTTTGAGCAGTTCCTGGAATGAGCATAACACCGTCCTTACCCTGACTCCAATCTCCCCTCTTGATCCGGCCACGACCTATGTTGTTCATCTCAACACCCAGGCCACTACGGATCAGGAGGGAAATTCTCTCTGCTACGAGGGAGATTTCAGCTTCACCTTTTCCACCATCGGTGATGTAACTCCTCCGGAAGTTGCCATCAGCCTTGGTGGGCAAAACCCTGACCAGGCTTCACTGACGACCAAGATCTACCTTTCCTTTACCGAACCGATGGAACTGCAATCAACTGAAGAGGCCATATCCTTTTACCAGGGGAGCGATGAGGCGGATATACCTTATACCCTGGCCTGGAATGGGGATTATACATTCTGTACCATCTCTCCGGTTCAAAGCTTACATTATAATACCGGCTATACCATAGAAATCCGGCAGACAGCCAAGGATTTGGCCGGCAATCTCCTCCCCTCGGCAGCCAGTCTTACCTTCAGAACGAAAAAGGAACCTCAGGCACCCTCCAAGCCGGCAAGCTCTTATTATTATCCCCTCATCGACGGATGGAATTATCAGGAGAGCTATTATGGTGCTTTAAGCCAGTGGCAACCAGCCTACTCTCTTGGTTATGGAATCTGGGCCATGGATTGGACTGCTGCTTATAGCTATCCGATAACTACTTACAGTGCGGGGAGCTCTGGATATCTCTATGGTTCGAGTATATATCCCGGTTCACCCGGCACCTGGAATTCCTGGGACTTTACCAACACCTGGAATTCCTGGGGCCTTACCAACACCTGGGATTCCTGGGACTTTACCAATAGCTGGGACTTTACCAATAGCTGGAATTTCTGGAATTTTACCAATACCTGGGATTCCTGGAACAATTGGAGCCCCGGATTTCAATCACCGGGATTCAACACCTGGAATATACATCCAATCACCTGGAGCGGGGGGATCATTATCAATCCTTATAACTATCTCTCGGGCTATAACAGTACTGCCGGTTACCTGCCTTACCCTTATCAATACTAAGGGAGGCAGGCTCTTTTGGCTTGAGGCCCGGCCCGAAACAGCGTAC
>JBLIRT010000125.1:0-9258 GCA_049472445.1 bacterium
ATACCATTTATGTGATTGATGAATGACTCGTGAAATTTATGTTTTCCCCCCAACGATGTGTAATTGTTCCATGGAAAACTGGAGGAAAAATTTACAGAATGAGAAACAAAAATCCTGGTCCACCATATCGAGCCGCTATTTTCGACCTGGATGGGGTTATCACCAGGACCGCCCGGATTCACTTTAAGGCCTGGAAGCAGACCTTTGATGAATATCTGGCCAAAGAGGCCGGGAGAAATGAAAAAGGGTTTAAGCCCTTTACCTATGAAGAAGACTATCTACCCTATGTGGACGGGAAACCCCGATACCAGGGAGTAAAATCATTTCTTGAATCGAGGGATATTGAGCTGCCTTTCGGCGAACTGGCGGATTCCTCGGAAAAAGAGACTATCTGTGGTCTCGGGAACAAAAAGAATATGGTCTTCCGTCACCTGGTGGCTCAGGAAGGGGTGGATATCTTTCAGTCTACCGTATCCTTTATCAAAGAGTTGAAGGACCGGGGGATAAGGGTTGGTGTGGCCTCATCAAGCAAGAATTGTAAATTCATTCTCGAAAAAGCCGGCCTTTCTGAGCTGTTTGAAACGGTTATCAATGGAATTGTTACAAAAGAAGCAGGATTAAAAGGAAAACCTCATCCTGATATCTTTCTTTTAGCTGCGGATAATCTGGGAGTCCATCCCAGTGAATGTATGATGGTTGAGGATGCCGTCTCCGGTGTTGAGGCAGGCAAAAGGGGTAACTTCGGCCTGGTCGTCGGTGTGACCAGAAGTGGAGACAGGCAGAGCCTTAAAGCCCATGGTGCTGACATCGTGGTGGAGGATATGGCCGAGCTGACGTGCTCGGACATTGAAAACTGGTTTCAAGAGGGTCTTGAAAAAGATAGCTGGAACCTTGGTTACTACGGTTTTGAACCGGCGGAGGAGAGACTGCGGGAGGCACTCACGACCGTTGGTAATGGATATTTTGGAACACGGGGATGTCTTGTGACAGAACGGGTTCTTGATGATATTCACTATCCGGGCACCTATATAGCCGGGGTTTACAACAAACTGCCGAGTGTGATTCACGGTAAAGTAATTTACAATAATGACCTGGTCAATTGCCCGAATTGGCTCCTCATAGAGATGAGTATTGCCGACTCGCCCTTTATTCATCCGCTTGCTATGGAAATCCTCCACTATGAACATAATCTGAATATGAAAGATGGCGTCATGAGCCGTTCCATCACCTTCAAGGATGGAGAGGGGCGGATTACTACCATCGAGAGCGATCGGATGGCCAGTATGCACAATCCGCACCTCGGTGTCCTGAGGTTTAGGATTACACCTCACAACTACAGTGAGCGAATAACCTTTACCTCCTCTTTGGATGGTACGGTCATAAATTACGGGGTGGCCCGCTATCGCGAATTGAGCTCGAAACATCTGGTTCCTGTGGCCGAGCGCCGTGAGGATCAGGCTATTCACTTGCATGTCAGGACCGTCACCTCACACGTCGATATCTTTTTAAGCTCAAAGGTTCATGTTTACCATGACGGGAAGCTTTTGCCGGTGGAAAAAACCACGCTCCAGGGCGAGGGAATTATTTCCGAGAGTTTCTCTCTGGATGCCCGGCAGGGATCTTCCTACACCCTGGAAAAATGCGTCAGCATGTATACCTCCAGGGATCTGGGCACGTACGACCCTGAGGAATTATCAAGATCGGAGATGGCCAGGTTTGACTGCTTTGACACTGTCCTGGAAAAACACCGCCGGGCGTGGCACGCCTTATGGGAAGAAGCAGATACGGTCATTGAAGGGGACAGACTGTCTCAGAAGGCGGTCCGGCTTCATATTTATCACCTTCTGGTCACGGCCTCTCCTCATAATATTGGAGTTGATATCGGAATGCCGGCCAGGGGATTACATGGTGAAGCTTATCGGGGTCATATCTTCTGGGATGAATTATTCATTTTACCCTTTTACAACCTTCATTTCCCGAAAATATCCAGAGCGCTCCTCGTTTACCGGTGTCGAAGGCTTCGTGAGGCCAGGGAATATGCCAGGGAAAGCGGATACGAAGGGGCTATGTTTCCCTGGCAAACGGCGGATGACGGGAGAGAGGAAACCCAGGTTATCCACTATAATCCCCTGTCGGGAAAATGGGACCCTGACCTGAGCAGGCGGCAGAGGCATGTTTCGATTGCCATAGCTTATAACATCTGGGAGTATTATTACTGTACCAATGATCTGGAATTTTTATACAAGTACGGTGTGGAAACCCTGCTTGAAATTGCCCGCTTCTGGGCCAGCATTGCCACTTACGATGAAAAGGACGGCCGATACCATATTGCCGGAGTCATGGGGCCTGACGAATACCACGAAAAATATCCGGATACTGAAGAGCCCGGCCTGAAAGATAACGCCTACACGAATATCATGGTAAGCTGGCTCCTGCACAAGACAATTGAAACGGTTTACCATCTGCCGCGGGTAGTTCTGGAAAACCAGGCCAAAAATATCGGCTTTAGAATATCAGAGCTTGACAGGTGGCGAAAGATTGTTGAAAGGCTGAATGTAGTTATTTCCAAGGATGGAATCATATCCCAATTTGATGGGTATATGAATCTGCGTGAGCTTGACTGGGACCATTACCGGAGAAAATATCAGGACATCCGTAGATTGGATAGAATCCTGAAATCAGAGGGTGATTCGCCGGATAGATACAAGGTCAGCAAGCAGGCAGATGTCCTCATGATCTATTATCTCCTGTCTCCGGGCCAAGTGAAGCATATTCTGGAAATTATGGGATATCACGTTGGTGATGAACTGGAATTCATGAGGAAAAATTATGAGTACTACGTGAAAAGGACGAGCCATGGTTCAACCCTCAGCTATGTCGTACACGCGGCTATTCTGAAATACCTGGATACCCATAAGAAGGATATGTGGGAATGGTTCCAGGAGGCCTTGAAAAGTGATATGTATGATACCCAGGGAGGTACAACGGCCGAAGGCATCCATGGCGGAGTTATGGCCGGATCTCTTGATATCATAGTCAAAAGCCTGGCCGGAGTGAATCTGTTTAAGGATCATATAAGATTAACCCCTCATTTGCCCGGTCACTGGCTTAAACTCGCCTTTAAGATTCTTTTCAGAGATTATAGGATTCACTTTGATATAATCGGGCAGAACATAAGGGTAAAACACCTGGCCGGCGACAGAAGGAATATGCCCATTCAGATTGTCAAAGATGATTATATCCTGGTAGATGACTGACCTTACGTCCCATGGAGGTGACCCTATATATTCATTATACTGCACACTCCATAGAATTCATGATAGGAGTAACCCTTTTGCCTATTCCTCCGATCAGCTCATAGACGGCTTTCAGCCATCACCGGGTGTATAAAATTTTTCCGCTTCATCTCTGAATATGCTCCGTTTTCAGCCTTCCACAGAACATTGTTACCGGCCATAGAAAAATCCATTCTTTATTCTTCTCACCGTATCCTTATGAATCTCTTTTTTTTCTGATACTTACTATTCCTGGTATTCATATTGCTCATAATAGGAGCGTAATTTGGGAGGAGTATGAAAGAAAGGCAACCGAGATGAACCTTACAGAAGAATAGGAGGAGGGGAAAGGAAGGGGGTGCCTGGAGCTCAAAAATGAAGATAGTTTGAATCACTCTTTTGAAAGCATGAAGGTAAGATAAGGAAGGTAATTTTCCGAAGGGTTTGTCGAGTGGTTAGGAGATTAACATCATGAAATATTCTGCTGCGTGCAAGACTTGTATCATTTCCTGTATTTTCATTGTGATCTTTAGTATAATCTCTCAGGTGAGTGTTCAGGCATATTACAGCTACGGAATACCAAGTTCCTATGGCAATATCCTCAGCAATCCTTATAATCTGTATGGCGGCTTATACGGCGGCGGGCTTGGGGGGCTTTACGGCGGGCTTGGAGGGCTGTATGGCGGCTTGTACGGTGGTCTCTATGGCGGTTTATACGGTGGCCTTGGCGGACTGTACGGCGGATATGGGCTGTATGGCCGCGGTCTTTATGGGGGATTATATGGAAGCAGCCTGTATGGCGGCTTGTACGGCGGGCTTGGCGGCCTTGGCGGCCTTGGCGGACTGTACGGTGGGGTTGGTGGCCTGTATGGCGGCTTGTACGGCGGGCTTGGCGGCCTTTACGGCGGCGGATTATATGGCCTGGGGGGCTTAAGATACGGCCTGGCCGAGCAATTGGGGACATGGGAAGGTACCTGGTCAACCACTACCACCAAGAGTGTCGTTTACGCTACAGGTCCTGTAACCCTCAACCTGATCGAGGATCCACTGATACCGTCAGCCGTTACCGGTTTTGTTCAGTTAGTGGGTAATCCTGTCCTGGCTTCCCTGGTAGAGGTTACTGGTGAAATTGTCAACAGCCAGATAATTCTTTCAGGCGCCGGTATCGGAATCGGCAGTCAGACTATTCAGCTTGAGGTGGTTTGTACTCTTACTTCTCCTACGGAAATGACCGGAGTATATACTCAGATCAACAGCAGCTCAATCATCGGAACAGGTGCTTTTGCAGCGACTCTCCTTGCTCCGGTGCTTTAATTGTCTTTTCATAATCTTATCCCTATTATGTCCCTTTTCCCCCAATCCATGAGGGGGAAAAGGGACTGAAATATAACTATTGTCATGAATAGCGACCAAACCTGCGAAGAAAAGGACTGTCAAGGTAAGACTGAAATATATAACTATTGTTATGAATAGGCCGATCAAAACAGTATGAATGATATGGAAGGAAGTAAAAAGCTTGAGGCCGAACATCGGCCTGAGGCGATTCAAAAGCGCCTTGATGCCAAACCAAGGCATAGCTATGTAAGAGATGCAGTTCTGGGTGGCATAGATGGATGTGTAACCACCTTTGCCGTGGTTTCCGGCGTATTCGGGGGCGGTTTTCCGAGTAAGGTAGCCATTGTCCTTGGATTGGCCAACCTTTTGGCCGACGGTTTCAGCATGGCTGTAAGCAACTATGAAGGGACCAAGAGCCAGACCGAAATGGTCGAGGAGGCACGAACCAGAGAGATGCGCCATATCCGTCAAATCCCCGAGGGAGAGCGGGAAGAGATCCGACAGATATTTGCCCGCAAAGGCTTTCAGGGGGAGACCCTGGAAGAGATTGTCAATACCATCACGCAAAACCCTCAACTCTGGGTGGAAACCATGGTAAGAGAAGAGATGGGCATGCAGGTTGAGGGGCCACATCCGCTCCGGGCAGCCATGGCCACCTTTATCGCCTTTCTTTCCATTGGCTTTATTCCTCTGATTCCCTTCTTTATTCCCCATGTGACTCCGGGCCAGACCTTCATGCTCAGTTCAATCATTACGGCTATCAGTTTTTTTGGCATCGGCCTGATCAAGGGGTTGGTTAGTCGTCGAGCAGTTCTCTGGTCAGGAATTGAAACCCTGCTGACCGGAGGAGGTGCGGCCATCCTGGCCTATCTGGTAGGCTTATGGCTTCGCCTCATCTATGGAACTATCTGAAACCTTCAAGGTCGGCCATACCTCTCCCCTCACTTTCTCCCCCTGCGGTTGTCTAAGGCATCGATTTTGCATGATGAGATACCGTCATCTCGCAAGACACCAACCTGCAAAGAAATGGAAGAGAAAGCCGGATTTTTGGCCTTTTAGGAAAAGCAAGATATTATTCACGTTCAGACAGCCGATCCACATGGGGGGAAGATCAATGAAAAAAGGAATTTTCTGGCTGGCCATTCTGTTCATTACTTTACCATTGCTGATCATTTTCGGATGTGGGGGAGAAGACTCATCCTCAAGCAGCCCGGCTGGCATCGATCAACAGGAGGGGCTGGAATACTCAGCTTACCTTTTTGCTCCTGACCAGGCAGGCGAATCAGTATTCAGAGCCAGCAATCCGAGCATCTCTATTCTGGAAGACGGACTATTGGTTTTGGACAGCCCTGATCAGGCACCGGGTGGGTATTCACCAGCCGTAAATTGTAAGGTCATACTCCCTGATGGAACCTTCTCCAGGACAAATGGTGAGGGAAGATTTATCTTTTCCGGCCTTCCTACGACAACCTCTGAAAATGGGATTCCTCTGCTGATCGATCCCGGAGAATCAAATTTTCCTCGATTGGCCCAGGCTATCATACCTGTTCTTGTTCCCCAGCGCCAGGCCATTCCCCAGGAAGAAGCTCTTCACCTGGTCATAAAGCCATCCTCTCTGCTCATATCTACCGGCTCGAAATATCTGTACCAGGCTTATGTCATGGATGACCTGGGCTTCTCATACAGGATACCACCGGGCCAGGTGACCTGGTCTTTTGAACCGGATGAAGAGGGGAAAAACATAGGATACATAGAGAATAGCGGCCTTTTCCGGGCTCTGGCCGAGGGCAGGGGCAAGGTGACGGCTGAGGTAAGAGCCGGTTCCCTTCTCCTTTCAGCTTCCGGTGAGATCACCGTAGTGGACAGGCAGAAAATAGCCCAGATCTATGGTCAGGTTACCGACAGTCTCTTTCATCCTCTGGCCGGGGTAATCGTTCTGGTCAGCGGCTTTGAAAATGGAACCGTGACCGACGGTCAGGGCAGGTACTTCTTCCCCCACGTCCCCACGGATGAAAGCCTGACTTTGACCTTCATCTACAGGGGAACGGTGGTCAAGGTGGTGGAGGAAATCCAGGTAAGTCCCGGAGAGTCCAAGCAGATTAACGTCAATGTAAATACCTTCCATGAGTCGGGAAGGGTCTCTTATCAGCCTGATGCAGAGCAAACTGAGGGCAGAATTCTTTTCCAGCCGCAAGGTCTGGCCGGTCCCTTTTCGGTTGACGAATTTCCGTCCGCCCGGGAGTTTGAGCTTCTCGGAGTGGCCGAGGCTGATCCAAATTTCTTTCAAAGACTTAAGGATAATCCGGAATCAAGCTTTTTCGTCCTGGTGGAAGGAACCCTGTCGTCAGCAGGAGAACTGAACACGCTGCCCCAGGTCCAGGTTACGTCCTTACAACTCCTCCACCCTGTTGACATTATTTTCATTCAGACGATGAGAGGTGAAGTTTCCTGGACGGATGGACAGGGACTGTTCCGGGGACCGGGAAGGAATCCTGGGGTAACACCCGAAACCTTCACCCTCCACGGTCTGGAGAATTTCACCCTGATTCTGGATCAATTGCAGAATTCACCCGGCAGGTGGTATCCCTGTAAATTGATCGGACGGGTAGATCGCCTCAACCATGTTATCGATCTTTTCGAGATAAGCCTTTTTGAAATATTTGTCGAGGGAAGAGGCGACATCTATTATGATCCCGAATTCATGGACCAGGGAGCCATTCTCATGGAACCTGAATTCACCATCCCGGGGGCCGGGCCTGGATTGTCGGACCAGCCGTGGATGCTTCTCAATGTTGACGAAGTCTCGCCTGCGATCTACAGCTTACTGACTTCATGCCCTCATCAAAGATTCTCAGGGATTGTCTCCGGTATGGAGGCGTATGATCCTGCTCTGAGAGAGTATGCCTATCCTGTAAAAGTATTCCGTATCCAGCTTGCTTCCAGCCTTGATACATATCTCGTGCATAAACGGGGAAA
Organism: bacterium; assembly: GCA_049472445.1. Taxonomy (GTDB): domain Bacteria; phylum SZUA-182; class SZUA-182; order DTGQ01; family DTGQ01; genus JBLIRT01. The sequence continues at coordinate 7,587 of JBLIRT010000125.1, forward strand.
AATCTGGGCTGATGAGCAAAACCAGGTCTGGTTTACTCCGCTTCTCTCTCTGGCGAATGCGGGAAATTCATATCTCCTCCAGGGCATGGAATCATGGGGTGATATTTTTGACACCCTGGAAAATTTTCTCGGCACGATTTACTACTGCTTCCTGTCGGGAGAGATACTCGACACCGGGGAGATCGCCATCTGGCAATTGGAATTGCTGGAGCCGGTAGCGGCCGAACAAAATCAGAGTCAGACAAGAGCAAGGCCTGACGGGATTGCCTTTTACGTCGTCAATCGTGAATTACCTATTGGAGGAAGATACCTGTATCAGAAGATCACATCCAATGGGTTCATCGAGGATAAACTTTACGAATTATCCAATATGGATCGCGGCTACCAGGAGACCGCCGATATCCTGAAGGCTCAGCCGGGGCTGATCATTCAAATTACCCTGAACTACACCGAGGTCCAGCCCACAAGTGGTCAGACACCTATCCAAAAGGGACCGACCCGTATTTATATCAATGAAATGAGTGTCCTGGAGGATGTGGACCCCATTCTCTCGGTCTCAGGTAATCTGATCTACCACTCATGGGAAAATGTAGTCGAGTTGATAGCCAGATCACCCTCCATGCCGGAAGGGCAACAGGAAAGCTTTATTTTACAATCAATTCCTCAGAATCTGCTTCCTGTTCTCCTGAATTACCCGAATCGGTTCATCCCGGTAGCCGGAATGATCCAGGTCTTTCAGAGAGAAAACCGCTCCATTCAGGCGACCATTACGGCCAGGGTTCTCAATTTACAGATACTGGTTGGCTTGGGGTCTTAACCCTTCCTTGACTTTTCCATGGATCAGGAGTTATCGTAAACTCACCTCCCGCCCGGGCGCTGTCGCCGGGCCGGGAGGTTCAGTTCCGCGGTGGTGGCTTTCGTACCTATCCGATGCCCTGACCCAGCGGGTCTTTCTGTTGTCGGAGGCTTTCCGATAAGCTCTTAGTACCTGTCCGACAACTCGCCGTACCATGTCGGCAGTGGATGACAAAGATTATTTTTGCCGATGCTTTTCAAGCGATAATAGGCTACACAATACTCAATCGATTCTCCTCAGGTGAAGGTAACCCTTACTCATACGTCCTGTGGATTGACTATGGCCTCGCCAGCCAAAGAAAAGAAAGATCCGGGCATGAGAGCGATCCGTTCATCATCAGAGGCAAAGCAAAGAGAATATCCGTGGACCTATACCGGAGAAGAAATTCTCCGCGATCTGAACAGCTCCACTGAGAGGGGACTTGCCACAGCCGAGGTTAAAGCACGACAAAAAAAATACGGCAGGAATCTTCTTCGAGAGCCCGATAAAAAAGGCTCATTGAAAATACTCGCTAACCAGTTCAAAAGCCTCATTATCGGTCTCCTGGTTGTTGCCTCTCTCCTGTCCTTTTTCTTTAAAGATTGGATGGAGGGGATAGCCATTATTGCGGTCATTTTCATCAATACCGCCATAGGTTTCTTTACCGAAATCAAGGCGGTGCGCTCCATGGAGGCCCTTCGAAGGCTGAGTCGGGTGACCACCGTGGTGCGCCGGGACGCCCAGGTTCAGCAGGTTCTGGCTGAGGAACTGGTGCCGGGAGACATCGTTCTTCTGGACAGTGGAGATATTGTCAGTGCAGACTTGCGGCTGGTTGAG
>JBLIRT010000126.1:0-9199 GCA_049472445.1 bacterium
TCAGGTAAAACCTGACACCTTAGCAGCTACGAATGGGCAAAGGAATTATTCAGGTCTTTGTACATTTTGTTTTGATCTCTATAAATTTGATCTCTATAAAAAGGTTAACCTTGATGAGTACCTTATTCAGCAAAATTTATGCCTAAGGAAATTTTGAATTATTGTGACAAGGGGACTTCGCTCCAAGATCCTGATTTAAAAAGTTTCCCAAGCCGGGAGAAAAAGGCACGAATATGGGAGGCATCTTCCCCAGTCAATCTTATCAGGTGAAGATTTTCTGAAAGTTTCTTTGTAGTACCAGGTGATCCATGCATGAGTACCGTAAGCGTATCAGGTTATCAGTTTTCTGAGGGTAAGTCTCAGAAATCTGATATCTCTTCATTTAAGAAAGTTACTATCCATCATCAAAATGGGATACAAAGTCTTCGATATGGGCGGTTTTTTTTTGAATATTCGGTTATAATATACCCTGTGATGTCATGAAGCGAACAAAAACCTGTCAGATGTCGACCGAATCTTACGAAGTGTTGCCCAAAATGCATAAGATCAGCAATAAATTGGCTATAATCTTTGGCTTATTGATATTTGTAACCATTTTTGTATGCGGCTGGTATTTTTACGGACAAACGAGACACTATCTTGACCAGGAACTGGGACGGCGACTGGTCGATATAGCACAAACTATTGCTCTTCAGGTACATGGAGATATCATAGCCCACCTTATTCCCGGTGATGAATCAAGTCTGACCTACCGCCGTATGGTCTCCCGATTACATGAAATTAAACAAAAGACAGAGATCGAACGAGTCTATATTTTTGATAAAAATCACCGCAGCCTGTTAGATACGGAGCCTGTTGTTCCGATTGGAACCGAATATCTGAAATTGAAGTTTGACCAGTTGGAACTTGAAAGTGTCTGGCAAAAAAAAGGCATGGCCTCTGTCCTTTTTATGGGTGAGGATGGAAATTACTATAAATCCGGATATGCACCTGTCCTGGTAAATGGCAAGATAATTGCTGTAGTAGGAGTAGATGCCAGTGCCTCTTTCTTAAAGATTTTAAAAAGATTCCGGCACAATGTACTGAGCTTTGGACTGGCCTTTATCCTCATTGGCCTGGCTATTGGTTATATTGTCTCAAAAACCATTACCAATCCGGTTCATACCTTAGTGAGCGCTATTGAAAATATCAGCTCAGGTGACTTTAAGACTGAAATAAAGGTCAATACTCATGATGAGATCGGGTTTTTAGGGAAGACTATAGAGCAGTTGCGCCTCAATATTTTAAAACGGGATGCTCAGATGAAACTCATGCTGGCCAATGTGGCCCACGAGATTCGAAATCCCCTGGGTGGTATTGAACTGTTCGCCGGCATTCTGGCCGAGGAGCTTGGACAGATGGAAGATCGACATGCCTCCAGCACGGCTTCTATTCCGGCCAGAGAGCACCTTGAGAAAATTACCCGAGAGGTGAGAAAATTGAACCAGATTATTACCGAGTTTCTGGATTTTGCCAAACCAAAACCGCCCCGGAAAAAAGAAGTCTTTCTTGAAGAATTGATTCAGGCAGCTTATTCTGTTCTGGCTCTTGAATTTGAAAGAGCAAACGTTACCCTGGAATCTAAAATCGAACCTCTGGCCAGGATATCTGTCGATCCCGATCACTTTAAGCAGGTATTCATCAATTTATTTAAAAATTCCCTTCAGGCACTCCAGCACTATCAGGTACAACAGCCTGATAGCGTCATAGAAGGTAAAATAGTCGTACAATCGGAAACAAGGGATGGATGGGTAAAGATAAAGGTTATAGATAATGGGCCGGGAATTCCTCTGAGCCATGTACCGAGTCTTTTTGAGCCTTTTTTTACCACCAAAGAGAAAGGGGCGGGGTTGGGGCTGGCTATAGTCCACAAGATCATTACTGATCATGATGCCCATATAGAGATCAGGAGCCAGGAGGGTAAATCCACCACGGCCATAATCAGGATAAAGGGAGGAATGAGCGGATGAGTAAAGTCCTGGTGATTGAGGATGACAGCACCATGCGGGAGGGTATGTGCTATAGCCTGGAAAGAGAGGGACATGAGGTTTACTCTGCCAGTGACGGGAAAGAAGGCCTTTCCATGGCCAGAAAGATGTATTTTGATCTTGTCATTACCGATTACCGGATGGATACCATGAGCGGCCTTGAAGTACTGGAAGCGATCAGGGAAATGAATCCTGAAACTGATGTGGTTCTGATAACAGCTTACGGAACTATGGAACTGGCCGTTCAGGCTATTAATAAGGGTGCATCGGATTGTGTAAGTAAACCCCTTTCTCTTGAGGAATTCAGGGCCAGAATCAAAAAGGTACTTCAAAATAAAGCGCTGCGGGACGAAAATGAGCATTTGGGTGAGGAGAATCTGTATTTACGCACCCAGCTTGCCCAGCAACATAACTTTGGCCAGATTATTGGAAATTCAAAACCCATGAAGCTTATTTTTGAGCAGATCCGAAAGGTCGCTCCCACCGACTCCTCTATTCTCATCCTGGGTGAGAGCGGCACGGGTAAGGAACTGATCGCCCATGCCATTCATACGCTCAGCCCTCGTCAGGATAAGCCCTTTATCAGGGTAAATTGTGGTGCCCTGGCTGAAGGACTCCTGGAAAGTGAACTCTTCGGACACGAGAAGGGTGCCTTTACCAATGCCATCAAGCAGAAGCGCGGCAAATTTGAACTGGCTGACGGAGGTTCGATATTTCTTGATGAAATCGGTGATATTTCTGAAAATATCCAGGTTAAACTGCTGCGTGTTCTTCAGGAAAAGGAAATCGATAGAGTCGGAGGAGAGCAGACCCGGAAGGTCAATGTTCGTATTATTACTGCCACGCATCGAAATCTCTTCGAGTTCGTTCAAAGAGGAAAATTCCGGGAGGATTTATATTACCGTTTGAATGTCATTCCCATTGATTTACCCCCTCTAAGGCACCGGAAGGAGGATATACCCCTTCTCGTTGCCCACTTCCTTAGGAAGAAGGGAGATGAAATCAAAAAGCCGATATCGAAGATAAGCCGGAAGGCCATGGAAGCATTGCAGGGGTATGATTGGCCTGGCAATATCCGTGAACTTGAGAATCTCATAGAGCGGGCCTTAGTCCTTTGTGACCGGGATGAGATTCAACTGTGTGATTTTCCCATACTCTTAGGAAAAGGAAAGCATCATATGTTAAACCTGGCTGAAAAGGGTTTATCACTCACCTCCACTCTGGAGGATCTGGAGCTGCAACTGATCAAGCGGGCCATGGATAAAGCAGGCGGCGTGAAAACAAAGGCGGCAGAGATATTGGGAATTAAGCCAAGTGTCTTATACTATAAGCTGGAAAAATATAATCTTATAGAGTAAAATAGAAAATACCAGAGTTAAGAAGCAGAGGAATATTATGAAACCACTGAGATTATACCACAAACAGTTTAAAACCATCATTCCGCTGATCATAACCATTGGTTTATCTCTCGGATACCCTGTCCCACCATCAGAAGGTGATGCATCTCAAAGTTTTACCTCTCCAAGTGCTGCCCCGGTCTGGTCTCCGGCTATGGAAGATACCATTTCCAGACTCAGTCGAAGGTTAAAAGAACAGCAATCAGAGAAAAACAGGTTGGTGAAAGAAAGTGATACCTTAGCCGCCAGGATTCTGAAAGAAAAGCGAAAATCCGGGATGAGCAGCAGTAGAAAATTAGATTCCATGCTGAGAGACTCCCAGCAACTGGTAGCTGATCTTGAATCCATTTCAAAACAGATAAAGGAGACCGAATCCCAACTGAGGCAGCACTATTCTTTAGCTGTTACAGCTCTGGTCAGGCGACTCGAACAAAAGTCAAGGGAAGAGCCATTAGGGGAAAAAGAACGGAAAAACCTCCTCAAGCACCTGGTGAGGTATGTGCATGAGTCCAAGATGCTCGAAGAACCGATAGAATTGGCCGTTCCGAAAGTGAACCTGGAGGTTCAGGATAATGATACCCCCCTGCAGATTAAGGAAAAGGCAGATTTTCTCTCCGAGCAGGCGACCCTCTTAAAAGCCAGGATATTTCAGATAGAGGCGGCGATTCATAAGCTTGAAAGAGAAAAGGCACTGTGTGAAAAGGTAAGGAAATTTACTGATGAAATGAGCTTTTTTGATGATACGCTTTTGGTTAAGGAAAGAAAGATGATGGATATCCCTGATGGCGATCCTGAGAAGCTGGTTGGGGGAGATATTCCGGGAGAAATGCCCTTATTCTCTGTACACTTATTTCCAGCGAACAGGAGAGAGGCTTTCAATTCCTCACCTTCTGACTTCATTATTTCCGACAACGGTATAGATGAACAAGTCGAGCTTCTCACGGAACAAAAATCTCAGTTAGCAAATCAAATTCAGCACTTATTACAGAAAACAAAACGTTTCTATCAGAGGGCACATGAGCTTGGCCAATCGGAAAACCATTAGTTGATGGGTGAAAAGATTATCCTCCTTGTATCCGCCTTCCTGGGGTTGTTCTTACACACCTCTCTCACCTTTGGAAATGAGGACTGCCAGGTTAGAGGTAAAGTTTCTTTCGGGTCCGGCAATCTCATCATCAAAAGGGATGATACCAGAGTAAGCCGATCTCTTTCCAATATCCATGTAGATTCTCAGCTCCCGTTATTCTGCCAACCAAAAGGTATGGATGGAATCCTGCGGCTGCAAAATGGTTGTAAGTTAATAAGCGGGCATGAAAACATTCTCCTTAACCAGGTTAACCTTGAGCTCGACTTTCTTATCCTGCCTCGAATTGTCTCGGAGATTCTGGGGGAGGTGAAACATAAGGGCATCTCCATGGCTGAAACCTCATCCATTGAGAGCGAATATGGATATTTATCCTGGCAGGGCGGTCTGGCCTTGACCTTTCATGGAAATAACTTTAGAAGCACTATCAGATACTTACATCATCAACACGAGTATGCGGATGAAGGTTTTTTTGATTCAAAGGATCATCAGATCCAGGTTATAACCACCACCTCTTTTTCCCGGGAACTGATCGGGCGCATGGCTGTAAGAATGGAAACCGCAAGATTTTCAAGGCAACAGGAGGTGTTCCATGAACAGCATACCGGTACCCTGTATGAGGTTTCCCTGGGCTCTCAATGGATTCATGGTTTCCTTATAAACCCAGGGTATGCTTTTCAGAGAAATACGTCAGATCGTTCGGAATATTCATTTTCCGCACATCAATTTTCAATTCATGCTGCCTTCCCCCTGTATTGGAGGATGACCTTCCAGTGCTATGGCAGATTGCGATTGTGTGAATATGAATCTCAGGAGTATGTTTCTCCCTTCCCGCCCGATGAAGATAACGCTGAGCAGTCACGTAATGAGCTTGCTTTGAGCCTTTCGAAGGATATCCTCAAAAGCTGTTCCCTGGAAGTGAGATATCTGCTTTCTCAGATGGACCCTTCCTCCTCTTATGAGAAATATCGCAAGCAGACTTACTCCCTCATCCTCAGCTATGTTTTTTAATTGCCTTTCCCCTGCCCTGTCCTTACCATGTCGACAACCATCTGAAAGGATTCGGGAATGGCGGCTTCAACCCTCATTTCCCGGCCCTTGGGCAGTCGGAACCTGATTTTCCGGCTGTGCAGCATCAAACGGGGATACAGCTTCTGGACGGCCTTTTCCCCGTACCCTGAGTCGCCGGCAATGGGATGGCCGAGGCTGTAAAAATGAACACGAATCTGATGGCGCCTTCCGGTCAGAGGATGCACCCTGACCAGGGTGTGGGAGCCGAATCGTTCGATCACCTCAAAGGAGGTGGCACTGGCCTTTCCCCTGATCAGGTCAACGGCCATCCGGCCCGATCCGAACTGGCGGATCGGTTTTTCAATAAGGCCGTGATTCTCCTCGATAACACCATGGACCAAAGCTACATAGGTCTTAAAGACACTCCGGCTGCTGAACTGATCGTTGAGATACGTATGGGCCTGCGCGCTTTTGGCGAAAAGGATGACGCCGCTGACTTCCTTATCAAGGCGGTGGACGATGTACAATTTGCCGGGGAAAAGCGGCGAAAGAAGGGAAAGGAGACTTTCTTTCCCCCGCTCCCGCTCAGGGATCGAGGCCAGACCTTCGGGCTTATTGACCGCTATAATATGGTCATCTTCATAAAGAATGGAAAACATTATTTACGGCTTTCGAAGGCGAAGGCGGGTGCCCTCGTCGATAGCATCGGCCGGGTGGGGAATGACCGCTTCCCCTTCCGCAAGTCCGTCGATAATCTCGGCCATGAGGCCGCTCCAGTGGCCAACCAGGACCTGCCGGCGGCGGGCCCTGTTCCCTTCCATGACAAAGACGGCCCAGCCTTCGCCGAAGCGAAAGAGGGCGCTGGTGGGAATCTGCAGGACATTATCCTCCTCCCAGAGAATGAAGCTGGCCTCCACCCGATATCCGTCACCCAATCCGGCCCATCTTTCCGGAGGTGAGATGATATCAGCTATAACCAGCACCCGCTGCTCTTCAACTCCCAGAGCGGAGATTTTGGTAAAACCATACGGTTCGACGAGCCGAACCCTCCCTTCGAGAGGATCATCCTCACCCCAATGCTCGAAGATGACAGGCATACCGGGCCTGATGCGCACCGCCTCAGATGAAAGGACATCCACGGCCACCTCCAGGAATCGTGGATCACCAATCTCAAGCAAAGGCTGTCCTGTACTGACCACTCCCGCACTCTCCTGATACACCTTTAAGATGCGCCCGTCTGTCGCTGATTTTACCTCAACGCTCTTAGCCCGGCCCCGGGTGTCTTGATCGGCTGTATATTGCAAGGCAGCACGGGCCGCCTCAAGCTCAAAGCGGGCCACCTCAACTGCAAATTCAGCCGATCGTTGAAGAGCCCGGGTTTGCCGGGCTTCAGCCTCAGCCTTATCCCATTTGTCCTGAGGAATATACCCTCCCCGGTAGAGCTTTTCCAGCCGCACCCTCTCTTTGGCCGCAAAATCAGCCATGGCGCCGGCAGAATCCGCCTCCTCCTGAGCAGCCTTGAGAGCAGCCCGGGCCGCAGCAACCCGCGCCTCTGCTTCGGCCCTGAGGCGGGGATCAAGGAGATTCGGCTGCATGGGATCGAGAACCACCAGAACCTGTCCCCTGGTCACCGGATCGCCGACTTTCAGTTCAATCCTTCGGGCCAAACCGGCCACCGGGGAAGAGACAAGGTAACGATCGATAACCCTGGTTTTCCCCTCTTCCTCCACGGTGACCCTCAAAGGGCCGCGTTTTACCCTGATAATTTCCACAGTCACCGGTCTGGGCATGAATCCATAGCCGATGGCCAGGATGATGACCAGAAGAAGAATAACAATGCCGATTCGCCTTCGCCACCTCATGATGATTACTCCCTTGTTTTCAAGACCCCGATCAGATCAAGACGATCCAGTCTGTATCGTACGATGAGTCCGGATATGAGAGCCGATACCAATACCACCGTAGCTGCCAGAGCATAGCTGCCTGGTTCAATGATCAGCGGTATCCGGAACAGATCGCTTTGAAAATAATGTATGAGATACCTGCACAGTCCGCGGCCGATGAGAAAACCGATGGGAATGGCAGCCAGGGTAAGCATTCCGAGCTCGCCCAGAAGGATATAGGAAACTTCTCCCCTGGTCAAGCCCAGCACCCGCAGACTCCCTAACTCCCTGCTCCGCTCTGAAAGAGCGATCCTGGCATTATTGTAGACCACCCCGAAGGCAATAGCCGTGGCAAATATGGTGATGAAAAAGGTGAAGATAAACACCTGCTCGCCCATGGTCTCGTAAAAGTTGGCTATGGACTGCTTTCGGATAGCTGTGCCGGCCACGCGGGGCATATTCTTTAAAGCCAGATAGATGTCGGGTTGATACCTGCTGTCGGCCGCCAGATAAGCCCCTGAGATCAGATGGCCCTCACGCATGAAGCGGTTCAGGGCGGAAAGCTCCATATACCCGGATATCCCGATGTACTGCTTGACGAGAGCAACCACAGGCACCCGCCGGACAGGTCTTCTCCCTTCAAGCACTTCCACGGTTACAAAATCACCGGGCCGAATCCCGAGGATCTGGCCCAGGTAATCAGTGAGCACGATCCCCTCAGGTGGAGGCTCGATAGGCTCCAGGTCAGTATCCAGCAGGCGATAAAGATCTCCGCCCGACTCCACACCCTGAATAGAGAGAGGATAACTGCGGTGCTGAAACCTGATCCTGGCCGGGACTGATCGGAAAACCTCGCCGTATTTGACTCCGGGAAGGCTTTTGAGATCATACAGAGCCCTCCTGGAGGCAGGCTCCACAAAGGTTACGGCCATATCCTCCCGCTGGGATAATCCGAATTGGACATTCACCATGAAATCGACAGCTCCCCTGGTGAAGGTGCCCAAAATAACAATGGCACAGGCCATGGCGATGCCAATAACCGATAGAAGAGCTCTTATCGGCCTTCGTTCGATCTGGCGTATGATGATTCTGGTAGGCTGGGAGAAAAAGCGCTGCAGGCCGAGGCGCTCGAGCAGGGTCTCGCGGTATCTGGCCGGTGGCTCAGGCCGCATGGCCTCGGCCGGAGGGAGCAGGGCCGCCCTCCAGGCCGCAAAAAGCGTACCGGCCACAGCCGCAGCTGTTGTGACCAGGGCCGCATTGATGGCCACTTCAGGTCGAAGTGTATACTCCAGAAAGGGAAAGCGGTAAAACTGCATATACAGATCACCCAGCTTTTTCCCCATCCAGATCCCAACAGCCACTCCGCCAGTCACCCCGAGCAGGACAATGGCCATGACCAGTTTAAGATAATGCAGCCCGATCTCAAGATTCCGGTAACCGAAGGCCTTGAGGGTTGCTATCTCATCCCGCTGGGTACTGATGAGCCGGTTCATGACTATGTTGAGCAGAAAGGCGGCCACACCAAGGAAAATGACCGGCAGCATGGTGGCCAGTTGACTCAACTGCCGGAATTCCTCAGAGAGATAGCGATGGGAGGTCTGGTCTTTTCGTCCGTCGGCGCCGTGGCCGCCGTAAGGCTCAAGAAATACATCAAGCTGATCAATAACATCTTTAAGCCTGGCCTCATCCGATAAAGTCAAAACGACGTTATTGAAGGCACTTTTCATATCATAGGCACTGGCCAGAGAGGTTCGTCCCACCCACAGGAGGCCATAATGTTCGAAATCAGGAAAGATC
>JBLIRT010000127.1:0-9181 GCA_049472445.1 bacterium
CGGAAGGTGGAAAAGGAGAAAGCCCTTACCGCGGTTATCCCTTTCTGGCTGCACAACGAAACACCCCGGGCCACTCATGATGTCTCTCCCCTTCTTCACTGGTATGCTCATGACCAAAAAAGAGAAAGAAAGGATCTGGCCTTCCTGTGGCTTTTCCCGCCCGAGGTAAGTCTCATGAAATATCAACAGCAGCCGAGATCCTTGCGGCACGCCCTGTTTCCCCTCTATAGTTACGCCCGCGACCAGGGAAAAGATGCCCTCCGGTTGAGTTTCCTCTGGCCGCTGTTTTCCTATCACAGTCAGGGGGAATGGCATCAGCAGACAGGATTTCTTTGGAAGGTGATCTCCTATGAGCGATGGAAAGATACAAAAGATACCCATGATGATAGCCAGGGCGATGGAGGAGATAGAGAGCACAGTGAGTTCAGGTTCCTCTGGAGGCTGATCCGCCGTTATAGAAGTGAGACATCCTATACCTTCGAATTAAATCCCCTTTACTTCTATGAAGCGGAAGAGGGAAAAGGATCATATCTGGCCATTCTGGGCGGATTGTTCGGCCTTGAGAAAGGAGCGGATCAGCACACAAGGATGCGCTGGTTGTGGCTGTTCGGCCGGAAATAGTGAGGATTTTGAGTGCAGGATTGTTGACAAATGGTATAACGTTACCTATAATTTTTTGCGCAGTCAAGATATCAGTTTTTGTTTGAAAAGCGATGAAGAGAAAGGCTGATGAATAGAGACCGTATCTTACAGATTATCAAAAAGACAGAATCCCCTCTCAAGAGACATCTTCTCATGGTAGGTCTCATCAGCTCATGAATTAAGAGAGATCAGGAAGAGAATTGAACATGAAGGTAAGAAATAAAAAATTTGAAAGCATTTCCGGAATAGAGTTTTTGCTTTTAAGGGAGAGACTCGGCTTTCAAAGGTACAGAAAGACACGTGGCCGTGATCCTGAGAAAAGGAGGATATTACTGGATCTGGCCATAAAAAGAATTGAAGAAAGAGAAAGGAATGACTTTATTCCTCTGGGTTACAGGAGGAGAAAACTCAGGATGCCTTTCTAAACAGTTGTCCACTCCTCCTCCATGGGAAATAGGATCTTTGATCACATCCGGTTCCGGCCCGTCCGGGTCAGGTATTACTCATCTGTGCCCTGGAGATTAACCTGAATGCCCTTATCCCGTAAGTATTCCTTAACCTGCCGTATGCTTAAGAGTCGATAGTGAAAAACTGAAGCCGCCAGGAGAATCTGAGCGCCTCCCGAGACAACACCCTCGTAAAAGTGCTGCAAGGTGCCTGCTCCCCCTGAAGCTATGACCGGAACGTTCACCACATCAGAAACAGCTTTGGTGAATTCAAGATCATAGCCGGCTTGTGTGCCGTCTCCATCCATGCTTGTCGGCAGGATTACCCCGGCCCCAAGCTTTTCGCATTGCCTGGCCCAGGTGATGGCATCATGGCCGACCGGCTTCGTGCCGCCGGAGACAACCAGCTCAAATCCGGAGCGCATGGCCGGGTTTCTTCTGGCATCGATGGCCACGGTCACCCTTTCAGAGCCGAATTGAGCAGCCGCCCTTTCGATCAGATCAGGGTCTTTGACTGCAGCACTGTTCATGGAGATTTTGTCAGCACCAGCCTCGAGGACCATTTCAATATCTTCGAGTGATGCGATGCCTCCGCCTACCGTCAAGGGGATATCAATGGCCGAAGACACGTTCCTGATCCATTCGAGCCTTGTCTTTCGGTTTTCAACCGTGGCCGCGATATCCAGCATGGCCAATTCATCGGCTCCTTCCTCCTGATAAAAGGCGGCGTTCTCCACAGGATCACCCGCATCTTTCAGATCAACGAAATGTATCCCCTTTACGACCCGGCCATCTTTCATGTCCAGGCATGGCATAATTTTTACAGCGTTCATGGCATCTCTCCTTACATCGATGAGTATGTGTCTTCCGGCAATGCCTTACAGGTATGACTTGAGGAGTTTCCTTTCACTCAATGAGTCATACTTCACCTCATGCTTCTTGCCTGACTCTGGATCTCATGAACTGACTTTTGTTCTTCCGGCCATAATATTACCTGATTGACTTTTGAATAATCAAGGCATTCATTCTGAATTCGGGGGGTACCAGGTCTGTTTTTCATGGTGTTTCTATTCGTATCGTACGACATGATATATCAGCAGTTCATTCCAGGAGACCCTTACCTCATACAGTTACCAATGACCTGAGCAATTGCCGTATTATCAATATAGGGACCACGAACCAGGTCGTACTCATGAGCATAGGCATTGAAAAGCCGGCCGGCATCTCCCATGGCCCAAAAGGGGACCAGACTGTTGGTATGATCACCACTGTGCCACTCCATTCCCGGCAGATGGCCGGCACCGTTATTGACTATCTCGTTCCAGGCAGGATCAGAGCCGAGGCCGGTTAAGTAGCCGCACTCATGATCACTGGTGACGATCAAGAGGGTTTCGCCCCAATGACTGTTCTCTTTCACCCAGGCTACAACTGCCTCAACCGATTTATCAAAATCAATCTTTTCTTCAATCATACGGCCTGACTGGTTGGCATGGCTTGCCCAGTCAATAGCGCCACCTTCAACCATCAGGAAAAAGCCGTCATGATCGTTGTCAAGAATATTGAGAGCGGCCCTGGTCATCTCTTCAAGTGTGGGAACAGAGGCAGTCAACGGCACCGCACATGGATCGGCCGTTTCGTCACCACTACGCTTTTGCTGTAAGGTCGTATAAACCTTGGGAATACCAATGATGCGGTCCGGAGTGTCCCCTTCAGTCATACTCTGGAAGGTAAGTCGGTCCTGGATTAAGGTCCAGGCATCCGGCCGGCCGTCCCCGTCAGCATCGGCTCCGAGTGTCCCGTCCGGATCGGTAAGGTCATTCCAGGTAGTAGATCCACCAACGTATTGGGAATCTTTTATGGCTGGATGGCCATCGTCGTCGTACAGGGGATTTCCACATCCCATGATAACGTCAACAGCACTGAAATATATCATTTCATTGGCTATACCCTCGTAATCATGGCGGCTCATGGTATGAGCAACAAAACCGGCCGGAGTGGCATGACTGAAGGGAACACTGGTGACAACTCCCGTAGACTTGCCCAGCCCCTCAGCCAGCTCAGCGATATGGATCAATGGTTGTTGACTGATATCAAGGCCGATGGCCCCCCGGCAGGTCTTATGGCCTGTGGACATGGCTGTAGCCGCGGAAGCTGAATCAGTGGCGTTTTGATTCACATAATCAAAAGCACTCCAGGCTGAATCAGTATCATAGCCGAGAAGAAGACAATCCGCCGGTGGGAAACTTTCGCATCCATAGGTACTCAGGCCGAGTTTTACCGGAAAATGCTCATATACCTGAGCCCTTTTTTGGCCGTACCGGTAGTAATCAGTGGCAGCGATGTGATTATAACCACAACCATCACTGATCATCATAATGACATGTTTCACTCTGGCCCGGGGCTTTGCGTTATTTGGGGCAGCATAGGCTCCTTTTTGGCTGAAGGCCGCCAATATGCCGATTAAGCATAGGTAAAATACATTCCATGGAAATCTGCTGCTGATTGACGATTCCATCAAGGTTGCTCCTTTGACTATGAGTGTCTTGAATCCTGTTGAGAGATAAGGTACATTACAAATTATTCAGCGGGTTAGTCCTTACACATCCTTCCCGTGAATGGTGGAAGAATGAGTAAGTATGATTGAGACGGAACTTCCTCATATTGAGGTGGATAAACATATAGATGATATGTATGAGAATATTATGAGAATTTCTTGAGAGATATGTTACATGGTCAGGATATTTCTTTACCGGTTTTTGAGCAGGCCGCAGCCCGTCTGGAACCACAGCAGATACGCCTGGCCAAGCTCAACACTGAAGAAGAGCGGGCTATGGCCGGGCAATATGGCATCATGAGCATCCCGACCATGGTCCTTTTCAAGGGGGGAAAGGAAATTGCCCGGCAGTCAGGTGCCATGGATATCAACAGGCTGATCGATTGGATAAGATCTCACCTTTTTGATCAATGCCTTACCCTGAACCATGTAAAAATATCCCGGGAAAAGTTTTCATCCTTGTATAAGGCGCATCCTCCAGGTGTGATATCAGCCTATATGGGCCTTTATATCCTGGTAACCTCATTCGCCATGCCGGGCACCGCCTTGATGACCCTGCTCGGAGGATCGCTCTTCGGATTCTGGCTTGGCACGCTCATTGTCTCCTTTTCCAGTGCCATAGGTGCAACCCTGGCCTGTTTTATCTCACGATATCTGTTGAGGGACTGGGTAGAGAGGAAATTCGGGCACAGGCTTTCAGTCATTCATGAGGGGCTGAGAGAAAAGGGGAAGTATTATCTGTTTACCTTGCGTATGATTCCTGTTTTTCCATTCTTTGCCATCAACCTGGTTATGGGGCTGACACCCATGCCTTTGACTACCTTTTACTGGATCTCCCAGTTGGGTATGCTGCCGGGTAATATGATTTATGTTAATGCCGGTAAGGAGTTGGCCCAAATAGAATCCATTTCGGAAATATTTTCGCCTGATCTGATTATTTCTCTTGCCCTGGTTGGATTGTTTCCCTTGATCAGCAGGAAACTCTTGCATTGGTACAGATCGAAAGCTGGAAGGATGAAAGAAAAGGAGTAATCCTCAGCTCCCTCCAAAGGATTTACCCGATAAAAGCTGCATGGCCTCACCTGAAAGAGAGAAGATACCGGTTTATAAAAATATGAACGTACCTATTAATTTTCTGATCTCGGTCGATAAGAAAGAGGAACGGACTTCATATGGAATTCAAAAAGCATTCAGGATATCCGGGAAATGAGAGCGAATCCAAAGGATAATGGCAAATCTTATCGTCGGTACTGGTGACATGAAAGTCAGTAATGATCCCAATGACGTTCTTGTGACCTATGCACTTGGATCGTGCATCGGGCTGATTATCTATGACCCTGAGGTGAAAGTGGGAGGGATGCTCCATTTTATGCTTCCTGAATCCAGTCTCAATAGGGAAAAGGCCCGAAAAAATCCCTACATGTTCGCCGACACGGGCATCCCGGAATTATTCAGGGCCTCGTACCGGCTGGGGGCCCAAAAGCACAGGATGCAGGTAATTGTGGCCGGTGGATCGCAGATTCTCGATCAGAACGGATTTTTTAACATCGGTAAAAGAAACCATCTGACTTTAAGAAAGATGCTCTTTAAAAACAATGTAATTATTCATTATGAAGATGTGGGTGGCCAGGTGAATAGAACAGTAAAGCTTGAGATAAGAACCGGTAATATTCTTACCAATATCTCGGGAAGGGGAGATATGAGAATATGGCCTCCGCTGAAGAGTTAATCAAAGAGATACACACATTAAAACCTCTGCCTCAGGTGGCTGTCCAGATAATCACCCTGGGAGATGATCCCAGAAGCTCTGTTTCTGATATTGCTGATGTTGTTCTTTACGACCCGGGCATGACCGCCACTATCCTCAAACTGTGCAACTCAGCCTTTTTCTCTCTGCCGAGGAAAGTGGATTCCATTCGGGATGCCATCTGTTTCTTAGGGATGAATCAAATTATTGATCTGGTGCTGCTCAAGGGCAGTGCCGAGAATATGATCAAAGGTAGGCAGGGATATGGGTTCCATGAGGGTGCACTTTGGCGACACGCAGTCTCTTCGGCGCTTATAGCCAAGGAATTAGCCAAAAGGAAGGGATATAAAAACACCCACCTGATATTTACCGCCGCACTGCTCAAGGATATCGGCAAGATAATTCTGGATAGATATGTTTCCGATTCCTTTGAAAAAATAGAAAACCTGGTAGAGGAAGAAGGATATAGCTTCAGAGAGGCTGAAAAAGAGGTTCTGGGCATTGATCATGCAGAATTGGGTGCCCTTGTGGCCAAGATGTGGAAATTCAGTGATAAAATGATTTATATAATTACCAACCATCATATGTCCGACGAATCCGCTAAGGAGGATTTCGAAACATCCATTATCTATCTAGCCGATACCGTATGTACCATGATGGGCATGACAGGAGAAGCGGAGGGACTTGCCCAGCGATTCCACCAGGAAGTGCTGGCGCGGTTGGAAATAAGCCACGTAGATCTTCAGGATATTATGGCCGGATTTACTGAAGAGATGGAGAAAGTGGAAAATTTAATCGGGGCTGCAGAAACACCATGGTAATACATTGGAGGTGATAGCATGACCGTGGATATCCTCATCGTGGATGATTCCCTCCCTATGAGATCGATCATCCAAAAAAGCATTAAAGCTTCCGGATTCGGCAACACGAACTTCTTTCATGCGACCAACGGCAGTGAAGCCTTGCAGGTGCTCAGGGAAAAATATCCTCACCTGGTGATTACTGATTACAATATGCCTGATATGAACGGGATAGAGTTGATCGAGGAGATGAAAAATGATGAAAGACTGAAAAATATACCGGTTCTCGTAGTCTCCACTGAAGGAAGCCGATTAAAAATAGAGGAGTTCATTCAAAAAGGAGCCGCAGGATATATAAAGAAACCTTTCACTCCTGAAATGATCAAACAAAAACTGATAGAGATACTTGGAGAGGCAGATAAGAATGAGTACCCTGATAATGGCGCTGAAGACCTCGATTTCTGATGTACTTGAAAAGATGTTCTATATGCCCTTTGAATTTGAAGATAACGAGCATATGGAAGAAGGCGTCTCCCTGGGCGAAGGAGCATTGTACGCCTGCAGAATTAATTTTACGGGGAGTATCTCGGGTTTTTTTACTCTGATGCTTCCCGAGGAGGTACTCTCCCATATGACCGAAAACTTCATGGGGCTGAGAAAGGAAGAGATAGAAGATAATTATCTCGGGGAAACCCTGAAAGAGTTCCTTAACATGATTGCGGGAAATACATTCAGTAATTACAATGAAAACGAGGCATTTCATCTCAGCATCCCGCAGCTCATTAAGCCCGCTCAAGCGCTTTCCGCTTCCGGCTGTAAGAACATACAGGGCGAACGTACCATCATAACCCAGACCCCGGCGGGGTATCTCCTTTTCAAAATAACGGTACTCATGACTTAGAGCTTATCCGAAAACCTTGCTTTTTGGTGCAACGGTCCTGCCTGTTGCCGGAGGTTTCCGGATAAGCTTTTGAATACTCTCATCCCTGCGTTCTCCTCCATATTTCCTCATATCCAAGACCTGGGATGTATCATGTTTAAAACATTATATTCCTGCACCTCTCATAATAGACCACCACCCTACCCCATAATAAGCATGAAGAAGAACCTTTAGTGTATCAACCCTTGGTACACGAGCAGACCCTTTGGCAAAGGGCAGCAACTCCACCTCTCCCTGGCTGCTTATTATGAAATCCGGGGTGATGAGCTTATTTTTTCCCAAGCCTATCTGTAATCTCTCAAAATCCAGCAAATTACCACCCATACTAAAATATTCGAAACCCTCAGGTGCTGATAACTCTATTAAGGTAGGCACGACATCTATATGGCTTCCAGCTATTTTCTCCGGGACCATGATATCATGCAAAACTTCTTTTCCGTAGAGAAGCAAGGGAACTGACGAACACTCATAGGAAGTCGGCTGAGAATGTAAGAATCTCCTTGACCAGTGGTCCCCTGTTACTGCAAAAAGAGAAAAGGGAAATTTTTGCTCCGCCCTGCGAATAAATTGAGCCAATACCTTGTCTGAATACCATAAGTGACCAAAAACATGGATTGGTATATCTCCATCATAGGCAGTCCTGAGACTTTCCGGTATTTGCCGGTATTCAAATCCCAAATCGTAAATGGGAAGATCATAAGGGGGGTGGTAGGAAGTGCTTAACAGCAGATTAAAGGTTAGCTTATCATTCCTGAGGGTCTTCAAAACAAATTCAAAAAGCTCATTATCCTCAACCCCCCACTCATTATTCGACCAAGCCTCCATGTCACCACCGCCATAGGTATTATCAAAACCCTGGGCCAGGCAAAAGTCACCGATACGCTGCCAACTCAAATACCCTCCATAAAACAGGTTTACCTCATAACCCAATTTCTTGAACTGGGTAGCCATAGAGGTTGCAAAAGGCTTACGTGCAGATTTTTGATAATTGGTAAAAACACCCACGTCCGGTATGCCTGTTATCAGGGCTGCTAAAGAAGACATGGTCCCGGTTCCTGCAGGTAAAAAGGCTCGAATAAGTATGCCTTCTTTTCCTAAGCATCGAAAATTAGGTAATAAATCAAAGGCCTTATACTTTTCCATGAGCGGCCACGAATCAAGACTCTCCATCACTATAAAAAATATATGCTGAGGGAACGTAGTGCTCCGCCCTTTGGCGATTTTTTTCATATAGCCATGTAAATCAGGGAACGACTCGGTTCGATGGAAAAAAAGTTGGGCTGCCTTCTGAACATCGCCATCCGGCAAATACTCCTGCAAACCTTTGGCAGAAAATAGTTTATACGTATCTTTTATGGTATAGGTAAGCGCAGAATAAGGATTGAGGATGCATTTATTTAATAATGCGTCATGAGTGACGGCAACGTCTTTGCGCTGTACGGGTCTTGTGCCTACAGAGCCCCTTACAGCGAAAACAAAAAGCAGGAGAATAATACAGGTCATCAAAACCTTCACCAAAGTGTCTGTTACCTTATTCTTAAGGAATTCATGTGACATCCAGGGATCCTGCAAAAATTTCAGACTAAAATACAGGATCATGGCCATAATCATAAAGGAAATAATGAACAGAGGTAAAAGTGGGTATTCAGAATACGTGGTCTTCAGCACCGCCCCGAAGTCATCATATATGGCGCCGAATATCCATTGATTGAAATTATCTTTGTATTCAAGGAAAAACAGATAATTAACGGGCAAGAGAAAGGAGCTTAGAAAGAAAAATATCATAGCCATAATTTTGCGAAGACCATCACAGAAACGATCTAACCTTACAAATCCACACATGATGCTACAGAGCAGAGGAGGTAAAACGACGATGCCGGAGATTTGGGCATCAAACCGTGTCCCTATGAACAAGGCCATTATCAAATCATACATGCCTACGCTATCAGCAAACTGCCCCCAAAACCTGGTAACCATGATCAACCGAAAAAAGCCTAAAGAGATTGCGCACAAGAAAAAAAGCTTGCTATCTTTTTGGAGATGGGAAAAAAA
>JBLIRT010000128.1:0-9172 GCA_049472445.1 bacterium
GAAGCCATACATGAAGAGGAAATTCAATCCAAAATACCCCCTCAAAATTGACCATACGTAACGTGAGTACGATATAAGCCTGATAAGAATGACTGAGCAAATCAAGAACATAAGTATTTAGGCACCCTAAAATATCGAACTCACATTTTATATCTTTTTCCATTAGCTCTTTATTTCACCATGCATCTGCTGTATAATAATATTCGATAAATTTTCTATATAGGGAAATTCTTATAATAGTAAATTATCTAATATAATAAATATATACTCTCGTTTGGTTCCTACACTTTTGAGTTATTGACCAAGGGAAAATACAAAAAGAAGAGATACCATCATGATGGAAAAGCAGCTCAGGAACGAAATAAGGCCATATCAAGAGAATACTACAGGAGAAACGATAGAGGCCGAAAGAAAGCAATCGCATAAAATATCCTGGCTATCAAAAGCCGGGAAGTTTTTCTTATCAGGGAAAAGAGCAACGAAAAAACCTTATGAACATCGATCAGATGGGAACTTAAGACCTCTTGGAATCAAAGTTATCGATAAAGTCCCCTGGGGGACCCATGTATGCCAATTTTACCAGACGAAAGAAGATCTCATTGATATCCTGGTTCCTTATTTTAAAACCGGGTTAGAGAATAATGAGTTTTGTATGTGGATTACCTCTTACCCTTTAACGGCTGAAGAGGCCAAGGAAGCATTACAAAAAGAAGTCAAGAACCTGAATGACTATATCAATAATGGCCAGATAGAAATCCTGGATTACACTGAATGGTACATGAAATCAGGTACATTTAATCCTGAGCGGGTATTAAAACTCTGGGTTGATAAGGAGAACCAGGCTTTAAGGAGAGGCTTTGATGGCCTTCGGGGTACAGGCAATACTTTTTGGTTTGATCAAAAAGAGTGGAGAGATTTTATCGACTATGAAGCTTCGGTAGACAGGGCAATCAGTAACCATCGCATGCTTGCCATCTGCTCGTATGCTCTTCATAAATGTGGAGCGTCCGAGCTCTTGGATGTGGTCAGTAACCATGAATATTGCCTTAGCAGGCAAAATGGCACTTGGAGGCTTACTCAGAGTGCCGGGAGAATCCGGGCTGAGGAAGATCTCATAAGGAAACATCATGATCTCACAGAGAGAATCAAAGAATTGAACTGCCTCTATGGTATTTCTCATCTGGTTGATAAGGATTCTTCATTGGAAGAGATACTTCAGGGAACCGTTGATCTGATCCCATCGGGTCTACAATTTACAGAAATCACCTGTGCGCGAATTATCCTCAAAGACAAAACGTTCAAAACTGAAAATTTCAAAGAAAGTCAATGGAAATTAGCGCAAGACATCGTTTTACATGGGAATCGAATCGGTTCTTTGGAAGTCTCCTATCTTGAAGAAAGACCCGAGAGTGACGAAGGTCCTTTCTCGAAAGAAGAAAGAAGCCTTATCAATGCCGTTGCTGAAAGGGTGGAAAGGACCATTGAAAGTAACCAGGCGAATGAACATCTCAAACATGCCCACTCAGACCTTAATCAAATATTTAATGCATCCATACCCATATGTGTCATTGGTAAAGATTACACCATGCTTCGTGTTAATGAAACGTTCTGTACTTCCTTTGGCCTGAAGAGGGAAGATGTTCTGGGAAAAAAATGCCACGAAATATGGCAAGGCCCTTTCTGTGATACACCAAGATGCCCTATGAGGCAGGTTATCAGTGGGATGGAGTATAGTGAGCACGAATTAATAGATAAGAACCTTGGTGACGGAAGGAAAGTATCATGTATCATAACGGCTGTTCCCTACCGGGATATCAACGGTGAATTAATCGGCATAGTTGAAAATTTTACCGATATCACGGAACGGAAAAAGGCCGAAACAGAATTAAACAAGTACCGGTCTCACCTTGAAGAACTCGTACATGAACGGACCGCCCAACTTCTACAGGAAATCACTGAGAGAAAAAAATCAGAAGAGGAACTTCGGAAAAGTGAAGAACGATGGAGAAAGTATTTTGAGCTTGGGTTGATCGGTATTGCTGTTACTTCTCTTGAAAAGAAATGGATTGAGGTAAATGATCATCTTTGCCAGATACTGGGATATTCCCGTCAGGAACTTATGAAAATACCCTGGACGGAGTTGACTTGTCCAGAAAATCTTGAGTCAGATCTGGCACAATTCAATCGTATGGTAATCGGGGAGGTTGATGGCGTTAATGCAGAGACCTGTTTTATCCGTAAGGATGGCAAAATCATTGATGCCGGCATTTCTACAAGATGTTTGCGTAATCAGGATGGTACTATTGAATATTTTGTCGTTTTAATCCAGGATATTACTGAGCGGAAGCAGGCAGAAAAAGCACTGAGAGAATCGGAGGAAAGCTATAAAACCCTGGTCGAAAACAGTCGTGACTTGATTTTCACCGTCAATCTGAAGGGAAACTTCATGTTCACCAATAAATCATGTGCTGCTGTTTTAGGATATACACCGGAGGAATTACGCCACTTAAATGGATTCGAATTAGTTCATCCTGAGGATTTAGAAACTGTCACGGAACGGTTTAAGGGATTGATTGACGGCAAGATCCAAAATGACATGGAATATAGGTACAAAACGAAGGGAGGATATTATATCACCATTCTAAACAATGCCGTACCACTCTTTGATTCCCAGGGAAATGCAATTGCGGCCCTTGGCATTGCCAGAGACATTACAGAACGTAAGCGTATGGAAGAGGCACTTCGGCAGTCGGAAGCTAAATACCGTAATTTGATGGAACATGCCAGTGATGCCATAATCATCACTGATAAAGAAGGTAACTTTCTGGAAGCCAATAAAAAAGCAAAAATCCTGTTCGGATATAGCAGGAAAGAATTAGTGAATATGAATATAGCTCAGATTCATCCCAAGGAAGACCTTGAGAGACCCCTGAGGGCTTTTAGAGAGGCAGTAAGGAGGAAAGGCGAAGGAGAATTAATAAACGTGACCGTTTTGAGAAAAGACGGCACAACGGTTCCGGTAGATATAGCCGGTAAAATAATATATTATGGCGGCAAAGAAGTAATGCACGGAATTTTTCGAGACATTACCGAACGAAAGAGGATAGAGGAAGAATTACAGAAGATACAGAAACTTGAAGCCATTGGTGTTTTAGCCGGTGGCATTGCCCATGATTTTAATAACCTGCTGACTGAAATCATTGGGAACCTCTCTCTGGCAGAGCTTTACACAAAGCCTGGAGAAGATATGTTTGATACCTTACAAAGGGTAAAACAAGCTTCAAAACGGGCAGGCCAGTTAACAAAGCAATTACTTACCTTCTCTAAAGGTGGTGCGCCAATCAAAGAGACCGCCTCCATCCCCGAATTGATCGAAGAGACAGCCGTTTTTGCCTTACGAGGATCTAACGTACGGTGTGAGTATGTTCTGCCGGATAATCTGTGGCCTGTTGAAATCGATAAGGGGCAGATAAGCCAGGTGATCCATAACTTAATCATTAATGCTGGCCAGGCCATGCCGGATGGAGGGATAATTACCATCAGTGCTGAAAACACAGCTATCAAGGGTAATAGCAGCCTGCCATTAGAAAAAGGAAGCTATGTCAGGGTGTCGGTAAAAGATCAGGGAGCCGGTATTCATCCGGAACATCTCAGTAAAATATTCAACCCTTATTTCACCACCAAGGAAAAGGGAACCGGTCTCGGGCTGGCTACCTGTTATTCCATTGCCAGAAAGCACGGAGGATATATTACCGTTGAATCTGAGGTAGGAAAAGGAGCCAGGTTTGACCTCTACCTTCCTGTTTCAGATAAAGAAACTTTTGAGGTGAAGAACATTGTCGAGGAGGAACTCTATCCCGGCCAGGGGACAATTCTGTTCATGGATGATGAGGAAGAGGTTATCAATACAGCCCGGCAGATGCTCATGAGGCTCGGTTACCGGGTTAAAGGAGCTAAAGGCGGCTCTGAGGCGGTTACCCTGTACAAACAAGCCAGAGAATCAGGAGAGCCTTTCGAGGCTGTTATGCTGGACCTGATCGTACCGGGAGATATGGGAGGAGAGCAGACGATCAAAAAGCTCCTGGCCATAGATCCTGACGTAAAGGCTCTTGTTTCCTCCGGTTATTCCAATGATCCGATTATGGCTGAATATAAACGTTACGGATTTAAGGGTGTTGTGGCCAAACCATATGAAATCAAAGAGCTCAGTAGAGCCTTATATGAAGTGATAAACGGCAAAGAAGTATTACCCAATCGAGAAAAAACAGTGACCTGATTCCATAAGCATTATCCCATCTATCCAAGGGAAAGGTGAGCGTCTGATCAGGATTGAACCTTGGGGAGTACAGCCCTGCTCATCTTGAACAGTAACGGGGTAAGGTGATTATTACCTGACCTAAGTGGAAAAAAAGAGAATTCCGATCAGCCCCGAGAGGAAAACCATGAAAACTTACCTATCACATGGAAATTTTCATGGTATTTCGCTCTCAGGAGATATTCCCAAACCAATCAAGAAAAGAAATACTTCAAAAAATGAGAAAAGATCAAAAAACAAATGGGTTGTAGATATTCAAATTCCATACATCTGAAGTCCATGGAAACTGAGTATTGAATAATCCCCATGGGGATGTGTACCCGGAATAACCGCCAAAGAGGGTGTTCCCCGTATATCCTCCCGTGAATGGCTGCCCCAAATGAAAAGCCCAGGGGCTGCCACCCGAATATCCATATGATCAAAAAGGGCTGGAATAGCTGAATGGCTGGCTGCTATACAAGCTGAAGGGCTGATATGGGCCGGAAAATTGGGATAGGCCGGAATAGTAAGATGGACTGGAATAGGAAGAGAAAGTACCCGGAATATATCCTCCGCCGGATATCCCGGTACCAGGATAATTGCCGAATATCCCGAAGGGGCTGAAACCTCCAAGGGATTGACCAGGATACGGCGATCCGAAGCCGCCCACATATCCACTCATCGGATACACAGTAAAAGGGCTGTTTATATTGTATGGATATAGGCTTGGGATACGGATATTGGCTTGGGAACCATTGTTCCCTCCCTGATCCTTATCCTCACTTTCCAAGTCGCCGTAGATGATGATTTTTTCCCCATCCACGTATTGCCAACCAGCCTCCAGAACATCAATATCTGTAGTTCCCGGAGGTAAAGGCTCAACCTTGATAATGGTAACCGTGCGGCTTGAAGAGCCGGCATTATGATCCCAATCATGGTTATGAGGCCATATGACACTCTGATTCCCGGAGGTGGAAGACTGATCGGGAGGACCAGGGGTCTTCTGGGGAGGAACCAGACGAAAGGGACCTTCCCCATCCAGCTTGTTCTGAGTGTTAAGGACACCTGGCGTCAAATAAGCTCCATCCCGTTTATAAGCCAGGATCATTTTGAGACCACCTTCGACGTAAATGGGATCACCATGGTTGCGGCCACTGCATGAGGGAGCGCTATAGTCGCACCATCCCACATTGGCGGTATCCGCCTCGGCATCATACTGAAAACTGGCTTCCGGGTAGGTACCCCTGACATGATAGAGTTCAGGATCAGGATCAGGATCCATGGGATGGTAATTCATCCATCCATCGGGTGCGTAGACCTTTATGCCTGTAGCCGAGGGTAATATGCCGGCATCCTGTAAAAGGTCCTCCATAACTACTCCTGTATATTGAGCATAAAAATCACCACTGCGGGATGTATTCAATAAGAGAAATTGAGTATGCCGGGGCATAGCTTCTAACTGTGCTTTAGTATAGATGCGATAGGGAGCAACTTTTTTGCCGGGATCATCCTGATCATCCCCTGGATACCGATTAGCCTGAATCTCCGCATGGTTGTTATAGCCGTCTCCATCAGAATCAAGATACTTAATCTCTACAACAGCTTCGGCATCACGACCATGAGTAAGATAAGCCATCCCGTACTCATTTAAGGTATCGATAATGTTACCAGTCCCGCCATACCCATAGGAATGATGACACCACTGGCAACTGCCAAGGTTTACCCAACTATCCCCCTTTTTATATTGTCCGCCGCTGTGACATAAGGCACAATGGTCAAGTTTGGTGCCTATCTTAGAGGGATATACCTGGAGAAATTTATCCGAATCCGCCTCACCCTGATGATGATAGGCTGCGAAAGCCGGGAAAGCAGTACAAAACAGGAGAAAGGTAATACTGATGATAAAAATCCTTTTTTTCATGGCATGACTCCCTTATCCGTAATCCGTTACCTTACTGAACCTTTTATCTCTGATGTAAAAAATACTTTCTCTTTTTTTCACCTCCCTTTTTCAAAAAAGTGTGTTATGGTTTGATGTATGAAAACGAACGGGATCTTCCCCATAAGGAAACGATTTCAAATTTTGCCGCAACCCGTCAAAATCACTTGGCCTGCACAGCCTAAAGGATCATAAGAACACGCAGGGTAAGTACATGTTCATCTTCTATATAATCCACAGTTCCATCGGGATTTTTCCGTACTTCTAAGGGATCGGAAAAATCAGTACGGGTATAATCAAGGATGAACCGGACTTTTTGATTCAATAACCAGTTCACAGCCACACTCAAGGCATCTGCTTCTTCCACTGAAACAAAAGCTACTTTGTTTATCCATTCAGGATCTCCGGAAAATTTCTCCATACGAAAAGCGAGGACAAATCCCCCCAGACCACCTTTACCCAGACTGCGATTCCCCGGCAGTTCAAGGGGCTGCAAGGTCCCTCTCTTGAAGGTGAAGGATTGGTCGGTGAGTGAAAACATGACGCTCCCATACCATGATGAGAAATCAGCACCTTGAGGTCTGCCTCCGGAAGGCACTAAACCGGTGAGTTTCAGATGGAGATATTCCCCCTGCAAGACTACCGGGCCTAAGGTAAATCCTGCCTCTCCTGCCAGGCGATGACGTTCATCAACATCCTGTAACATTCCGAATTTCGTATTTCCATTCAGGACATAAAGGTTCCTCTTGGTCCCCACCATGCCGGTACTCTTGGCTTCAAAATGAACATTGGTTAAGTCAATCCGGGAATAGGAAGCAGCCCCCCCAAACTGAAAAGAAGGCCTCCAGGCAGGGGATGAGCCCTTTAAGGGCCTACAGACCAGACGAGCCGTCCATTCGGGTTCATCGATTCTACTGCCCCTGGAAGAACCATCAGTGCCATCACCGTTGAAGATTCCAAGAGCATAGTTGAGAACATCTCTGAAGAAAGAGCCATGAACCATCAATCCTATATCACGACCGGGGGTAAGATAATAGCCTATGGAGCGCTCAACAAAGAAAAGAGCCGCATCCTTGGTCTGCCACTCAAGGCTGAAAGGCTCCTTATATTGGCCGATCCTCAAGGCGTGGTGGGCCGACAGCTTGAGCTCACCATAAGCATCGGTAAGTCTTTTCGGATCATTCCCCTGCAGTTCCACCTCAAGCCTATACCTGATAACATTATGGGCCCTTCCGTCAAAAGATAGCCGAGCCCGCCGGATATCAAGGCGATCATCAGCCCGGGGTTCCTCATCATAGTAATGACAATCTATAGAGAGGGAACCACCAATGGTAATATCGAGTATTTTTTCATCATCAGTGTATGTCCCCGGAGGCTGACGTCGTTCTGGTGAGCGGGCCTGCCCGATCCTCTTATCTTGAGCCTTTTGATCGATGATAATGAGGTTCCGGGCGGTTGTTTTGGAAGAAAAAGGAAGGGTTCCAACGACCAGGACCAGCCATATGACCATGCATCTAAGGTAAACCGGACTTGTGGTTTGGGTTGATCGATTCAATGAATCGCCTCTTCTGCA
This sequence comes from bacterium, assembly GCA_049472445.1. Lineage (GTDB taxonomy): Bacteria > SZUA-182 > SZUA-182 > DTGQ01 > DTGQ01 > JBLIRT01. The sequence goes on from JBLIRT010000128.1 coordinate 7,807, forward strand.
GTAATCCTGCCGGATTGAATGGATAAAAATAATTCATCGAATGCAGTGGGGGAGCAACAAGACATACCATTAGAGATTCTCTTTCATAACATTTTAATTGATACTTCCAGGCAGAGTCAAGCAAAATATAACTTCAAATTACCTAGAATAACAAATACTGTGGAAACCACACTTCTGCCCTGAGGGTAACGCTATCCCTTATTCCCGGCTCGCTCGTCAGTGCTATCCCCGGTAAAGAATGGACCCACTTTGATGTTATAGATGGACCCATCCCTAAATTGCATGTTTCTGGTCATAATCCCATAAGACCACCGGCTTAAGGACCCTCCTGGTAGGAGAAAAAAAATTCAATTATCACAATCGGTAGTGTTTTAAAGACTTTTTGGGGGATGGGATAAAAATGGTAACAACAAGGTATTCGGTAAAAAGGGAACCAAAAACTTAAGGATTAGATAGACACAATGATAATTTTGGTCGTTCCATTGTTATCCGGATAAGGTACAGATGGCCATCTCTGAGGTTATGAATTGAGGTGAAGGTGGATTATATAACCGAGGTGTTATCTAAAAAAGGACAATATTTAAGCCTCTGTTGAGCCTTTTGTTTTGAGTGATTTCGTTTTTGTTGATGAGTTGAGTTTTTTTGATTCAAAAATTCTCCAACTGGGGCCTTGGACATTCATCATGATGGAATGATGGACCATGCGATCTACTATAGCCGTTGTAATCACAGGATCACCAAGATAGTCACCAAGCTCTTTGAAGTCAATATTGGTGGTCACCAGAGTTGAGGACTTACAGTAGCGTCCATCAATTACCTTGAAGAACAAAGATGCATGCCTGGCCTCCTGTTGTTCCAGACGGTCAAAGCCAATTTCATCTATGAGAAGAATATCGGGATTGATATAGCGTTTGAGTTTCTCATCCAGGCTGTTATCTGCCCGAGAGGTCAATAGATCTTTGAGCATATCGGCTGCTGTGGTATATCGGCATCGGTAAAGTTGCCTGCAGCCAATCAGAAGCAACGCCTTGGCGATATAGCTTTTGCCGGTACCTGAATTGCCGGCAATCACAAGTCCCTGCTTTCGTTTTATAAAATCCAGTTTGGATAATTCCATAACCTGTGCTTTATCCACTCCTGTTTGAAACTTAAAATCAAAGTCAGAAAGTAGCTTTCTCTCCGGCAGCTTTGATTCTTTTATCCTGCGCTCAATACGCTGCTCGATCAGTGCGTTTGCCTCTATAGCCAAGAGACGTTCAAGCACCTCTGATGGGGGCAGGGATTCTTTTACAGCCAAGTCAAGTTCTTTATCAAGAGCTTTTTACATTCTGGTGAGTTTCAGGGTCTTTAGATGCACCTTGATCCT
>JBLIRT010000129.1:0-9032 GCA_049472445.1 bacterium
CACTCAGCTGGAGGACATGCTATGCAATTCGGTCTTACCAAAGGCCAGTTGGTGGTATGGACATGGATTGTCATAGGTATCATCCTGTTGCTTGTTTATTTATTTATGAGGAAGAAAGAGGTTGGGGTGCCTTCGAAATTACAAAATTTGGGCGAGGCTATTGTTGAAGCTATCATAAGTCTTTTAGAACCCAATCTCGGCCATGATATGACCAGAAGACTTCTCCCCCTCTTTGGAACATTCCTTATATTCATCTTAGTGTCGAATGTATTCCTCATTATCCCTGAAGGGCAGCCGCCAACCAGTGATTTAAGTACAACTCTGGCCCTGGCCTGTATCGCCCTTTTCACAGCACATTTTTTAAATTTTAAATTCAATGGGTTTAAAGATTCCATGAAAAGGTGGTTCAATCCTCAACCCGAATTAACCAAACGAGAGAAACTGCCTGATGGTGCCAGAATGGGGGCCAAAATCGGCAGCTTATTTAAGTTTGGATTAACCTGGGTAATAGTTGGCCTCCTGATTGCTTTTCATCTCATTGACAATGGTGCACGTCTTCTCTTTATCTTTACGACTTTTTGGGAATATCTTTGGTGAGCACGTTGTTTTCCATAAGGTGTCAGAAGTGGCTATAACGAAACCTTTCCTGGTCATACCCCTCTTTATTCCATTTCTTATTCTTGCTCTCGATACGCTTATTTTTGCTATTCAAGGTATCGTGTTTACATATTTAAGCCTCTTTTATCTGATCGAGGAAGCACATATTGAGCACTAGGACAGGCTGTATCAATTGCTTAATACAGGTTCACTGATCCTGAGATGTTTGCTAAGGGATACGTTAGGTAATACAAACTGTAACCGTCTAAACTCACAAATATGAGGAGGTACTTTTCATGATTACTGGTGATGCTTTAATTAAGATGGGCGCAATATTGGCTGCAGCGTTTACCATTGGTCTTGGAACGGTTGGAACAGGTGTCGGTATGGGGTCCATTGGGAGAGCCGCTTTGGAAAGTATGGCCCGGCAGCCTGAACTGTCAGGTAAGACGTTCACTACCAAGCTTATAGCTATGGCTCTTGTTGAGGCCTTAGCCATATATTGTCTCCTGATCTCCCTGGTTATCTTGTATGCCAATCCAATGGTTGGTTAAGGTATTTTCCTGAGAAAATTCGGAGAGATCTCAATCAAGCATAAAAAGACACACATCGCCCATTATCGGGACAAGGAATCCACCTTATAAAAAAAGGGACGAAGAGACATGTTGGGCTTCACTATTTGGAAGTTTTCATTCATTATAATTAATTTTTTGATACTATACGCCATTTTAAAAAAGCTTTTCTTCCAAAGGGTTCTCGAGATTCTTGAGGAAAGGCGGCAGAATATTGCCAAGGCTGTAGCTACCATAGATGTGGCTAAGGCAGAGGTTGAGGAAATTAGAAAGACCGGAGAAGGCATTATAGCCCAGGCCCAGGAAGAGGCTCAGGTGATACTTAAGAGAGCCCAGAAGGTTGCCAATGATACCATTGCTGAGGCTAAAGCAGAGGCGGAAAAATATATTCAGGAGACGAGAATAAGCATAGAGAGGGAGAAAGAGGAAATAAAGCAGGAGGTATATTCCACGCTGATTGATCTTGTCTCCATGGCCTCAAGAAAGGTCATGAGTCATGTTATGTCAGAGCAGGAGCAGCAGAAGCTGGTCGAAATTGTGGTGAAAGACAGTTGGGGGGAATCCTCTTTCATAGGAAGCAGCAACTAGGAAGGAGTGTAATGTGGCTTCGTTGCCTGGCAACGAAACATGTTCTTCTTTCTTGCAGGCAATCAAAGAAAGGCTGAGGATATGGAAAATATTGTTTCACAAGATCTGAAAGAGATCCTGTCCGGATGTGAGCTTCCTCTTGTTCTGATGACATCTGTCAAGCTGAATCTGGATTTTGTCCCAACAATGGAACAGAAGCTTTCTGAGATAGCAGAAAGGAAGATTCATATTAAGGTCTTCGAAGATCCAAAGCAGGATGGGACAGTCCTTTTTCTGGATAATAATCTTAAAATCAATTTGGATATCAGACGTTCCTTTTCTGAGGATCTGGAGAGGAAGTTACAGCAGATTCGTACAGGATTTGAAGCAGTCAAGCTTGAAGACATAGGGGATCAGATCAGGAAAATCATCTCTTCTACAGAGCCGACGATTAAGGTCGATGATATTGGCAGAGAAGGAACAGTACTTCAGGTTGGTGATGGGATTGCCCGGGTATCAGGTTTGAATCGGGTTGGGTACAATGAGGTTGTGCAATTTGAAGGGGGCGGGTATGGTCTCGCCTTCAATCTTGAGAGAGATGCAGTAGGAGTTATCCTCCTATGCGCTGAAGAAGATATAGAACAGGGGAGTCGAGTTACCAGTACGGGCAAATTGCTCGAGATTCCCGTAGGTGAGGGGATGATCGGCCGTATTGTCAATCCTCTGGGTGTGCCGATTGATGGTAAGGGAAGTATCATTGCTGAAAATTATCGACCTATCGAGAGGAAAGCCCCTGGAGTGGTTATGCGCCAACCGGTCAGAGAGCCGCTTCAGACAGGGATTAAAGCCATTGACTCAATGATCCCGATTGGACGGGGGCAGAGGGAACTCATCATAGGCGACAGAAAAATCGGTAAGACGGCCATCGTTATTGATACCATTTTGAACCAGATGGAATCCGGCGTTGTCTGCATTTATGTAGCTATAGGGCAGAAAGCAGCAGCTGTGGCCAAGGTTGTTCATGTTCTTCAGAAAGCCGGGGCACTGAAACATACCATCGTCGTTGCCGCTCTGGCCAATGAGCAGACAGCCTTTCGTTTTCTGGCGCCCTATGCTGGAGCTGCTATTGGTGAAGAGTTTATGGAAAAGGGCAGGCATGCTGTTGTCTTTTACGATGACCTCTCGAAGCATGCGGTAGCCTATAGAGAGATGTCGGCCCTTTTGAAAAGACCAATTGGTCGTGAGGCGTATCCGGGTGATATTTTCTATATTCACTCCCGGCTTTTGGAACGTGCCGCCAAACTAAGGGATGATTTGGGGGGTGGCTCTCTTACTTCCATCCCGATTGTTGAAACCCTGGGCGGTGATGTTACCGGTTATATATCAACGAACGTCATCTCAATTACCGACGGACAGATCTACTTAGAGTCAGATCTCTTCAATACCGGCTTCAGGCCATCCATCAATGTCGGACTTTCGGTCTCACGCGTGGGTGGTGCAGCTCAAATGAAAGCAATGAAGGATGTAGCGGGTCGCCTCAGAATCGACTTGTCGCAATACCACGAGATGGCCGCCTTCGTAAAATTCGGGGCAGAGGTTGATGACGCCACCAGGGCTCAGTTGGCTCGAGGTGAAAGGGGACGCGAGCTCCTCAAGCAGATGCAGTATGAACCTATGCCGGTTGAGGAACAGATTTCCGTGCTCTTCGCCTGCGTGAATGGCTTCCTTGAAGATATCCCTGTCAGGAGGATCAAGGATTTTGAGAAGGAATTTCTTGATTACATTCGCCAAAATGCATCAGATCTTTTGAATAGTATCGTTGAGAAAAAGATCTTAACTGAGGATATTCAAAGGGATCTGGCCAAGGTAGTTATTGAATTCAAGAAATTTTTTATGGCTGGCGGGGGTAAAGTTACCGGAACCGAAACAGCCAAAACCGAAGCTTAACTACGGCAGGTGATGACATGTCTCAGAAGCTTATCGAACTAAAGCATAGGATGAGGAGTGTGGCCAACATCCAAAGCACTACGCAAACCATGTCAACTGTATCTGCCGCCAAATTGGCTCGGAGCCGTGCCAAGGCACTCTCTTTACGAGCTTATGCTGATAGAATGAGGGAGATTGTCTCTACTCAATCCTCCTATTTTAATGAACTCGGCGAGATTTCCTTTCTTTTTAAGGAAAAAGAGAGGGGTAATAAGGTCATGGTTATCGTTATTACCTCTGATATCGGCATGTGCGGTGGCTATAACGGGCAGATATGCCGCCTCGCTCAGAATTTTTTGGAGAAACAGGAGAGAAAGGGTTATTCTGTTGGGATTTGGTCTAAGGGACTTAAGGGCGAGGAATTTTTTCGCCGTAAAACCAGGTATAGAGTTGATGGGTATGATCCATGGTCTCCCGAAGGTGTATCTTTAAACGATGCTGTCAAGCTTCTTTATACGATGAGTGATCTTTTCAGTGCTGATGATACGAAAGAGCTATACTGTGCTTACACGAAATTTATTAGTACGGCCAAACGTGAGCCCACCATCCTCAGAATACTTCCCGTAGGTTTGGATACCCTGACCTGGGGTAAGGAACATACGCTCACAGAATGGATCTATGAGCCGGGTCCATTGGACCTGCTGGCCGAATTGATCCCTACCTATTTGCGTATACAAGTCTTTAATATTCTTCTGGAATCCTATGCCAGTGAACAGGGTGCACGTATGATGGCTATGGAAGAGGCCTCTGATAGAGCAGAAAAGACCCTTAAGGAATTGGGCATTCAGTTTAATCGTATCAGACGTGATTTAGTCACTCTGGATCTTCTCGGCATATTGAGTGCCGCCAAGGTGATTGAGAAAGAAGCTGCATCTAGTGTCGGTTTCTAACCAAGGAGAATGAAGACCTATGGATAAGAGAGAGAGTAATATCAATAAGGATATAAAAGATTTAATTGATACTGTCCATAGCTCCTCTTCGGGAAACGGAAAAGGAGAGGGACGAGTAATACAGGTTTTTGGACCTGTAGTTGATATTGAGTTTTCCGGGAGTTTGCCGGCCATCAATAATTTGCTCCGTGTAGAAGACAAGGAGAGCGGTCTTCCCCTGGAGGCGGTGCAGCTCTTGGGGGAGGGATGTGTCCGGGCCATAGCTCTTGATTATAATGACGGCTTACCCCGAGGAGCAAAGGTATATGATACCGGCTCCCCCATCTCGGTGCCGGTGGGGGATGGGATTCGATCACGGGTTTTCAATATCCTGGGTGAGGCTATTGACGAAAAGGGCCCTGTAGATGCAGTTGGCTATGAGGCAATTTATAAACCACCTATTCCTTATGCCAAATTGGAAACCTTCCCTCAGGTGTTTGAAACCGGGATTAAAGTTATAGACCTGATTACTCCATTTCCCAGAGGCGGGAAAATCGGGCTTTTCGGTGGAGCAGGAGTTGGAAAGACGGTTGTTATTATGGAGCTTATCCATAATGTGGCCAAAGAACACTCGGGTATATCAATATTTGGTGGTGTCGGTGAACGTACTCGTGAGGGGAACGATTTGTGGCTGGAGATGCAGGATTCCGGGGTTATCAAGAATGCTGTTCTGGTTTACGGGCAGATGAACGAGTCCCCCGGGTGCCGCTTCCGTGTACCGTTTACAGCCCTCACCATGGCCGAATACTTCCGGGATGTAACCAGACAGGATGTGCTCCTTTTCTTGGACAATGTCTACCGATATATTCAGGCAGGACTCGAGATTTCACTGCTGCGAGCGAGGGTGCCTTCTGAAGTAGGGTACCAGCCGACACTCTTTACCGAAATGGGCGCACTCCAGGAACGGATCGCCTCAACCTCCAGAGGAGCCATCACTTCTGTCCAGGCTGTATATGTGCCTGCAGACGATTTGGCAGATCCTGGTCCGGCTACCGTGTTCTCTCACCTGGATGCACAGGTGGTTCTTTCCAGAAAGGTTGCTGAATTAGGCCTTTATCCTGCTCTTGATCCCCTTATGTCTTCATCTCAGATCCTGGAGCCATGGATTTTAGGTGAGCGGCATTGCGAGGTAACCAGGAAAGTCAAAAGCTATCTTGAAAGGTACAGGGATCTTCAGGATCTTATTGCTATTCTGGGTCTTGAAGAGCTTTCCGAAGAGGATCGAATAGCCGTCACCAGAGCGAGAAGGATACAGAAGTTCCTGACTCAGCCATTCAATGTAGCCGAAACCTTTACCGGTATAAAGGGTAAATATGTTACTCTGCAGGAGACGTTGGATGGATTTGAAGCTATTTGTGACGGTAAATATGATAACATCCCGGAACAGGCTTTCTATATGGTTGGGACCATCGATGAAGCCTTAGCTCAAGTAGAAAAATTCAAGGATGCAGAGAGATTGGAGAAGAAAAAGAAATGAATTTCGGAAAAGACAGGATGATCCTTCAGGTCATAACACCGGAAGGGAAGGTCTGGGAAGATAGCGACATAGACCTGGTTGTCTTTAGAACCATTGGAAGGGAGGATATTGGAGGGGAAATTGGTGTACTAAGGGATCACGCACCATTATTAGCCCGCACTCCAATTTCATCTATTCGCTATATAAAAGGAGATCAGAAACATTACCTGGCTGTTGCCGGGGGGTTCATTGAAGTCAGGGATAACCGGGTTACGATACTTTCGAATGGCGCGGAGAAAGTAGAGCGGGAAGAGGAGCTCAAACTTGCCTTGGAGGCTCGCGAGCGGACTGAGGCCTGGTTGAAGGGGAAGATCGGAAAGGTTGAGTTTGATGAAAAAATGGCCGAGGTAGAGATAAAGCGCGAGGCCATCAGAATGTATAAAGAAGGGGTTGGGGACTAGAATACTTAATCCTCTCAAGTAATCGCAGGGGATGATGAAGGGGGCTCTCCCTGTAGAAATGAAACCAAACTTTGAGTACCTGGAAAGGCAATGGAAGGAAAGGAAACTTGATCTTTTCCCATGGCTGGATGGCATATTCACTCTCCTTCGATCCAGGGAAGCCATCCTCCGTGAAACAAAGAGGAGGTTGTCAACTTCCACTCCGGCCACCATGGTTCAATTTTTATCTTCTGATGACCATGGAACTGCACAGGTCGCCAGAGAAGTAATCAAAGAGCAAGACCCGTCGATTGTTTTACCCACCCTTTTTTACAGTATCGAGAAAGTCGGCAAGAAGAATTATTCAGAACGGGTCATGCACTGCCTTTTTGATTTTAATCCCATTGTCTCTCTTACGTATCTCCTGGATTACTTGAACTTGCAGCGGATTCAGAAGGATAGAATATTCCAACTCATTGGCCAACTCTTATCCCAAAAAAAGGGATCGTTGTCCGCCTCCTCCGAAGAGATTCAATTCTTGAAGCAACTCTTTCACGCCTTGCAGAATGATCTGTACAGGCGTAGACCTGTGTCAGGAGAATTAAACACATGGGAAGATTTTGAGGCTATTCGTCTTGACCTTGAAGTCATGACTTACATCTATATCAAAACGAGGTCTCGAGAAAGTGTTACCATCGTTGAGAGGGAAATGCAGGCATTGGGCCAGGAGGTCATCGGCTCACTCTGTAGGCTGCCCTTTACATTTGGAACAAGCGATATTCTGGTAAGACAGTTGACAGAAATAATCCCCTACGTAGCTCTCATGAGGCTTGAGGCAGACAAAAAATTTCTCCAGGGGCTCCCAGCCAAGATAAGGTGTCTTGACCTTTCGGAGGACCAAAGGGAAGAGATAGTCCAGAAGACAAAAGCAACGGTTACGATCATTGATCAGCCGGAGATGAACATCCAGGAAATTCTGGACAAAATGAGTATTCCCTTTTTTTTTGCAGCCTGTTATGGCTGAGAAGGTAAGGAGGGTTAGAGTATGGCACAGGAAAATGAACAGAAGTATGCCGGCGGCATCTTACCAGAGCAGATGGAACGCTTCTGGCGGAAGGTTTGCGAGGGTTCCATCAATGAAGCTATCTTTCAAGCCTTTCTCAAGAATGTAAGTTCCTTTACCACTCCCAGAGGGATTTATTACAATCTTTCTGAATCACAAAGGAGGGCCGCTCAAATCATGGGACATAACTTTATCGGGATAAACCTGGTAACGAGTGCTCTCCAGTGGAAAGGAATACCCATCCGTCTGACTGAGGAGGAGTTACATAGATACAGTAATATTCCTGCCTCAGAAGATATTTTAGTGGAGGTAATCAATGGGAAATGGAGAGGAAAGAAGGCCGTCCTCTGGTGGGCTCCGCCGGAGAGGTACGGCCTGAATCTTAAAGAGTTATTCAAGCTGTTTGGAACAGATATCAGACACCAGCCATGCTTCCATAAAGATAACTGGTGGGTGGATATGGATTTTGCCGTGGAACCAGTCTCGGAGGGTTGGCACCTGAGCCTTATCGAAATCCCATCTGAAACGAAAAGTCGATCTCTCCCTGAGCAGATAAGACTGAGGCAGGAATATGAGGTTCTCTGTAAACCTGTTGAGTTAGCTTTTTTAAGCCTTATCAATTATATGATCAATGGTGAATATATATTCAGCTATTTTTATACACGAACCGATTCGGAATTAGGGTCCGGATACACTGCTTCGGTTGGCATGTTTGGAGTTGATGGTCTTCGCATTAATAGAACGAGTCCTAACCTGAGTACGCAGGACACAGCCATTGGACTGCTTTTTTCTCGAAAATTCAGTGACTCTCCTTTAAAACCAGAGGCTCATTAAGGATCAACTTCTCCTATAGTATGTATCGTAATACATTATTCACATCAATATATCGCTCTTGACAGATAAGATGGTAAATGCTATATTTCTCCCTGCCTTGAAAGGTAAATCTATTTAAGATCAATAACATGTACTCATTTTTGAAATAATCTCCAGGAGGCTGGTTCATTGTATCGTGGAACTGAGTCGAAACTCAGGATGGAACTGGAATCGCTCAAAAAGAAATATCGGCATCATCCCCGGAAGAGGTATTTTTTCCCCCTGGCCAATGCCTATCGAGAGCATAAAAAGCTCAATGAATGTATTGAAACCTTTCGAAAGGGCTTGTCCCTATATCCTGGCTACTGGGCGGCCAAGGTGGCCCTCGGACGCGCTTTGCTTGAGAAAGGTGATCTGGAGGAGGCTCTCAGGGAACTGGAGGAAGCTGCTCCTCATGTTCCGGAAAACCTTCTCATGCATGAGCTGTTGGCTTCGATCTATGTGAAACAGGGCAAGTTAGAAAAAGCAGCTCACCAGGCTAAGCTCGTGCTCTTTATAAATCCATCCCACGGTACATGTCAGGATATTATGGATGAGATTACGAAAAGC
>JBLIRT010000013.1:0-33329 GCA_049472445.1 bacterium
CCTGTATCCGGTTCCTGCCGGTCAGAGAAAAGATTTCTCATCAATCTCACGGCCAGATCCTTCAGGTCCTGAACCTTTTCCCCAATTTCGAGAATTATCGAAACGGGCATTCTAAAATCTGACAGATGCCGGGATGAAATTAAAGAGGCTATCGAACATGCCGGCAAGAGAGAGTCGTCAAATCTGCATAGATATCTGGCTGTTCTGGCTACTATTGTCGGGATCGCTCCTCTCCTGGGGCTTTTGGGAACGGTAACCGGAATGATCAAGGCTTTTCAAGTAATAGCCATGAGAGGTGTCGGTCATCCTACTGCTTTGGCCGGAGGTATTTCTGAGGCTTTGATTACGACCGCTGCCGGTCTGGTCGTGGCCATTCCTACCCTGGTGGCTCATAATTACTTCTTTAAGAAGGCCAACGGTTACATCCTGGACATGGAGAATACTTCCATGGAGCTTTTAGATATCCTGGGAAAAGATCAAAAAGAACATGAGGGGAACGTTTTCAGGCTGCAGGAAGAGGGGAATCGATGAATTTTCATAATAGGGCAGAAGAAAATATCAAGTTGGAAGTTAACATTGTCAGCTTAATTGATGTGGTCTTACTGCTGGTGATTTTTTTTATGATCACTACCAGCTTTGTGGCCCAACCCGGTATTAATGTCAAGCTTCCCCAGGCCAGTGCCAAAGAAGTTCAGAAGGAAAAAGAGCTTACCGTCATTATTACCAGGGATAAGAAAATTTATCTGAATGATGACCTCCTGTCCCTTTCTCTGCTGGCTGAGCGACTCGGCCAGGCTTTAAAACAGGGGAGTAAAGCCATTTTGATCGTGAAGGCGGATGAGTTGGTTCCTCATGGTCTGGTAGTGAAAGTCATGGATGTTGCTAAAAAGGTGGGTATCGAAACCCTGGCTATTGCCACAAGACAGGAAGAATGACGAGAACCGGGAATAGATGTTTTTATACATCGGTGATTATTTCTTTCTTTTTTCATGGAGTATTGATTGCTTTTCTGCCGGGGATCAGTCCGCCCAGGTCCGAAGATAACCAAATTGGCAGCTATACACAGGTTCAATTAATCCAGACCCCTCTGTCCGGTAAAAAGGAGGAAAAAGGAACGACAGCACCGGTGGCCGGAAAGGTTTCTGTTCCGGAAATGGATCCGGCTGTAAAGGATCAGATGAGTGAGATAAGAGATATTTCAATGCCCCTCTTTGATTTGTCTCTTCCTCAACGCAAAGAACTGCCTCCTCTATCCGACCAGGATTTTTCATTCCAGGAGGATATACACATGGAAGAAGAGATGATGGAAGAACTGAAAACCTCGTTGCCTCTACCCAAACCGCCGGAAGCTTTGACCCAAAGGGAGGAGGATTTCCCGAGGCCCTCTGTGGATGAGTTCAATTTTGAGGCCGAGCAACTGGTCGATGAGATCATGGAGGATACCTATTCTGATGATATGAACATTGAATGGTCCGGGAAACCCCGCCAGATTGTGTCCAAGCCTCTTCATCCCCCTACCTATCCCCCTGGTTATAAAAGGCAGTTGGAGGGTAAAATTCGGCTGCAATTCTGGGTGGATGCGGACGGCTTCGTTATCAAGGTACGCCCGGCCGAGAAACTGGATCCCCGATTGGATGCAGTGGCCACTGAGTATGTGCGGCAATATCGGTTTGAGCCCCTGGACAGGAATCAGAAACATGAGACTCAATGGGGTATCATTCCTTTCAGCTTTCGGCTTGAGTAGAACAAAGTGAAGGTTCAGGAAGTTCCACAATTAATTTTGTACAGTTTCAGCCTACAAGAGACCCGCCATATGGGTGAACAGATCGGGCAGTTATTAACTCCCGGGCAGGTCATAGCCCTTTACGGAGAACTGGGTGCAGGGAAAACCAGCCTGGTTCAGGGAATAGCACGCGGCCTTCGTATTCAGGACCGCTACATCACCAGCCCTACCTTTACTATTCTCAACGAGTATAAAGGACCAATCCCACTGTATCACTTTGATGTCTACCGGCTGTCCGGCCCGGAGGATTTAGAAGAATTGGGGTACGAGGAATATTTTTACGGAGACGGGATAACGGTATTAGAATGGGCTGAAAAGATAGAGAGCCTTTTACCGGCTGATCATCTGAAGATATTCTTAGAGCATTATGGTGATGATAAGCGGAGGCTGTCCTTTCAGGCTTATGGGGAGAAAGCAGGGAGTGTTTTAGGTCGGTTGCGTAATTATCTAGGAAAGGAATAGTTTATTCATGAATATACAGCGCAGGAGATCGACACCTTTGTGGTTGAGAGATCTGAAGATTGGTGATGGAGCCCCTGTTTCTATCCAATCTATGACCAAAACCGATACCCGTGATAAGGAGGCCACTATGGCTCAGATTCATCGTCTGGTCCAGGCCGGCTGTGAAATCGTCCGGGTAGCTGTCCCGGACCTGGAGGCAGCGGACGCACTTTCAGCGGTTGTGCAGCACAGTCCGATACCGGTTATTGCCGATATTCATTTTTCCCACCGACTGGCCTTGAAGGCATTGGAAGGGAGGGTAGACGGCCTGCGGATTAATCCGGGGAATATCGGCTCGCGGGAAAAATTGCAGGAAATAATAAGATCGGCCCGCGATCACGGGGCGGTGATTCGCATTGGCGTTAATGCCGGCTCCCTGGAAAGAGATCTTTATCAGCAATACGGGGGAACAACACCGGAAGCAATGGTGGAAAGTGTATGCCGTATGGTCAGTTTTTTTGAAAGCATGGATTTTTCAAACATAAAGATCTCTCTGAAATCTTCATCAGTTCCTGATACGATCGAAGCCTACCGACTCATAGCCAAAGAAATGAAGTATCCTCTTCACCTGGGTATCACCGAGACCGGTGATGCTTTTTGTGGCGGGATTAAGTCAGCCATAGGTTTAGGAATCCTTTTAGCTGAAGGTATTGGGGATACTTTACGTGTCTCTTTGACAGCCGATCCGGTTCTTGAAGTTCGGGCCGGCTTTGAAATATTGAGAGCTTTGGACATCCGAAAGCGGGGACCGGAGATCATCTCCTGCCCTACCTGCGGGCGGTGTGAAATCGATATCCTGAATCTCGTTGATCGTGTCCGGGAGAGGATTGCTCACCTCCCGCAACCGTTCAAGGTTGCTGTTATGGGCTGTATGGTGAATGGCCCGGGGGAGGCTCGGGAGGCAGATATTGGATTGGCAGGAGGGAAGGGTGGCGGAGTCATCTTCAAAAAGGGAAAGGTTATAAAAAAGTGTAGAGAAGAGGACCTTTTTCCTTGTCTGATTGACATGATAGAAGAGATGGTTGGTGCCCGGTGTTCATAAGGGATGGAGGATATGATGTATAAGCTCATGGTAAGTGCCGGCTTTGCCGCAGCACATCAATTGAGGGGATATGGTGGGAAATGTGAGGATCTGCACGGCCACAATTGGCAGGTTCAGCTTTATGTCAGGGCAGATGACCTGAACGAGATAGGATTGGCCGTGGATTTCAAAGAAATGAAGGGCTGTTTACGCACTATCCTGCAATCCCTTGATCACCGCTACTTAAATGATTTATCCCCCTTTCAGACCTGTAATCCATCTTCAGAGAATATTGCCCGATATATATATGGCCAGGCCTCGGAGAGATTCAAGGGATCAAAGGTTCGAGTGGATTCGGTGCGAGTCTGGGAATCGGAAAACGCTTATGCGGAATTTAGTGAAGAACTTCCTTCTTTACAATAAGTTACTCTTGTGCTATGATGTAAAAATCAGTTTAAACTATCTGATTAAACAAAGTTATGATCAGACTTTTATCAACACGTGAAACGTATCACATTTTTTAGCCAAACGGGAGGGTGATAATGTCACTGGTCAAGGAAAGAAAACAGGAAATTATAAATTCTTATCGCAAACATGCGGGAGATACAGGATCTCCGGAAGTACAGGTTGCTATTCTCAGCGAGAGGATAAACTACTTAACGGAGCACTTTAAGATTCATAAGGGTGATCACCACTCCCGGCGAGGTTTGCTTAAGATGGTTGGTCAGCGGAGAAAGTTATTGAACTATCTCATGAAAAAAGACGAGCACCGCTACCGGGATCTCATAGGTAGACTCGGTATCAGGAAGTAGATACTTTCATGTCTGTTGTGCTATAATATGGCAGTATAGACTAAAAACTAACAAAATCACATAAATCGTATTCTGTCTCAAAGCTCATATCCTGAGTGAGTGAGCAAGCTGATTGGAGATGGCGAAGATAGATTGTGAAAAATTGGAGGCATATGTTACATGGAAAAGAGAGTACAGGCTGAATGGGCGAAGAGAACTCTCACTATTTCTACAGGGTTGATGGCTAAGCAAGCCAACGGAGCTGTTACCGTCCAGTATGGGGATACGGTAGTTCTCGTTACTGCGGTCTGTGAAGCCAAGGAGCGAGAGGGAGGCGATTTTTTCCCTTTAACAGTTAATTACCTTGAAAAATCCTATGCAGCCGGGAAAATCCCGGGAGGATTTTTTAAACGTGAGGGGCGGCCTACCGAAAAGGAAACCCTCACCTCCCGATTGATTGATAGACCCCTGCGGCCATTATTCCCTGATGGTTTTCGAAACGAAGTTCAAATCATTGCTATAGTCCTTTCAGCAGATCTGGAAAATGATCCGGATATTTTATCGATTATCGGGGCTTCTGCAGCCCTGGGGGTTTCTGATATTCATTTCCCCCAGCCCATAGCTGCGGTCAGAGTGGGTTTAATTCATGATGAATTGATCTTAAATCCAACATCCAAGGAGTTGGATGAGAGTGATTTGAATTTAGTAGTGGCTGGAACTCGGGATGCTGTGGTCATGGTAGAAGGGCAG
The DNA here is from genome assembly GCA_049472445.1 of bacterium. GTDB lineage: Bacteria > SZUA-182 > SZUA-182 > DTGQ01 > DTGQ01 > JBLIRT01. The sequence continues at coordinate 4,847 of JBLIRT010000013.1, forward strand.
GCCAATGAGATTTCGGAAGAGACTATGGCCAAGGCCATTTCTTTTGCCCATCAGGCTATGCAGCCGGTCTTGGATTTGCAGGAGGAATTAGGGAAAGAAGCTGGGAAGCCGAGGATGGAGGTTCCGGCGAGGCCGGTTGATGAAGAGCTGGTCCATAAAATTCGCGAGGCCTATTATAACAGAATCAAGGAGGCGCTCATCGTTTCTGGGAAACAGGCCAGACAAAACAAATTGGACAAAATTCTGGAAGAGGCGCTGAACGAATTCGGGCAGGAAGATGATCCGTTGAGAGAGAGCGCCATTAAATCGATTTTTGAATCTTTGGAAAAGGAAGAGGTGCGCCGTTTAATCACCGAGGAGAGAATTCGGGTTGATAAACGGGGATTAACCGAAATCCGCCCTATTGACTGCCGGGTTTCTGTCCTCCCCAGGACTCATGGATCAGCCCTCTTTACAAGAGGAGAGACTCAGTCCCTGGGCATCGTAACCCTTGGGACCGCAGAAGATGAGCAGAGGATGGATGAGTTGGAGGGAGAGATTTCGAAAACCTTTATGCTTCATTACAATTTTCCGCCCTTTAGTGTTGGTGAGGTCAGCAACCTTCGTGCCCCGGGCAGGCGGGAGATCGGCCACGGTCTTCTGGCTGAGCGGTCACTGAAAGCAGTTCTCCCTCATTCGGATGATTTTCCTTATACCATTCGAATTGTTTCCGATATTTTGGAATCTAATGGCTCATCCTCCATGGCTTCGGTTTGCGGTGGAACACTTGCCCTTATGGATGCCGGTGTACCGATCAAGGCTCCGGTAGCCGGAATTGCCATGGGGTTGGTTAAAGAGGAAGATCGGGTGACTATTTTAAGTGATATTCTGGGCACGGAAGATCATTATGGTGATATGGATTTCAAGGTGGCTGGAACCAGGAGAGGAATTACCGCCTTCCAGATGGATGTCAAGGTCAAAGGCATCAGCGAGGAGATCATGGAAAAGGCACTTGCCCAGGCGCGTGATGGACGGCTGCACATCCTGGGTAAGATGATGGAGGCTATTTCCAGCCCCCGAGAGGATATTTCAACCTATGCTCCCCGGATTTTCTCGATTCAGATCAGAAATGATAAAGTTGGAACCGTGATTGGCCCCGGCGGGAAAATGATCCGCAGCATCATCGAGCAGACCGGAGTAAAGATCGATATTGAAGACGATGGTAAGGTTAAGATCGCTTCTAACGATGAAGCCTCAGCCAAGAAGGCAATCCAGCTCATTCAGAATCTGGTGGAGGAACCCGAAGTGGGCAAGATCTATCAGGGCAAGGTGAAACGGATTGTTGATTTTGGCGCCTTTGTGGAAATTATTCCCGGCACGGATGGTCTCCTGCACATCTCTCAAATCGCCCATGAGCGAATACGGAGGGTTGAAGATGCTCTGAAAGAGGGGGATGAAATCCCGGTTAAAGTCATCGAGATTGATCGGCAGGGCAAGGTGAAACTGAGCCGCAAGGCCTTGTTGGAGGGACCGAGAGAAAGGGATACACGGACAACCGAGGCAAGGCGATGAGGCCAAGGCCGGTCCAAAAGGTTACCCTTGAGAATGGCCTTCGAATAATTACAGAGCGTATCCCCTCGGTTCGATCAGTGTCAGTCGGGTTTTGGGTTCTCGGCGGCTCTCGGATAGAGAGCCCCGAGCAGAACGGAATTACCCATTTCATTGAGCATATGCTCTTTAAGGGTACACCGAGTCGGACCGCTTATGATATAGCTCGCGAAATAGATTCCCTGGGCGGACAACTGGATGCTTTTACCAGCCGGGAATACACCTGCCTTCTGGCCACCGTCTTAGACGAGCATCTCCCCAGAGCTATTGATATTTTAACTGACCAATTTAAAAATTCCTCATTCCATGTTCAGGAGATTGATCGGGAAAGAAACGTCATCCTGGAAGAAATCAGCATGATTGAAGATACTCCGGATGAATATGTACATGATCTATGCATCCAGAATTTCTGGCCACATCAGCCTCTTGGGCGATCGGTTATAGGTTGCCGGGAGAATATTCAACGATTCACTCATGAAGAACTGGTTGGTTATTTTCATCAACGTTTCCTCCCTCATCGAATCATTATTACCGCAGCCGGTAATATTCATCATGACTCTTTTCAGGAATTGATATATCAGAAAAATTTTTTTGTTCAGGGCACAGCCGGGCCAAGGGACTACGTCATTGAACCACCGGACTCACACTATCACTTTGTTCACTGCCCCAGACAGTTGGAACAGACCCATGTCTGCCTCATCATGGAGGGGCTTCCCCAAAGCCATCGTTTGCGGTTTGCCGGCTACCTGCTCAACGCTATTTTGGGTGGAGGCATGAGTTCCCGGCTGTTCCAGAAGATCCGGGAGGAGCGGGGATTAGCTTACTCGGTATTTTCATCCCTTAATTCCTTTCAGGATACCGGACTGGTGTCTTTTTATGCAGGCACCAGCCCTGAGTCTATCCATGACACAATCCGCCTGATTTTCAAAGAACTGAGGACAATGCATGAAAAAAAAGTAACTGAAGAAGAACTTCAGAGAGCCAAGGACCAATTAAAGGGTAATCTGATGCTGGGATTAGAGAGCACAGCTAACCGCATGAGTAAGCTGGCTCGCCAGGAGATCTATTTCGGTCAAAATTTTTCATTAAATGAAATCCTCTCCCAGATTGAGAAAGTAAACCAGGAGGATATTTTGGAATTGGCCGGTTTGCTGTTCCATACAGACAAGTTCAGTCTGGCGGTTTTAGGTGAGGCTGACAAACTGGAGCAGCCTCTTTAAGTCCCTGCGATAATACGAAGAAAAGAAAGAAGATATGGATAAGATACAGATCAAGATAAAAAGGATGGCCGGATGTGAAGATCTTCCTCTCCCTGCCTATATGAGTAAATGGGCGGCTGCCATGGATCTCTTTGCTGCGGTCAGGGAACCGTTGGAGGTATCGCCCGGAGATTGGGTGGCTGTACCAGCAGGCTTTTCCATGGCCATACCAGCGGGCTTTGAAGCTCAGATTCGCCCCCGCAGTGGGCTCTCCCTGCATTATGGTGTCAGCCTGATGAATAGTCCCGGGACAATTGATGCTGATTACCGTGGAGAAGTGCGGGTTATTGTGGTTAATCACGGTAAGGATTCCTTTGTTATCAGACGGGGAGACCGTATTGCCCAAATGACGATTCAGCGGGTTTATACAGGGTGCTTTGAAATAGTAGAGGATTTGCCGGAAACCGAGCGGGGAGATGGTGGGTTTGGGCATACCGGCATCTAGGATTATCCCGCAACGTGAATACCAGAGGATGTTGCCTTCACCCTTGTTGAGGTAGGGCGAAGGCAACTGTCCCTTTATACGTATAGATATCTTTTACCTTGTTCCACAGGTTGTATATTCTGAAGATTTTGTATAATTCCTCTCTCATAGTCATAGGAGAACGAAAGGAGCAGGAATTAACTTCTGGGTTTGCGTTCTGGGAAGTGGAAGCGCCGGCAATTCAATCCTGGTCTGTTCGGATAAGGCCAAGGTCTTGATTGATGCGGGTTTAAGTACCAAAGAGACTGAAGGCAGGTTGGAGGAATTGTCAGTAGATCCTTCAGAGCTCCAGGGGATTCTCATTTCCCATGAGCATACCGACCACCTTCGCTCGGCCGGCATCCTGGCCCGAAAGTATAAAATGCCCCTCTTCATGAATGAGGCGACCCTGTCAGCAGCCAGAGACAGACTTGGGCATGTTGATCAGCTGGAGATTTTTGAAACGAATAAAAAATTTCAACTTATGGATTTTGTTATCGAGCCGTTTTCCGTATTGCATGATGCAGCGGACCCTGTATGCTTCTGTGTTTGTCTCAGGGATAGAAAGCTTGGCATAGCCACCGATTTGGGCAAGTCAACTGCGCTCGTTCACCAGATGCTGAGGCAGTCTCATGTCCTGATTCTGGAATCCAATCATGATTCAGAGATGCTCCTGAGCGGGCCATACCCGTGGTGGTTGAAACAGAGGATACGCGGAACCTTTGGCCACCTTTCGAATGATGATTCTCAATCACTCCTTCGGGAAGTGCTCCATCATGAATTGAAGAGCGTTGTGCTTGCTCATTTGAGTGAGAAGAATAATCATTGCGCCCTTGCCCGTCAATCAGCAGCGCAGGTTTTACAGGAGAGGGAGGATATAAAGGTAGACCTGAAGATTGCCGTCCAGCATCAGATTGGGGGAATAATTGAGATCTAGATTTTATTACGGCAACGAGACTTTGCTTCAAGACCTAGGGAAGGTGTCAGGTTTCAGGTGTCAGCATGAAAAAAACAGAACACTGAACACTGAACACTGAAAGAGGTGAATAGTGATTGAACGGTATACTTTGCCCGGAATGGGAAAAATTTGGGAACCTGAAAATCGGTTCCAGACCTGGTTGAAGGTTGAAATTTGGTGCTGTGAGGCCTGGGCGCGCTTGGGGAAAATCCCACAGAAATCACTCCAGAGGATCAGGGATCGCGCACGTTTTGATATTGAGCGGATTCATGAGATTGAGCGGGAAGTGAAACACGATGTCATTGCCTTTGTCACAGCAGTGGCCGAAAATATTGGAGAGGGCTCACATTACCTCCATATGGGGCTTACCTCCTCCGATGTGTTGGATACCTCGCTGGCTATGCTCCTTACCGAGGCCTCCGATCGATTAATCGGCGATCTGGAGAACCTTTTAGCCACCTTAAAGGAGAAGGCCCGGCAATATAAATCGACCATCATGATCGGGCGTTCACATGGAATTCATGCCGAGCCGATTACCTTTGGCCTGAAAATGGCTTTATGGTATACGGAAATGGAGAGAAACCTGCGCCGGATACGCCAGGCCAGGCAAACGATAGCTGTGGGGAAAATATCCGGTGCTGTTGGTACTTTTGCTCATGTTCCACCGGAGATAGAAGCCTATGTATGCCGGAAAGCGGGTCTTGAGCCGGCCTCTATTTCTACCCAGATAGTTCAAAGGGATCGGCACGCCGAATTTTTTTCCACCTTGGCCATCATTGGGGCCAGTATCGAAAAGATGGCTCTGGAAATTCGTCATCTGCAGCGTACCGAGGTACGTGAGGCAGAGGAGTGCTTTACCGAGGGGCAGAAAGGATCGTCAGCCATGCCTCATAAGAGAAATCCGGTAGTGTCCGAGCAGATGTGTGGTCTGGCTCGCCTCTTGAGATCTCATGCCCTGGCTTCTCTGGAAAACGTAGCCCTCTGGCATGAGAGAGATATCAGTCACTCTTCCGTGGAGCGGATTATCGCTCCTGACAGTACCATTCTCCTGGACTATATGCTGAACACCATGACCTCTTTGATCAAAAATCTGCTCGTCTATCCTGAAAGGATGAAAAAGAACCTGGAGCTGACGAAGGGACTTATCTTCTCCCAGCGCGTTTTGCTCGGATTAGTGGATAAGGGAGTTTCACGTGAGGAGGCCTATAGATTGGTACAGCGAAACGCCATGAAGACCTGGCGCGGTGAGGGAGACTTCCGGGAACTCCTGAGTAATGATGCCGAGGTAAGTCGCTGCCTGTCACCGGAGGAGTTATCTGAATGCTTTGATATGCAGTATCATCTTAAATACCTTGATACTCTCTTTGATCGGGCCTTTGGAACATCAGATGATGAAGATGATACTGATCAAGCTTAAGGAGAAAGGGAAAGATGGAGAAAAGAGAAAAGCTTTATGAAGGGAAAGCCAAAGTCCTTTATGCTACTGACAACCCTGATCTGGTCATCCAGTATTTCAAGGATGATGCTACCGCCTTTAATGCTCAGAAGAAGGGATCAATTAAGGAAAAGGGGATTTATAACAACCGGATTTCCAGCTTTATTTTCCAGGCGCTATCCAAAACAGGAAATATTTCTACTCATTTTGTTCAGCAGCTCAATGATCGCGAAATGCTCGTCAAAAAGGTGGACATTATCCCGGTGGAGGTCGTAGTGCGAAATCGTGTGGCCGGAAGTCTGGCTAAGCGTTTTGGTATGGAAGAGGGAAAACACCTTCTTCGTCCGATCCTGGAATTTTATTATAAAAGTGATGAATTAGGAGATCCCATGGTCAATGAGGATCATATAGCTGTTTTTAATCTGGCGGCTCAGGAAGAGATAGAGCAGGTCAAAGAGGTCTCTTTGGCTGTTAATTCATTGCTGAAAGACTGGTTTCAAAAGATAGGGATTTCCCTGGTGGATTTTAAGCTGGAATTTGGACGGCATCATGATCAGATCCTGCTGGCTGATGAGATTACCCCTGATGGGTGCCGGCTGTGGGATATTGAAACAGAAGAGAAGTTGGATAAAGATCGCTTTCGCCGGGATCTTGGAAAGATTGAAGAAGCCTACCAGGAAGTATATCGAAGAATAAGTGAAAGAGCGGAATATTTCCATGAGTTATAGTCGCCTCATGTGTCTGGTATGGTATGGTTTTCTGTGAATATTTTTTCTACCATGATGAAAGAGGAAAGGGGATTGAAGAGAGCCTATGAATCGTGGCCTTAAAGAGCATTGTGGATTGGTCGGTATTTACGGACATCCGGAGGCCGCAAATCTTGCCTATTTGGGACTCTATGCCGTACAGCATCGAGGTCAGGAGAGTGCAGGTATTGTATCTCAATATGATGGCGAGCTGCGATTGGAGAGGGGGATGGGCCGGGTAGCTGATATCTTCACTGAAGATCGTCTGGGGAGATTACCGGGGAATATAGCTATTGGCCATGTGCGTTATTCTACAGCAGGAGATAGCGGCATTAATGAGGCGCAGCCGTTGGTGGTAAGGTATAGCGAGGGCCAGATGGGTGTGGCTCATAACGGGAATCTGGTCAACGCAGAGCAGATTCGAGAACAGTTAGTAGAGGATGGTTCCATCTTTCAGTCAACCACGGATAGCGAGGTCATTGTTCATCTGATCGCCCGCTCCCGTGAAAGCACCTTTGTTGATAGAGTCATTGACTCCCTGAGTAAAATTAAAGGCGCTTATTCATTAATCTTTCTTAAAGATAACGAACTGGTTGCCGTTCGTGATCCACATGGATTTCGCCCATTGGCCTTGGGAGTTATAGGAGACTCTTCCATAGTGGTAGTGTCTGAGACCTGTGCTCTTGATTTGATTGAGGCCCGATTCGTAAGGGAGATCGAGCCGGGTGAACTCCTGGTCATAAACAAACACGGTCTCCACAGTCAGAAACCCTTCTCGCCCTGCCCAAAGCAATTTTGCGTATTTGAATATATTTATTTTGCACGTCCGGACAGCATTCTCCACGGGAAAAATGTTCACCTTATTCGGAAGGGATTCGGCAGACAATTGGCTAAGGAAACCGGGGTAGAGGCAGACCTTGTTATCCCTGTGCCTGATTCTGGAAACAGTGCGGCTTTGGGATTTGCCGAGGAGTCGGGATTGCCCTTTGATTTTGGACTTATCCGCAACCGGTATATCGGCCGGACCTTTATTGAGCCGAAACAATCAATCCGGCACTTTGGAGTTAAGGTTAAATTGAATGCAGTGGGTGATGTCCTTCGTGATAAGCGGGTGGTAGTAATTGATGATTCAATTGTTCGGGCAACTACCAGCCGAAAAATAGTGAAAATGATACGTGCTGCCGGTGCCAGGGAGGTTCACATGCGTATTGCTTCACCACCGGTGATTTTCCCATGCTTTTATGGAATCGATATCCCTACCCGTATGGAACTGATAGCCGCAACTCACAATCTGGATGAGATTCGCCGGTATATAACTTCAGATAGCTTAGGGTATTTAAGTGTCCGGGGGATGAACGAGGCTTTAGGTTCAGATGGAGGGGATATTTGTCTGGCCTGTTTTACCGGAAAATATCCGATTGATTTTCAAATGGGGAAGGTGACCCAGTTAAGACTCTTTGATCGATTTCGATAAGATCAATTTTAGAAAAGCTCTCATCGTGTCATGCTGAAAGTAAGCGAAATTTTCAAAAGCATTATCGGGGAGTCAACCTATACAGGTTGTGCAGGAGGAATTGTTCGGCTCAGTGGATGTAACTTGCGGTGCCGATATTGTGATACTCAGTATGCCTATGATGACTTCACCTGGTATACCAGAGAGGAAATAGGCAGGAGAATAGATCAGTATAAAACTTCGCTGGTTCTTCTCACGGGAGGAGAGCCGCTTTTACAGGAAGAAAGCTATGCGTTCATGGAGTTTTTGATGGCCAGGGGGTATAAGGTTTTACTGGAAACCAACGGCAGTCTCAGTATTAAGCGGGTACCGTCCGGGGTAATCAGGATTATGGATATAAAGTGCCCTGGGAGTGGGGAGACTCATCACATGCATTGGGAAAATCTGGATTGGCTCTCATCCTCTGATGAAGTAAAATTTGTCATAACCGATCGAAATGATTTTACCTGGGCCACTGAACTCATTGGTAAATACCAGTTAGGAAGGCTGGGCACACTGCTTTTTTCCCCTGCTTTCGGGAGGATCAAACCGTCAGTTCTGGCCGATTGGATTCTGGAAGAGGGGATATCGGCCAGGTTACAGTTGCAGCTTCACAAGCTGATTTGGGGTGAGGCAAGAGGGAGATAATGTCCGGGAAAGCTGCTGTTGTTTTATCAAGTGTGGGGCACAAAGATTCCCTGAACTATTGAGAGGTGGACCATGCTGAGACGGAACATGATCAGGGCTCTTTGGGTCATGTTATTCCTGGTGTATATGAGTGGATGCGCCTTCATAAAGGTTCAATCTCTCATACCATCGATCTCTCAACTGGAAGAGAGAACCGTTGGTGGTGAAGGGGACAAAAAAATCCTTTTACTTGATGTCTCAGGCGTGATTTCTGAGAAGGAGCAAACCAATGCCTTAGGCATGGTGACCGAGTTGAGTCCAATAGCCCGGATTCATGAGGAGCTTGAAAGGGCGCGGAAAGATGAAAAGATTAAGGCTGTCCTGTTAAAGATCAACAGCCCGGGTGGAACGGTAACGGCCAGCGATATTATCTATCATGAGCTGACATCCTTTAAGCAGGAGAAGGGTATCCCCATTGTTGTCTCGCTGATGGACTTAGCTACCTCAGGTGGGTATTATATTGCTCTGGCTGGAGATGTCATTACCGCTCATCCTACCACTATTACCGGAAGTATCGGGGTTCTGCTCATGAAGTTTGATGTTCAGGGCCTGATGGAAAAGATCGGGGTGGAAGAGGTAACCATGAAATCCGGGGATAAAAAGAACATCCTCTCCATCTTTCATAAACTGAGACCAGAGGATCAAGCCATTCTGCAAGGTATTATTGACGGCCTTTTCAAGAGGTTTATTGACACTATAGCCGAAGCCAGAAAAGGCATTTCGCGGCCGGAGATCGAAGGTATGGCCGATGGCCGGATTTATTCAGCCCAGCAAGCCCTGGAACTAAAACTGATTGATAAAATTGGATATTTGGAAGACAGTATCGAACTGGCTAAAAAAGAGGCTGGATTAGAGAGAGCCAGGATCATCGTCTATCAAAGGCCTTCCCAGTATAAGAGCACGGTATACGCTCAATCCTCTCAGGCCGCTCCTGGTAGTTATTCTCAGCTTTTTCCGGTGACAAAGAATATATCTCCCCAATTCTGGTACCTGTGGAATCCCTGAGATAACTTTTCGATAGATTTTCACCATCCTTTATGCTATTTTCAGAGAGGTACGTGTCTTAAAGGAGGTTTGATTAGTGATTTGTATACCCATTACCTCATGCACCACGGAAGCGGCTTTAGAGGGAATCCGGCAGGCTGAAGAGACAGCGGATATTCTGGAATTGCGCATCGATTACCTGGTTGACCCTGATCTGTCCAGGATCCTGAAAACCAGGAGGTTACCAGTTATTGTTACCAATAGGAGAGCCGGCGAGGGGGGAAAATATGAAGGCTCTGAAGTTGAGCGGCTTAGCATATTGGAAGAGGCTGTCAGCCTGGGAGCTGAACATATTGATCTGGAATGGAGCTGTGGAGCAGAAACTATTTATAGATTCAAGGAGTTAATCCGGGGGACGAAAACCAGGCTCATATGCTCATGGCATGATTTCCGCGGGACGCCGCAAGATCTGACCGAATTGTACCTTTCCATGCGATCTATGGGTGTGGATATTGTTAAAATAGTCACCATGGCCAATGCTATTCATGATAATGTAAAAATTTTCGATCTTGTGTATCGAGCCTGGGAAGACAAGCAGGACATTATTGCTCTTTGTATGGGGGCTTATGGTGAAATAAGTCGCATCTTAACGCCGCTGCTTGGTTCGTATCTGACCTTTGGATCATTGCAGGAGGGAAAGGAATCAGCTCCCGGCCAGATCGAAGCACGGATTTTGCGGGATATATACCGGATACCTGAATTGGAAGGGTCGGATTTTCATCTTTATGGCTTGGTGGGTAATCCTGTCAATCAGAGTAAGGGATTCCGCTTGCATAACCGTGCCTTTCAGCATCTTGGGCTTGACAAGATATACGTTAATTTTCTGGTAGATGAGGTAACTTCCTTTATTCAGAGCTTCAAGGGCTATATCAGCGGCTTGAGTGTAACCATGCCACATAAGCAAAGTATTATGAACTGCCTGAACCGGATTGATCCCCTGGCTCAACGCATCGGAGCGGTTAATACGGTAGTTAAGAAAGGCGGCTCCCTGATCGGATATAATACTGATTGTATGGGCGCCATACAAGCTATCGAGGCAGTTATACCTCTTGAGAAGAAGAAAGTGACTTTGCTGGGTGCCGGCGGCGTATCAAGGGCTGTTGCCTGGGGCGTGGTTGATCGCGGTGCGATTCTGACTATCCTGAACAGAACGGTCAGCAAGGCGCAGGAGTTGGCCGGAGAGCTCGGGTGTCAGGCTGGCAGCCTGGAGGAGAGTCGGAGCCTTGATTGTGACCTTCTCATCAACGGAACTTCGATCGGTATGGCTCCTCAGATCGATGAAATGCCGATCCCTGATTCCAGCCTGAAATCAGAAATGGTTGTCTTTGATACTATTTACAATCCGGCCCAGACCCGTTTGCTGAGAGAAGCCCAGGCCAGGGGATGTAGAACCATCTCAGGTCTGGAGATGTTTCTTTACCAGGCAGCGGCGCAATTCAACCTTTGGACCGGCCTTCCAGCACCGATTGAAATAATGAGGTCCGCTTTAGGATGAATTTGATTGTTCATAAGACAGATACTCTTGCCGGCGAAATTTCTATTCCCGGCTCTAAATCCCATACCATCCGGGGAGTCGTCTTAGCTGCTCTGGTCGAAGGGATCTCGCGGCTGCAAAATCCGCTGGATTCCTCTGATACCCAGGCTGCCTTCGAGGCGGTGAAAGCCCTGGGTGCACGAATTAACGATTCCAATCCACAGGAATGGATTATTGAAGGATTTGGCCGATCTCCCCGCCCGCCGGAAGGGCCTCTCAACATGCTTAATAGCGGCACATCCACGAATCTGATCGCTTCAGTTGCAGCCCTTGGGGACTTCGAACTGATTATCGATGGAGACGTATCTATCCGGAGGCGGCCGGTACAACCCTTGCTGGATGCTCTGAGGCAATTAGGAGCTGAGGCGGAGTCGATACAAAACAATCAATGCCCTCCTCTTCGTATGAAAGGTCCTCTGCAGGGTGGAAGGGTTGATGTGGAATGTCGGAGTTCGCAGTATGTATCAAGTTTATTAATTACCTGCCCACTGCTCCCACAGGATACGGAAATCTTTGTTTATCATCTGTGTGAGGTTCCATACATTCGGATGACCTTGGATTGGCTGAGTGCTCTGGGAATTCGGCTGCAACAGGAAGGCTACACGTCCTTTCAAATTCCCGGCCGGCAGCTCTACCAGCCCTTTAACCGGGTCATCCCTGCCGATTGGTCTTCAGCCACCTTTCCCCTTTGTGCAGCTGCCATGCTGGAAGGTTCGGATTGTCTGGTGAAAGGACTTGATTCCAACGACTCCCAAGCTGACCGGGAGGTAGTGAATTATCTCAGGAAGATGGGGGCCGAGATCGAAATGACCGAGCATGGAATTCGAATTCGAGGAAGAGATCTGCACGGTGTGGAACTTGATCTCAATAATACTCCTGATGCTCTACCGGCCATGGCCGTTACTGCTTGTGCAGCCAGAGGGGTAACCAGGATTCTGAATGTGGCCCATGCCCGGATTAAAGAGACAGACCGCCTTCAGGTTATGACTGAAGAGTTAAGGAGAATGGGAGCCAGGATTCAGGAGATGGATGATGGTCTCATCATTGAGCAGAGCCGATTGAAAGGCTGTTCTGTTCATGGCCATCATGATCATCGGGTGGTTATGTCACTTTCCCTGGCTGGAATGATAGCCGAGGGCATAACGCAAATCGATACAGCGGAGTCAATCAGAGTGACTTTTCCAGATTATATCTCCCTTATGCAGAATCTGGGAGGTCGGATGGAAATGGCGGCTGCAGGAGAATAAGGATAACACCTCACATCAAGGCCTCTTGAGTAACGGCTTTTCAGAAATTTTATAAGGAGAAGACATATGGAGCTTGTAATCAAAGACTTACCTGAAGATGTCTACAAGCTGCTCACCTTAATGTCCGCCAAGGACGGGAAGTCAATCGATCAAATAGTCATTGAGGCCATCAAGGATTATTATGAGATAAAAGAGATTACCTACCGAAAAGGCATGTTGAACTTTGACCAGGATGATGGCTATCAGGAAAAAGATCAATAAGATCGGACAGGAGCCTGTAAAAAGCTGTCATAAAAATTTCCCCCATTGACATAATCCTTATACTCCCTCCGCAGGCAAAAATGGGAAGTGGTTGGATCAATATGTATTAAAAGGCCGAAAGGAGGTTGTCTTAGGTGTGTTTCACACCATATATAATGATCCAACCACTTTTTTCCCTAGGCAGTTTTTTTCAAGGTTCGCAGTTTAGCAAACTCCCGTTCCAAGACCTGGTACACTTCACGGAGAAACTTTGTTCCGCCGAATATCATGGCCGGCAGCATGACTATTACTACTCCACAGGCTAACATTGATAAGAAAATTAACCTAATTGCAATAAAGAATCTCATGGGTTGTCACCTCCTGTGAGCTATCACCTCTTGGTCTTTCTCATATTGCAATTCAAGTGCCAGGGATCTGGCCTGAAGGTGATGAGCCGGATGGCTGATTTCAAAGGAGCGCCAGGGAATCAAACCGGCGCATATGTTCAATTAATTGGCATTTGTGATTAGGAAGAAAACAAATACCTGTCCATTTTTCCAGATGGCCAGAAGTTACAGGCGGGATAGAGACCGGGTTATTCTCTGTGATCTGAATTTATGGTAATAATAGGAGCAGAATTGCTTGTCAGCGGTTGACCGCAATAGGGACAAAATCGGGGATTATTCAATCCTTCAATAGATCTCTGGCAATTGGTGCACAAGAATTCGTGCTGTTCAGAATGAGGAGGCCGATCACCAGCCTTATGATGAGATGAAGATGAATCAAGGAGAGGCGGACGCGTGAATAACCAGACAGGCAAAACAATACCCAGGATCAGAAAGGTTCCACTTGCCCATAGCCAGGCCTCAAAAATTTCTTTTCCCCTGCTCCTGGCATCAAAAAAGGTCCATACTCCCATAAGGAGTGGAATTAAAATAACAATAAGGTACATCTGCATGAAGCCCTCCATCATACCCTAAGCGGCATACCCTAAGCGGCCATTTCCCTGGTTCGCCTTCGGGTTATTTACTATTTACTATAGTAGCAGAAAGGAGCCCCTTTGTACAGGAGAGATTGATGAAAAGAGCTCTTATCTTAAAATATAGACGAATCGGACATGTCTTATGGAGAGGGAATAGAACAGAGGAGAGACTTCAAGGATAAAGCTATGGAAAGGAACATACTGCTGATAAATCCATGGATTTATGATTTCGCTGCTTATGACCTTTGGATCATGCCTCTCGGTCTCCTCTATCTGGCCGGTTTATTGAGATATAATGGCTACGGGGTGAGTTATATCGACTGTCTGGACATCTCTGATCCTTTGATGCAGGAATTTCTGGTAGATAACCATATTCGAATCAGGAGAAATCCTGATGGGACAGGAAAATTTTTTAAGGCCTTTCTTGAAAAACCGGATACCTTGAAGAATGTTCCGCGGAAATACGGGCGCTACGGAATCACCCTGGATATCTTCAACCGGCGGCTGCGAATGGCGCCTCATCCGGAGGCTGTCCTTATCACTTCCATGATGACCTACTGGTATCCAGGGGTGGCCAAGGTTATTGAATTAGTGAGAGACTATGATCATCGAATACCTATTCTCCTGGGTGGGAATCTGGTAACGCTTTGCCCGGAGAAGGCTCAATCCCTGGGAGCTGATTGGTGTATTTCCGGGGAAGGTGAGCAAAAGGTGCTGCACGTGTTGCAGGAAATCACCGGTCAGTCTATACATTACCTGCCGGATCTGGAGGACCTTGACACGCTGCCCTTTCCTGCCTTTGATTTACAAAGGAGAATACCTTTTATCCCTTTGCAGACCTCTCGTGGCTGTCCTTTCCGCTGCATATATTGCGCATCTCCCCTTCTGTATTCGGGTATTCGCCAGAGGTCCTTGGCCAGTGTTATGAAGGAAATAGAATATGCGCTCAGGGCATACAGAGTTCATCATTTTGTTTTTTATGATGATGCCTTAGGCTACAGAGCTTCCGATCATCTCATACCGATTCTTCAGGAAGTAAGAGCCGGAAAGTTACCGGTTTATTTCCATACCCCCAATGCTCTCCATGCCCGCGAGATAACCTCAGAGCTGGCAGGATTGCTTCACGATACTGGTTTTCGCCATCTGCGTCTGGGCTTTGAAACCTCCCATCCCTTACAGCAGAAGATCACGGGCGGAAAAGTTACCAATGATCAATTTCAACGGGCTCTCCGGAATTTGCACCGGGCAGGTTACAGCCCCGGCCACATCGGGGCTTACATCCTGGCAGGTCTGCCGGAGCAAAGGGTTAAAGAAGTGGAGGAGACAGTTGATTTTGTTTTGTCGCAAGGGGCTTATCCTGTTTTAGCAGAATTTTCTCCCATTCCAGGTACCCCGGCCTGGTCACATTACCTGAGAAATTCCTTTTACATGCCCGCATCAGAGCCTTTATTTCACAATAATTCCATTCTCCCCTGTCAGTGGGAAGGATTTTCATGGGAGGATTATCTTCAGTTAAAAATAAAAATTCGCGCCAAGCTCGGCCACATAGGTAAAAGTCCAGAGTAGCATGAAGTGAGAAGATTTAGGCAATTTTGGGAAGAATATCCTTTCTGACATGCTCCAGTCGGAATGGTTTTCTGAGAACACCCTGGATATGTAAGGGGCCGATAATGGAGGAAATTTCATCTTCAGAAAAGGCCGTAATAACAATGACAATAGTATGAGGAAGGGATTCGCGGATTTCTCTGAGAACATCTCTTCCGGTTCTTTCCGGGAGAAGAAGGTCTAAAAAGACCACCTCCGGGCATTCAGCATGGAAGATGGCTAACGCTTCTTTACCATCAGCGGCTGTTGAAACATCAAATCCCTGCTCTTCCAGGAAGATTTTCAAAACCTCTCGAATTGCCGATTCATCGTCAATAATCAGGACCTTAGGCATTGCTCTCCTCGTTATAATTCATGGGTAAGGCTAGGGTTAGATCCCATCTGGGTATTTGGGTGGGTCATGTTAGCTGAATAAGAGAGTAAGGTAATTCGTAAAGTAGCCATCTTTTCGTCACCATCCTTTTCTATGGCGATCTCACCTCCAAGAGATTTCAAAAGGCGGACGCCAATAAAGAAATCCCGCTTTTTAGGCTCGATATGGATACTTTTGCTCAAGGGATGACTCATGTCGATAAAGTCTGTATAAAAGGGAATGGCCTGGGGCAGAATATTTTTCAGGTAGATCTTCAGATAAGGCCCATCATGCTCCTTCTCAATGGAGAGTGATAATGGCCCCTGACAGCCGGTGATCTGGTTATAATACCTCAGGATGTTTACCAGGGCGGACTGTAACCAGGTACCTTCCATCTGGGGGAATGAGATCTCCGGAAGAGCCTCTTGCTCAAGTTTTATTCGACTGGAGTAATTTTCTGATTTTAAAATAAAAAGCGTATGCTCAATGATTTCGGCCAGCGATAGAAGAGGTAGTTCAGGTTGCTCTCCCTTGAGAAATTCTCGGATTCCATCCAATACCCCCGAAATTTTCAGGCATTGTTCAATAATTTTTTCCATAGATTCCAGGCTGATAGATTTCGTAAGAGCGAGTTTCCGGACTCTGGCCATAGATATTTCTGCATTTAAACTGATGATGGCTACATAATTTTTTATCTCATGAGCCCAATCACGGGTCAGTTGACCAATAAGAGAGAACCGGTTTTCGCGTTTTTGAGCTGCAAGCCAAAAATCCCTCTCTTGTCTCAGCGCATATCGCTCAATGGCTTGAGCAAACTCCAGGCGTAAGATTTCAGGAGGAGAGGAGCTGAGAAGGGGGTGATACCATGGTTTGGGGGAGATAGAGGATTTAAAATGGTTGAAACGGTTGAGAGATAACAGAACATACATTTCAACCTGGGGAAAGTCTGCCCTCAGTTTTTCCCAGCATTCACTCTTCTCCTCACCCTGATGGCAGACAATAGCCGCAACATTTTTCAGGTCGGCCAAGGTTTGTGAGCATTCTTGAAATCCGGGAGTATGATAGAAAAGAAAATTTTTTCCCAGCTCTGCTTGCCAAGGAAGGGGCTTGGGATCGGGATTGACAATAATAATAGGATAAGTTAAAATATCAATTGCATAGCTAAACATTGGCCTCACTTCCTTGAACCGATCTCAACAGGTGAAAAATTTTTTAGCTGCCTTTTTGCCCTCCTGGAATTTTGAAGCGTTTGGGAATGGATAGCCTTTTAATGATAAGAGATTACATCCAGAGCGTTATGTTTCGTTTTTTCGGCTGATGACACGATTGATAACCTTCTTCAGTTCTTCCACTCGAATAGATTTGCTGAGAAATTCGAAGGCTCCGAGATACTTGGCCTGGTTATAGTTATCCTTCTCTCCGTAGGCCGTGATCACGATGACTTTGGTTGTAGGGTGATTTTTCTCGACATATTCCAGGAATTCCATACCATCCATTTGGGGCATCTTCAGATCCGTCAGGATCAGATCGAAATTGTACTCATCAAGCTTATTCAAAGCTATCTTCCCATTTTCCGCAGTTGTAATTTTAAAACCTTCATCTGTTAAAATATCACGGAGGACTTCCCGCATTCCCATGTCATCTTCCACTAATAAGATATGTTTTGATTTCATCACTTGGCCCCCATATTGGTATCTCCTCACCTGCCTGTTGGCATCAACCAGAGCACTGCTGCCCCAAGGTTCATTGAGAAACAGCGAGTGAGGTAAATTGAGAATGTATGACAACGCTCCTTAAGGGATTGCGTCCATTATATATGTATACGCAAACAAAGTAAAGGGAGAATCACCAAATCTCTGATTCATCTTTTAAGGATCTTGTCAGAATTCTTCATATTTTGCTTTATCAATTGAATTTGATCCCGGAGGCGAGCTGCCTCTTCAAAATCAAGCCGCGAAGCAGCCTTCTTCATCCGGCTCTCTAAAAAGGGGATAAGCTCGTCTGGTTTAGCATGATTTTTATAGGATGTCTGTTCCTCCTGGATAAGGGGTACAGGCGAATAATCAGCACCATAAGGAGTATCCAGCAGTGAATCTATGGATCTGCGCACTGATTCAGGGGTGATTCCATGCTTTTGGTTATACTCTTTTTGTAACGTTCTTCTCCGATTTGTTTCCTTCATGGCCTTGCTCATTGATTCGGTTATCCGATTGGCATACATAATCACTCTGCCGTCTATATGCCGGGCAGTCCGTCCGGCAGTTTGTATTAAAGAGACGGTGGAACGGAGAAATCCTTCCTTATCTGCATCAAGTATGGCCACGAGGGAAACCTCTGGAATATCCAATCCTTCACGCAGGAGATTGATCCCTACGAGGACATCAAACAATCCCTGCCGAAGCTCCCTGATCAAGATGGTTCTTTCAATCGTATCGATTTCTGAATGTAAATATCGGATCCTTATACCGAGATCAGTGTAATAGTCAGTCAAGTCTTCCGCAAGCCGCTTGGTGAGGGTGGTAATGAGGACTTTATCCCCTTTTTCCACCACCTTACGAATCTCTCCTAAAAGGTCATCCAGTTGGCCGGTAGCCGGTCTTACGATAATTTCCGGATCCATTAATCCTGTAGGGCGGATAATCTGTTCAATAACGATACCCTGGCTGACAGCCAGCTCATATTCAGATGGTGTAGCCGATACATACAGTACCTGATGTACTCGCTGATTAAATTCTTCGAAAGTGAGCGGACGGTTATCATAGGCTGAAGGAAGACGAAAACCAAAATCTACCAGATTTTTTTTTCGAGAGCGGTCGCCGGCACACATGGCTCGTAATTGTGGTATAGTCACGTGGCTCTCGTCAATGATGATGAGACTGTCTGCAGGAAAATAATCAATGAGGGTAAAGGGCGGTTCGTTAGGCTTTCTCCCATTCAGGTGACGAGAGTAGTTTTCAATTCCATGGCAATACCCAATCTCCTGAAGCATCTCCAGATCATAATTGGTTCGTTGTTCAAGGCGCTGGGCCTCCAGGAGGTTTCCCCCGCTGTGCAATTGAGCCAATCTTTCCGCTAATTCCAAGCGGATTCGAGCTATGGCCATTTCCATCTTTTCCTTGGGCAGGACATAGTGACTCCCCGGATAAATATTAATGGAACCAAGTCTTTCCTTTATCTCTCCCCGCAGGGGATCAATGAGGGATATCGCCTCCAGTTCGTCTCCGAAAAATTCAAGTCTGATAGCCTGTTCTTCCTCATAGCTTGGGAAAATTTCCACCGTATCTCCTCTTACCCGGAAGACTCCCCTATGGAAATCCAGATCATTACGAGCATATTGCATATTGATGAGATTTTTTAAGATCTGATCCCGCCCTGTCTCGTGTCCCGATTGCAGGGAAATACGCATATGGTTATACTCTTCCGGAGACCCAAGTCCATAGATACAGGATACACTGGCCACCACAATGACATCACGGCGTTCAAAGAGTGAGCGGGTGGCGGAATGTCTCATTTTATCAATATGCTCATTAATTGAGGAATCTTTTTCGATATAGGTATCCGTTTGTGGAATATAGGCTTCAGGCTGGTAGTAGTCATAGTAGCTGACAAAGTACTCCACTGCATTGTCCGGGAAGAATTTGCGGAATTCCAGATATAATTGAGCAGCCAGGGTTTTGTTATGGGATATGACCAGAGCAGGTCTCTGAACCCGTTCGATGAGATTGGCCATGGTGAATGTCTTCCCGGATCCGGTTACTCCCAGAAGAACTTGGTGGGGTATACCCATGACTATATTTTGGACAAGCTCTTCGATAGCTTTCGGCTGATCTCCGTCTGGGTGAAACTCAGAAGAGAGGAGGAATAATTTCCCGTTCTGATGAGGCATGCTCTTCCATGTATGTTTGATAAAAATAATAGTCTTGCAATAACTCTTTCTCACCACGGCTCGTCACTCAGGTCACTCACCATGGTTGGCTATGTCTTGCCGCTGTATTATGTCACGAATCAGAGGAAATGTCACTACCCTTTCCCCTGAGTTCCAAACATTTCAAGGCCTTGGCAGCCCTCGGAAATGGGATCACCCTTCATAATTCCCCGGACGGATGAACAGCCCTTATCGGGTAGCAGGAAAGAGAGTATAAATTCTATTATCCTTTCATATTTTGTATCTCGCTTGGAGAATATTCGGATCTTAAGAGCTTACATATCCTCTGATTTCCAGATTTCCTTTTGGAAGATGGGGGGTTCAAAGGCATCCATGGTGCTCGGAGTGATATGGCAGACAGCCCTGTGCTTAAAAATCAAGTCCAGCTTTTCTTTAAGAATTTCTTCAAATATCTTCAAGGTAGCATCTTGTACGTGTACATTTTCATTCATTCTGGCCATGCCCGACATATGTTCCTCCTTGCAGTAGAGAGTTATGAATTCACCATGGGTACAGAAAGATTTTGAGATTCAGTTTTCCAGTACCATGAACCACCTTTCATCGAGATATATTGCAAAGAACGTACCATGGAGGCGGTAATTCTCAATTTGGCCCTTTTAGACATATTTCCCCCAATCAAAACTTATTCATATGCCGAAGAAAAATATGATGATCAATTCTTTTGATGGCTTACAGGAGAAGCACCTCTGTTTTCGGTCCATGGAGTATTCAATAGTTTCGGTGAAATGCTTTATTGAAAGACAGGCTTGTATATAAGGTGAGCAGAGGAACTATACTGCACATTTTGCACCTATGTATGTCATTTTGATCTCAAGAGCTTTGCCGGAAATGAGCGGAAATGAGACAAAAAATGTCAAAAAAGATGACAATTATTTTCAGTAGGAGGCCAAGGGTATGAAAGGTGGAATACTTTTTTATACCCCAGAAAAGTCAGAACATACGAATAAGTGAAGAGATTATGAAAAAACGTACCATAATCCTTGGGACAGCCTCAAACGATTCCTTCAAAAATTTAAAGATAGCTTTGGAAAATCAAGGCTACGATGTCCTTCAGGCTAAAGATGGTCCCGCAGTTATAGATTTATATGACAAGGAAACTCCGGAACTGGCTGTCTTGGATCTCTCTTTACCCAAAATATCCGGCATTGAGGTTTTGCGGATTCTTAAAAAGAAGTGCTCTCGCTTTCCGGTAATGGTAGTTGCCAATCATGTCTCGACGAATACAGCTATAGAGACCATGAAACTGGGAGCCTATGATTATATCACCCAGCCCTTTGAGATTACCAAGATGCTGGACATTATCAATACCGCACTCTCTTCGGATGCGGATGATGGCAGGCGAATAGCCATTAATCCGGGCACCTTTGCCCATGGTTCTTTTGAATCGGATACAATCATTGGTAATAGTCGGGAAATGCTGGAAATCTATAAAATGATCGGCCAGGTAGCCCAAAGTGATGCTCCTGTTTTGATTCAAGGAGAAAGTGGAACCGGTAAGGAGTTAATTGCCCGGGCGATTTTCCATCATAGTTCACGGAGTGAGAAGGAGTTTCTGGCTATAAATTGCGCAGCCATTCCTGAGCAGCTTCTTGAAAGTGAGTTATTCGGGCACGAGAAGGGATCTTTTACGGGTGCGCTTTCAAAAAAGATAGGAAAATTTGAACAATGCGATGGTGGTACTATCTTCCTTGACGAGATAGGTGACATGGCCCTATCTGCGCAGAGTAAGGTGTTGCGCGTTTTGCAGGATCAGGTCTTTGAACGGGTTGGAGGTCATGAGAGCATCAAGGTAGATGTACGATTGATTGCCGCTACCAACAAGAGCCTCGTCCAGGCTGTAAAAGAAGGGACTTTTCGGGTAGATCTTTTTTACCGGCTGAAGGTTATCTCGCTCTTTCTGCCGCCGCTCAGGGAAAGGCCTGAGGATATCGCCCTTTTGGCCGATTACTTTCTGCTCAAGTATCGGCATAAATTAAAGAAGGAAATCAACGGAATAGCTCATTCAGCGATGATGCTGCTGACGCAATATCATTGGCCGGGAAATATTCGCGAGTTGGAAAATGTCATTCAATCATCTATCGTTCTTTGCAAAGGCGATGTGATCCTGCCGGAGCATCTCCCCATTGGGGAGATGATGGAGAAGAAAAAGAGGCCACTTCTTTCGGTATCTGATCTGGATAGAGATTATTCAGAAATGTTTGAAGAAATATTGACCAATATCGTTGATAATCTGATCGATCAGCAGGCGGAAGATATCGCCGGCAGGCTGACCGATGGTCTGGAGAAGGCCATGATTGGTCTCACTCTCAAGAAGGTAAATAATAATCAGGTCAAAGCCTCGAAAGTGCTCGGCATCAGCCGGAACACCCTGCGCAGCAAAATTGAGAAGTTTACTCTATAATTGAACCAGGAGAGCGTGATTTCTCCGAAAGGGTTATGATGTAAGCCCTCAAGACCTGCTGTCTTGTTGGAACCACTTCCCTTACCCCTCTTCTTATAAGACCTGCCCTGAAAAAAGGACTCCCTTTCATGTTGTCTGATGCCTTTGAGCCAGGGAAGTATTGATCGGGAAGGTAATACCCGTTTGACATCACCCGGATTCTGTGTTACCTTGCCGATGGAAGGAGTTAAGGATTGAAAAGGTTACCCTTTACATTGCTTAAGCTTGAGGGAGCCTTAAGATATATACCTTGGGTTTATGTTTCATTGACGAGTCGGAGGAAGAATAATGAATAATTCCGGAATTTGCCCGCCCCCAATCCTGCAGGCCGGAGACCGGCTGTATGGGTTCCGGGTATTGCGTGTTCAGGAAATCCCGGATATCCGGGTGAGGGCTTATGAGATAACCCATGAGCAGACTGGAGCTCATGTCTTGCATTTACACAATGATGATCGGGAAAATCTTTTCTCTATCGGATTCCGGACGCCTGCCAAAGATTCAACCGGGGTAGCCCATATTTTAGAGCATTCTGTGCTGGCAGGCTCCGAGAGATATCCGGTTAAGGATGCTTTTAATGAATTGGCCAAAGGATCGCTAAAAACGTTTATCAATGCCTTTACCTATCCCGATAAGACAGTTTATCCGGTGGCCAGCCAGGTAAAGACTGACTTCTTCAATCTGGCCAGGGTATACACAGATCTGGTATTGAGCCCGCGTCTTTCATTATCTACTTTTCTTCAGGAGGGCCATCATCTGGAACCGGTTCATGGCAACGATCCGGACAGTGATCTGACCATATCGGGTATTGTCTATAATGAAATGAAGGGAGTGTATTCATCCGTCGATTCACTTATATACAAGGCCCTGCTTGAAGGCCTTTATCCGGATAATACCTATGGTCTGGATTCAGGTGGAGATCCGGATGAAATTCCCAAGTTGACCTTTGATCAGTTCAAATATTTTCATAAGGCTTATTATTCCCCCTCCAATGCGTGGTTTTTCCTCTACGGTGATATATCCACCGGAGAGCATCTTTCGTTCCTCAGGGAGATGCTGTCCGGCTTTAACCGTGTAGAAGTGGATTCTCGTATTGGGGATCAGCCCCGATGGTCTGAAATACGCCGTATTCACCAGTGCTATCCAATAGGCAGAGAGGAACCGCTGGAGAGGAAGTCGGTGGTGAACCTTGGCTGGATGACAGCAGGTAATCTGGAGCCGGAAGAAATTTTACTGTTGCAGATTGCGGCCATTGTTCTGGTAGGAACAGCGGGTGCTCCTTTGCGCAAAGCTTTAATCGATTCAGGGCTGGGTGAGGATCTTTCTCCGGCAACCGGGTTGGATCGAGATTTGAAGCAGGTTCCCTTTTTTGTCGGTCTCCGTGGGACTGATCCGGATAAAGCTGACCGGATAGAAAAATTGGTCTTCAGTACCATGGCCGGAATTGTTCAGCAGGGTTTTGATCGTCAGCTTATTGAGGGTGCCCTCCATCAGGTTGAATTTCATGGCCGCGAGATCAGCCGGAATGTGATGCCTTACTCCATTACCCTCATGAGTCATGTCTATCAAACGTGGCTTTATGATGGAGATCCTCTCATCGGGCTGCAGTTTTCCACCCTTATCGAAAAAATCAGACAAAGGTGGTCGCAGCAATCAGATTTATTTGAAAAGGTTGTTGATCGTTGGTTTCTGGAAAATAAACACTGCCTTGTGGTTACCATGGAACCGAGCCGTTCCTATCAGGAGAAAAAGGAAGCGGACTTTCTCCACAAGATGGCTGATGTAAAAGCCAGTCTCAATGGAACCCAATTAAGAGAGATTCACCGGCAGGCAGAAATTTTGCGAAAAGAGCAGATGTCTCCGGATTCTCCGGAAGCTTTGGCTACCTTACCCCGTTTGGAATTGAAGGATATCCCCGGTGAAATTGAGACGATTCCGACTCACAAGACCTCAATATTCGGCTTGCCGGGCTTGGAACATGAGCTTTTTGCTAATGGCATAGCGTATCTTGACCTTGCTTTTGATGTTTCAGATGTATCTGATGACCTTCAACCCCTCTTGCCTCTCCTTGGGCAATTAACCCTGGGTATGGGGGCTGGAGGGAAAAGTTACGATGAAATGTCCTCCCGGATTGCCTTAAAAATGGGAGGACTGACCTGTACCCTTTCAGCAGGTCGGACCGTAGGAGGGCTGGATACCTGGCAGAAGATGACCTTTCGGATGAAAGTGCTCCACAGAAACATCAAAGAAGCGGTTCAGCTTCTGGGTGAGCTCTTAACCCAGGGAGATCTCACCAATCGAGCTCGGATGAGAGATTTGATAGCGGAAGGGAAGAATCATATGATTTCCTCTGTAGTCCCTGCCGGTCATATCTTTGCTAAAAAGACCGCCTCAGCGGGTCTTTCTCTTGCTTCCCATCGAGATGAGCAATGGAGCGGTCTCGGTCAGTTGCGTACCCTATCTTTTTATAGCGATCGATTTACTCAGGAAGCCGAGGGTCTGCAGCAGACTTTGAGTTCATTAAAAGCCCATATTTTCCGCCAGGGCCGTCTTACGGTAAATCTGACTGGTGATGCTGCAGGTCTGGCAGAGTTGCGCAAGGCTTTAGACCTTCTGCTGACGAGTCTGCCGTCCGGAGGAGAAGCGGGGGTATCGGCTGAGGTTTCGCTGAAGGCTGCCAATTTCGGTATCACTATCCCGGCTCAGGTTTGTTATGTGGCCCAGGTTCTTCAAGCCCCTACCTATCTCAGTGATGAAGCATCAATCCTTCTGGTACTCTCCCATGAATTGTCCAGTGGGCTGTTATACAAGCGGATTCGGGTCCAGGGCGGAGCTTATGGGGGATTTTCCAGCTATGATCCTTTGAGCGGAGAATTTGCTTTCCTCTCTTACCGTGATCCAAATCTGGAGGAGACCCTTAAGGTTTATCAGGAAGCTGTTGAGGAAATGTCTATGGTCGAAATTCCGGAAGATGAATTAAGAAAGGCCGTTATCAGTACTATCGCCTCACTGGATAAACCCATGGGACCAGGCACGAAAGGTTATGTGGCTATGGTGAGAGACTTTTGTGGCCTTACTGATGAGCATAGAAGAGAATTTCGGAGTCGGGTATTAAAGATTACTACTCAGTCACTCCGGCAGGTAGCGGCCGCTCATCTTCGGACACATATGATGTCATCTGTTTTAGCCGCTTATGCAGCCGAAGATCGACTGAAGCGGGCAAATGAACAGATAAGCCAAAAGTTACAGATCCAAAATATTATATAAGAAAGAAAAAAATACCAATCGGTGCTATCCTTCAGTGGGTGAGGATTGATTTTGGGCAAGATAGGCCACTTCGGTATCCTTTTGCCTGAGAATGTCATAATAGGTCATGATCCGCTGGACATACTGTACCGGCTCATAGCCGCGGCAGTAACCATACTTGCTTGACTGGTAATATTCCGGGCGACTCAAAAGGGGCAGGGTTTTCTTGAGAGAGGACCATTTATAAGGGTCCATGTTCATTTTTTGAGCTATCTCTTGAGCATCTTGAATATGTCCCGGCCCGACATTGTAGGCGGCTAGGCTGATCAAAATACGATCCCTTTCCTCGGCCTTATCATAGCAGTTGTAAAGTCTGCGCAAATACTTGACTCCACCTTTGATGCTTTGATCAGGATCAAGTCGGTTATCAATGCCCATAAGTTGAGCGGTAGGAATAGTAAGCATCATAAGGCCCCGAACACCGGTAAAGCTGCGGGCACGAGGATTAAAATGAGACTCCTGATAGATTTGAGCAGCAATCAGCCGCCAATCAAAGCGGTGTCTTTGGGAAGCTTTTTTAATAAGGTCTTTATATTTCGGTAATTTGGTCTGCAGCCGGGAGTGGAACTTTTTGATGTCCACATAATCAAAGTGTTCAATGTTTTCATAGTATCTATTAAAAATCCTATCGAAAGTACCGTCCTCGGTGATGGTTTTAAAGAACCGGTTAATCTCCTCTACGAATTCCTCTTCACCTTTAAGGACAGCCCAAGCCAGGGACTGTGACTTTTTGATGGAAAATCCAATTTGGATATCGGGATAATACCTGCGGTTGAGAAGGGCAATGTTGGAATTGGCTATCGTTATTTCAATCTCCTTTTGGGCCACCTTCTGGATGAGATCTTCGGTGGTAACATCCTCATAAGTTTTGATAGTCAGATGAAGGCCTTCCCTCTGGAGCTCTCTGAGCCGATCCTCATAGGAACTCCCCTTCTGGACATGAATGGTTTTACCTTCCAGATCATCGATGCTTTTCAGGTCATGCCTGTTCTTATGAAAAATAAGATGTTGTTGAACTGTAAGGTAACTATCAGAAAAGTCGGTATCTCCCAGGCGAGCGACTGAAGGGCCCAGGTTGGCGGCGATGAGGTGAGCCTGACCCAAATGCCCGATCATACCGTCCCAGGTGTGAGCGGTTTGTACTTTAAGACTTACTCCTAAAAATTTGGCGAAAGCCTGAGCAAGCTCATATTCAAATCCCATGGGATTCCCTCTGTATATATAAAAACAGTAAGGGTCATTTTGGGTGATCACTGTAATAGCACCTGATTTTCTGATCTTGTCAAGAGCAGTAAAGCGGCTTGAATTCTCAAGTGATCCTCGATTACAGGCGCTGAGAGCGAGTAAGATCAGGATCAGGCACAAACCTTTTCGGACAGGGTTCTCTTTTCGTCTGTCATGAGCCGTCTTTATTGTTTTAGATCGGGGGAAAACAGTGTAAAAATAATGAACGTATCTTGGCAATGTCAATTCCCTCGCAGATATAAGTTAAAAATTCGTGACCATACGGTCGTCATGAACAGAAAGCTAAGGGCTTTGTTGTTAATTGATCAAATTCTATTCAAGTTGAATGCCAGATTTGAAAGCGCAGTTGAAAAAAGTGATAAAAAGAAGGACACTTTGTCTCTGAAGCTTATCCTTTGGAGCATGACATCACTTGGAGTATGGCTGAGTTATTCAAGAGCGGAGAACGGATTTCATCTTTCCTTAACCTTATTTACTTATTCGTCACTCTGATTAATTTTATAGGAGGATAATATGAATAATATTCTATAATGATATCACTAAGAGAGTTGGAGAGTCAAGTCATCAGTTATCAGATATGGTGAATATCATGGGGAGAGGGAGGATATTTCCCCTGAAATCAGGCGGTTACAGAACTCAGGGAGCATCTCGAGGTGCTGATTTACCAAGGAACGGATACCTTCCCTATACCCTTCGGCCAAGGGCTTTCCTTTTTCAGGAATCAACTCAACAGCTATCAGACTCGGGTGATTTACAGGTTCACCAATCCGGCTTGTCAACCAGACAGAGACTTCAGCGGCTTCTTCCAGTTCATGGTAAATGTCCTCAGCCAGAAGGAAGGCTAAGTGATTATAAATTTTCCCAACATGACTGACCGGATTTTTCCCGGGCGCCGCCTCACTGCTCTGTGGTCTATGTAAGCAGATCAAGCCATTTGATCTATTGCCTCGCCCAACCTGGCCACTATCACCCTGTTCGGCCGCCGTTCCTGTGACGGTAAGGTAAACTCCATCTATACCCTTTCCCGGTTGATCGAGGGTATTGAGGCGAAGGTCCAGCACAGATGTATCAATTTGTGGCTGGATAAACTGTACTAATTTATTACAGATGAATTCCTTCTGTTCAAAATAACTCTTTTCACTGGTTACAAATTGAGCTATCATAGCCAGGGAGATCGTCAGATCCAGGGAATGCTCTTTCCTGACAGCCATAATCTTTATGTCTTGGCCGGCAGCGGGGAATTGTTCCTGGAAAGACGATGATTGGAGGTATTGATCGAGGGAAATCACCAGCCTCTCTGTAGGTGTCGGTGGCGCAAAACCCACGGCCGCTGAAGTATCGTTTGCTTTGAGTACTTGATTGAAATGGGTAAAGGTGCTGATAAGTTCGGCAGACCCCGGGCGCATTTCATTTTGAAAGATTATATGCCGGTTTGGATCAAGGGACCGAAACGTGTGAGCTATCCACTGCCGGGCTGCGTGAACTACCGTATCCCAGACGGGGATCTCCTTTTCAAGGTATTGAAAAGTAGCCCGATCACCGAAGATCATTTTCATGGGTATCCGCACCTCTCCTCCACCGAAATCCGGACTGGCCTGGCCTGCTGCTAATAATCCCTTGTCAAGGTTATAGTGCAGAATGTGACCAGTATATTCCAGGTAAAGTTGATTCAGGGCCAGAGAGGCATTCTCGACCAGGGCATCACAAAGTGAATCAGGGTGACCTTTCCCTTTTCTCTCGACAATTTCAATAGGTTGGGATTTGGTGGGTATTCGATCCTCCACCTGTATAGATATTAATATTTCCTGGTCTGGCATGGTCTACCATCCTCCTTGGAACACTACATTAAAAGCCTATCCTGACCGGTGTTTTCCCCTTTGATACGCTCTCAAGTGAGAATTCATGGCCTTCAAAGGTT
>JBLIRT010000130.1:0-8951 GCA_049472445.1 bacterium
GCCCTCCTGGTTATTTATTTTTCCAGACTGGTTTCCGTTTTTCCAGAAAAGCGTCGATTCCTTCAAGGGCATCCTCTGTAGCAGAAAGGGAAGCAAACAATTCATCCATATAATCTAAAGCCTGATGATAAGGGATTTCCGACATCAGTAACTCCTGTGATGCCAACGGTCGTTTCTCCGACTGTTCCTGATTTGGCCTGAAATTTGAGTGTTAAGAATTTCATTTGATACAGGCCCTGGGTCACAGCCAGGGGAAGATTTTGAACATTATTTACCATTCCGCTTATTCGGATCTCATTGAGATCATCCGGCTGCTGATAAATCTCCATCTGGTAAAGATCGCTTGCATCGTACTGGTTCTGGTTTGGATCGAAAACCAGTTTGGCGGGATCAAAGGTGGCCTTTACGTCAAAATTCTGTAATCCCTTGGTAGTATTGAATTTCAACGGTACCTCGACTGGACCGTTTGGATTCGTATAAGCGGGTTCGGTAACCACGCCATAAATCGCTGCCCATCCAGGGCATATGCCGAATGAAAATAAAAGGCTGAATACACTTAAGACAACCAGAAGCTTTAACTTGGCCAAAGTAACTTCCCCCTCTCTTTGATTTCTCTTAGATTGTTCTTGTCTAATATCTTTCTGAGTAGGAATGATCATTGGATTACCATATCTAAAAAGCTGCCGATCTGCGACTCGTTATTCCCTACCGCAACTTTCAAGATATCATCGGCACCCCGTTGGGCAGCCACCAGAGCAGGACCACTGAGGTCAATTGCCTTCTTGGTTCGTAAAGCATCAAAGGAGGTGACTTTTCCCGATTTATCAACGTCACCCTCTATGCAGCTATAATATAAGGCCTGGATGGCTTCACTGTTCCGGTCAACCCTTACTCTGGTAAGGCCATGCGTATCTTCAAAAATATTTCCGTCATTACACATCGATTGGATCAGATAACCGGCACCCCAATAGGGGCCTTTATTCTTATTGTAATTATCCTCGGTCGTTTGGAAGTTATAGGCCATGGCCTGGATCCCATAGCACTGATCCTGAAGAGTTTCGTAACCCCAGGGTATCAATTGACCATTTACTGTTTCACCGCCCCAGGAGAAACGGCCGCCCCTTGATGTTCCACCCTCTGCATCAGACTGCAAACCGCGCAGGTAGGACAACCCATCTTTAAGATTATTGACGTGGTCCGGGTCATCGGCATAGAACCTCTTCAAGACTTCAACCACCTTGGCCTGTCCACAGGTTCTTACGCAGTAATGGGTGACTGCTTCTTCCTCAAATTCTTTATAAAAAAATCCTCCCTTGGCCTCCTGATCGTCACAGATCAGATCCATAATGCCATCAGCCCACGTACCGAGATTTGGATCTTGGCCTGCATACAAGTTGGCGGCTTCCACCCAACTGGCCAAGTTCCAATGTTTGACTGATACTAAATTGGGATCAGAATCATAGAAGGCGTATACCTCATGAGGATCATTAAAATTAGGATCATAGCAGAAGCTTTGCAGGCCGGCTAATCCAGCCTGATTATAATTAGAATCTGTAACTATCTTATGCAAGCCAAATAAAAACACAATATCTGTTGAAAGGAGACTATTGGGGTCCTGATTAACCAGGTAATCACCGGCATCCATGGCGGCATTTAAATATTCGCTCTGAGGTATTTCATCAGCAGTCATCTCAGAAGCCATGAGCAGGCCCATGCCGGTGATGCCATATAAGTTCGCCAGTGAGTTACCATCTCCATAGATATCAATGGCCCAGCTGCCATCCGCTTTTCGGGCAGCCCTGATAGCATCAGCTGCCGCGCTTACTTTGGCCGCCACATTATTGTTCGTATACGATTGAGTTGTATACGTGGAGTCCAGGTATCTGTTTGGCTGAATCCGATTCCTGGCAATTAATCCTGCCTGCCGGCTGTTTCTGTAAGCCTGCACATCCACTATCTCATCCGGCTGCGCCAATGAGAGCCCGCACGTAATTCCCAAAAGAGCAAATATAACCGCCAGTGATAAAAGTAACCGAAACCATGTATCTTTCACTTATCTTTCCTCCTCTCAGAAATGACGGTGCTTTGTAGGTAATCCTTTGGATACATCTGACTACCTCATTTTGTATGAGGCTGTCTTCTGGCAACTTCTTTCACGTAGTAAGGCAGAAAGTACTCTGTCGCCGCTAAAAGATTCAAAAAGTGCCGTAGATTCATGTCTGTCTTGTAAGGCAAAAATAACCGTGTTCGGTAAGTTCCATCTTTGCCTTCTTCGATATATAATGGAAACTTGATTGTGGTCAATTCGTATTGAGAATTTCAAAATGTTTATGAAGAATGATAATGCAGAATTGGTTCCCCCCATACCTGCGTAGAAAAGATACTGTAGAATAGAATCTGAGGTTTAGAAATAAGGACTTGTCCATTGGCTTTTGGGATTCGGTCCGTATACTCCACTCTGATGTTGCGGAAGCTCCGCGGGACCATCAGTCCTTGGAGTACCGACCGTTACCATACCGGGGGATTGCCTCAAGTCTCTAGCTCGCTGCTGAAATATTTCACCACCCTCGGCCAGGGCGATAACCTCTCCCTTGGCCAGTTTAAACGTTTTCTCCCCTGATATCGCCTCGATAGAGCCGTTTAAGCAGGTGAACTGCAAGTTCTCCTGTGCCTCACAACGAAGGCTGTCCCCTGCATCGAGAATAAGTTGCATGTCATGAACCTTAACAACGCACATTCCGTCAAGAGATATGAGAGTTGTCTGAGGAGCAAGAAGAAGGTCATCACTCATCTCTCCCTGTATTGTCCTCTCACCCTGACTGTTGGTAATCAGCAATTTTCCCGTATTGACCAAAACCTTTGCCCGGATATTCTCCTGGACTGCCTCTCCTGCTCCAGAGAGCAATAGGATTAGAAAAAACGTAGCGGTTAAGATGGCGAGCCCTTCCCTTTTTTTTCTCATATTCTCTCCTCCTATTCTTATAAAAAGTTTTTAAAATTTATCATATACGTAAAAATACTATGAAAAAAACCGGCTTCTCTGGGTGGTTACATCCCTCCTTTGCTCTTTCTTTTATACCTTCCAAGCTTCTTCCCACGTTACCTTGACCTTATCTTTCCATTCCTTCCCTATGAAACCTGATTATTTATATCTTTACCTTTTTAGATTGTCAACATTATTCTTTCTCTTTGACCATATTTTTATAAAATTATATGATATATTACTCCATTTCCCTGATCTTCATGCTTTGTATTCATCCAAATTTTTTCTCTTTCCGGGAATGAATCTTTCCCTTCTGTGGGACAGTAATCTTTCCTTCGGCAAGGGTGCTTAACATCGAAGCTTCAAAAAATCTTATCGGCCAGAGAGGCGGGTTTCATCGTTCATTGTCCACTGAAAAGTCTTCGATGTGCTGAACCAAATTTGACAGGCTATCTTTTTTTCTTATTCATTTCCTCCTCATAAGCTTTTTGGTAGAGAATTTCCCATTCCTGACTTCCTTCAATAAGTTTTCGCTTAAAGGTGGAAAGTTTCCTTTTCACCTCCTGATCGATTTCCTCTTCAAACTTGAGCTCCTCATTGATAATCCTTACGATCTCAAGTCTGATATCGTTCTTGGGCTTGAGAATCCGAATACCTTCCTCTTCAGTGAAGGCCTTGATTATTACATGAGACAGATGATTCACTTTCTCCCGACTCAGCCTCATACATATCCTCCTTTACTGGATACTAAAGAATAAGATTTCTTTCCTTGATTAATTTATCCTTTACCAACCGGTACATCTTGTGATACTCCACACTCCCTTGACGTATTTCCGAAGAAAACTTCTCCAATATTTCCCTGACCTCCTCGTTCAGCTTATCTTCGATGGAAAGATCCTCGATAATTACCTTTCTGATAAATAATTTTGATTTTCCTTCATCCTCCACTTCAATATACTCACGCCTCAATAATTCATCAATGATCTTGGCTGCAATTACTTCTATATGCTGTTTTCGTAGTTTCATCTCGTTTTCCTCTCTGATATATTCATTAAATCTTGTATTGTTCCAAAACATCATCTCGGATCGGCGAGACTGTCAAAACGTGTTGATGGGAATTACCTTTCAATTCAAAGCCTACTGAAACCTTTTCATGTTCCCTGGCATCACTGTACCGAGCTGTAATCGAAGCCGCACACTGAAAATCATGGGGGGCAAGATTCCCCTGGGCTAACGAAACGGGGCCCGGTGCATCTATGACTTTACATATCCAGTCATTTTTATTGGCCAGGGCCATAACCTTCTGGTTTTCTAAATGATTTCTCCCAACAACCAGCTTGACACCGGGACGAATCAAGAAATGGCGTCCAACCTTCAGCAACTGGAGATCTTCTTTTGATAAGGTAGTCTTTTTTTCCTCTAAGGCCATTCGAAAACGCCTCGAAAAACCGGCATCGGTAAGCAGGCATCCTCCCGCGGGATTTGGATATAGAGATAGGCCGTATCTTTCAGCCAACTCCATTTGCCTCTTTCGCGATCGGCCTGAAATATCAAGAAGAATCTCCCGATTGATCATTCCCGTCTCTTCAGCTATGGTTGGAGGTAACAGTCGGGCGGAGAGCGGGCGAAGCAAATATCTCTCCAGCCCTGACTCCCGTTCAATAATCCGGAGAGCATCTCTTCGCTGAGACATGGGTCGCTGGCCTACTACCTCGCCGGTGAAGACAAAAGCCCCTCCATGCTCCTTCAAGATCTGTCCGGCTTTTCTGACCATAAGAATCTTGCAATCGAGGCAGGGATTTGCATGTTTCCCATACCCATACTTCGGGGATTGGAGCATAAGGAAA
Organism: bacterium; assembly: GCA_049472445.1. GTDB lineage: Bacteria > SZUA-182 > SZUA-182 > DTGQ01 > DTGQ01 > JBLIRT01. The sequence continues at coordinate 4,831 of JBLIRT010000130.1, forward strand.
AAATCTCTTTCCATTTCAATCTCTTCCACCCGACAATGTTCAGGAGGTAAAATATGATGCAGGGTCTTCATTTCAGACCGGCGATCCTCAAAGACAGGATTCGTAAACCTGATGAGTATGGTATCAATTCCTTGATCAAAAATGAGTTTTGCCGCCAGGATGCTATCCAGTCCTCCTGAATATAAGCCTATTGCCAGACGCCTCATCGTTACCATGATGCCTTTCTATCTCATTCCAGCGAATGGGATATGAAATGTATAAAATATTTTCAGTCAACCTTCAATCTTATCTTCTTCCCAGATATACAAAAAACAGACCGAGGAGAATACTCATCAGTCCCAAGAGCCTTAGCCAGGATTCAGACATTTCATCAATTTTCATGAACATCTCTTTCCAACTGAGGGGAAACAAAAAGTAAGGAATACCCTCAATGATAAAAACCATTCCAATCACGCAGAGAAACAATTTCATACCATTATCCTTGTTTCATGTATTTTCTTCGGGAGAATTTTCAAAATTATAGAATTTCCTCGTTGATAATAACACTAATGCACACAATCTTCAACCATGAAAGAGAAAATTTGAAGTATTGGGGAGGGGATAACGGGATGATAAAGGGAAAGGCGGAAGGATATGAGGACAGGGTTTTCAATCCCCCCGGCCTGGATCAAGCCATTCTGAGTACATGATGAGCGATTTCCGGCAGAGGGGCTACCAACTCGGCAGCACCCAGTTTAATGGCCTCTTTAGGCATTCCAAAGACTACCGAGGTAGCCTCATCCTGGACAATTGTTCTGGCCCCGGCCTCCCTCATCCGTAATAAACCCATGGCGCCGTCAGAACCCATACCTGTCAGTAAGACGCCAAGAGCGTTTGAACCGGCAAACTCGGCTACTGAATCAAATAAGACATCAACAGCCGGCCGCTGGTGATTTACTAATGGCCCCTTCTTTATTTCAATGTAGTACCGCGCTCCACTTCTCCGCAGCACCATATGGTAATTCCCCGGTGCCAGCAGGGCTCTTCCTGGAATTACTGAATCCCCGGACTCAGCTTCTTTTACCTCTATTTCACAAAGATCGTTGAGCCGTTTAGCAAAAGCTCGGGTGAAGTGAGCAGGCATGTGCTGAACGATAACTATTCCCGGAGCTCCTGGAGGCATTTGGCCAAGGATCTGTTTGATAGCCTCTGTGCCTCCTGTCGAAGCACCAATAGCCAAGACCATATCTGAAGTTTTACCCAGAAATCCTCTGATTGGCGGCAGGGGTGAACTCTTTCTCTTACTTTCCAGCCATGAGTGAATATTAACTCCGGCTGCTGCCTTGACTTTACCAATTAACTGCTCACCCATATCATCTATGGAATATGAGGTTCCCGGCTTAGACATCACTTCAACAGCTCCCAGTTCAAAGGCCTCCAAGGCTAAGGAACTCCCTTTTCCGGTTAAGGAACTGATAACGATAGTCGGCAAGGGATAATATTCCATCAGCTTTCGCAAAAAGGCCAGGCCATCCATTCTGGGCATTTCGATATCCAGGGTAATAACATCTGGTTGTAATTCAACAATTTTATCTCGAGCTACATAAGGATCTGGTGCTGTTCCCACCACTTCAATTTCGGGATCATGTAATAATTCCCTGGTCAAAATAGTCCGCACTACGGCTGAATCATCAACAATGAGAACCCTTATCTTCCTCATGGGTAGCATCTCCAGTCTGTCTTTCTCAACTGCTTTACCTTCAAAACAATAGCCTCTCCAGTAAAAGTATTAAATATAACCTTACGTCCAAGGTGGCCTTCCACATCTTCCGAAATTATTTTTATCCCGTGATCTTTTAATATCTGGCGGGCAAGAATGACATTCTCTTCCCCCATTCGCGTGGCCAGGTCACAGATCGGCCTGGCCCCCCCGTAAATCTGGGCTTCCATACCACTCCGAGATGCACCCTCATCCAGCATCATTTTAATAAGTAAAGGAATGGCTATGTTCCCAAACCGAGTCGTAGCTTGATCACCATGCATTGCCCAGGGGTGAATAAAGTGATTCATTCCCCCCATTTCTTTTTTCGAATCCCATAAGCAGATCGACACACAAGACCCCAAAACCGTCGAAATCAAGGTAGGTTGAGTTGCCAGATACAGATAGCCAGGCTCTAAAAAATATTTTACAGGCTCACGGTAAGGACGAGGATCTGCCAAAATATCTCCTCTCCGGCTATAATATTATTTCATGGCCTCTTGCTTTATTTCATGGCCTCTTGCTTCTGATAAATAGAGGGACGGACGTACTGAAAACCTTTAACCGTGCCTATTAAACTTTCTGCATGCCCCACCAATAAGTACCTGTCAGGACCCAATAGCCTGTAGAATCGGTTAATGATATCCGATCGCCCCTTATCATCAAAGTATATCATGACATTCCGGCAAAATATGGCATCGAAAGGCCCCTGGAAAGGATATTCCTTCCCCTGGAGATTCAAATAATTAAAGATAACCATATGTTTCAGAGGATCATTCACCATGACCCGGCTTTTCCCTGTTGATGTAAAGTATCTATCCCTCTGCACCGGGAATTGATCCAGCTTCTTTTTCTCATAGACTCCCGTTCTGGCAGTTTCCAGGGCCTGCCTCGAAATATCGGTAGCCAATATTTTGATATCTGCTTTCCCGCCGGCCAGGGATTCTAAGACCGTCATAGCCAGGGAAAAGGGTTCCTCTCCGGTGGAACAGCCGGCTGACCAAAACCGAAATTTCCTCTGTCCCTGGACATACCATGCTTTTATGGCTGACGAGATGAAGTCGAAGTGATCCCCCTCTCGAAAAAAGCTGGTGACATTGGTTGAAATAACGTCCAGTAAAAGAGCCAGTTCTTTTCCTTCAGGATCTTGGATAACATAGTGATAGTAGTCCTGATAATCGTCTATGCCTAAGGCGCGCATCCGTTTGGCTACACGTGCCTTGACCAATTCCTTCTTGGACTCTCCAAGAGCAATTCCACTATGTGTATAGATCAGGGAGGCATAGCAGTGAAAGGTCCCTTCATCCATTGCTTTTCTATTCCAGCTCTCTTCTCAATTGTTAAAGTCTTCAAAATTATCCTGGTCTAAAGGAATTACATCCTCAGGTCTGACCAATTTTCCATCCCTGGGAGGTGATGAGATCTTTCTTACCCTTCGTTCAATCTCTCCCTTCCGTTCAGTTCTTGGGACAGCATTCTCCAATTGGGCCGACATGAATTTCGATTCCGCCTCATATCCAAGTCCCAACTTCCGGTAAGAGATCTGTTCCGCGCCGACAAGTTTCGTCAAATCGGCCATCATGAAGTTCAAACTTTGTGACTGTTTGTGCAATGCCTCAGAAGCTGCAGCACTCTGCTCAGCATTAGCTGCATTCTGTTGCGTGACCTTATCCATCTGACTGATAGCTACATTGACCTGATCTATACCCTCTGCCTGCTCCTTGGAGGCGGCGGCAATCTCGCTAACCAGGTCAGCTACTTTACCTGAACTGGCCGCCACTTTTTCAAAAGCCTCAAAGGTACGGCGAGTCAGGTTTGAACCTTCGTTAATCTTTCGGGCAGTATCTTCAATCATCGATGAGGTATTCTTGGCTGCTTCAGCCGCCCGCTGGGCTAAATTCCGCACCTCGTCCGCCACGACGGCAAATCCCTTGCCTGCCTCACCTGCTCTGGCTGCCTCAACCGCCGCATTCAGGGCCAGTAAATTGGTTTGAAAAGCAATCTCATCAATAGTCTTAATGATTTTACCAATTTCTTCACCTGCCGTAGAGATCTCGCCCATGGACTGATCCATTTCTCTCATCGATTGACTGGCTTCCGTAACAATGGACCTGGTCTCTACCATGAGCTGATTAGCCTGATAGGCATGATCCGCATTATTTTTGGTCATGGAAGTGATTTCTTCCAGAGAAGATGATGTTTCCTCCAAAGAGGCTGCCTGTTCGGAGGAGCCTTCGGCTAATTGCTGACTGGCGGATGAGATTTGGGAGGAAGCAGAGTAAAGTTCCTCAGCACCGGAGGCTAAAGAATGGATAAGTTGCTGCAGAGTGCTGTTGATATGGCGAGAGAGAAAAAAGGTGATCAATAAGCCGATAGTCAGGGC
>JBLIRT010000131.1:0-8849 GCA_049472445.1 bacterium
CGGATCATGTAAATCAGAGCCATTGGCATACGTGATCGGCTCCATGAGCATCCGCACCACATCGTTCCGGCCGGGAAAGAATTTTTCAAACAACTCGCCCGTGGTCAGGTTCTGATCGTCGAAAAAATCCATCTTCCGTACGGTCTGAAAGAAATCGTCAATCACTTCCTTCCGGATGCCGAATCGATCCTGAAGAATGGCGCTGAAATCCTGGGTATCAAAGGTGGTGGTGAATGAAAATTGGGGATTATCGAACCTGATCCCCTTTAATTGAATAATTGATTGGGAGATCTCAGGAGACCAATACTTCCGGCACGTTTTGACCATGCCGACCGGAAATCCATGGAGAGACACATCAAAGATGTGTCCACTCCTCCTGGTGAACCAGGTGGCCAGGCCGCCCAGTTTGGAATGCTGCTCAGCAATCAGCACCGAGTAGCCGCATCCGGCTAAACGGTTGGCTGCGGTAAGGCCGCCTAATCCACTTCCAATGACCACAACATCATATTCAGTCTTTTTCCCGGTGAGAGAGCCTTTCGCCATTTCTGCCTTCCTTTAGGAATTTCTGTTCCCTATGCCTGTATCCCATTGAAAGAATAATAAAGTTTGAAAGATTAAGAAACCTCATAATGGGTTAACTATTATAATACAGGAATCATTCTGTTGCAAGAATAGTCTGGACAAAGAAATGGATCAGACCCGTCCTGCGCATCATCTATCCTGATTTTTCTCCACCTTTTTTCAAGGAGGATCGGAATGAAGAAAAAAAGAACTATCTATAACCGATAGTATAATATTAGTATGTCGATAAAATTGCTAAGAACTAATAATTGATCTTTCTCCACAAGGTTTCTCCCTGGGGATAAGGTTACAGGATCAGTGATTCATGGTGAAAAAATAATATGCTGTCCTCTCGATGTATCGAGAGATTACTCTTGAGAGCCTGATTCTGAAAGGAGGGAGGTGGCTTACGGACAATAATTTTCCAGATAGTCAGGAGTAATTCTGACCGCCGTTATGTGGTAAGGTGAGCCCCGGATGCTCAGAGACCTCAAGCAGGGTGGTAACGTCCTGGCAAATTCTTTTTCAGGTGGTTTATCAAGACCTTGAATACCCCCAGAGGAGGAGACGAAAGATGAAAAAATGTATTGCTGCCCTCATTATCATTGCCCTGGTGTTCTTTGTGTTTATCTTTGGGACAGGCGATCTGGCCGAAGCTCAGACTGCTACGCAATTAGTAACCTTTGAAGTTCAAGCAATTGATGCGGTGAGCGTCAGTGGAGATCCGGGTGCTTTGGTAATCGGCGGTGCCGCCGCAGGATCACCGCCGACAAGTGCTACCGACAGCACCACATCGTATGCCATCACGACAAACCAGGCCAACAGGAGAATAACGGGAGCAATCGATTCGGCCATGCCGGCCAATACCACCTTGTCCATAAATTTAGCAGCTCCGATTGCCAGCGGAACAAGCGCTGGGGATGTCAGCTTATCAACCACTGCTCTCGACCTGGTAACCGGTATCAATGCGCTGGCTGAGAGTGCCAGAACCATTACCTATACCTTCTCAGCAACCCCGGCAGCCGGAGTAATAGCTTCTACGAGTAGAACGGTAACGTTAACCCTTACCGCCGGCACATAATACTTACGGTAGGTAGGGCTCAGGAAGATCGGGAACCTAAGGGACAAAACATGTGCCCCTTAGGTTCCTTTATGATCAGGTTCCTTTACGATTTCCCTTGATGAGTTGATGGCCCAACTTGATAAGGTTCATGAGATTCCCATAGGTAATTACAGGCAATGAATTGATCCGTTCCCCCAATTCAATTCCCTTCGTCTCTGAAGAGCCGGTTCACTGCTGACAGTCTTGAATAACAGAAAAGGTATAATCGTAAAAAGTCCAAAGTGTGACCTTTTTTAAGGGCATCACAATTCATGGTGTCAGGATGTCAAGACAGGTTGTGGTTAGAGTGTGTTTGTTTCTGGTCATTTTCCTTCTCATCTTTCTCATTCCGGATACAGCCCAGGCTGCTCCTGCTCCGAACATAAGGGCGACCGGCGGATGGACTGAAACCATAGATGGGAGCGACCTGCAGTCCCCCTGGACTGCCGGAAGTAATCTCGTGAATACTTATGAGAGTGTGGTGAATGCCACCAGTCTCAATGTAATCTTCAACAGCTACTGGCGGGTGGACATCAGGAGATCTGACGGCAATTGGCACGGTAATTTTACGCTCAGGGCCAGAAGGAGCGGAGGCTCTTACCTGGAGGTTACTCCTACTGATGCCTCATTTTTTTGTGGGTACAAGACCTCGAATAACGTGCAGGTGCAATATCAACTGAGCGGAATGTCCGTCAATATTTCCCCTGCTACGTACTGGACGACAGTGGTTTACACTATTGTTGAAATAACCGCAGGTGAATGTCCTTAACATTTCCCGGCTGAGGTTTCATTCGGCCATGTATCATCGACGTGATTATTCCTTGATTATGAGAAGAGTCAATATAACCTGATGCATATGGAGGTAACCGTGAAAAAGATAGGTATTTTCATCATCTTTCTCGTCCTGTTACCGGAGTTCTGCCCGGCCGGAGTCAGGGTCATCGGAAGCCTGACCAGGGAGAAAACCGCGGGGCCGGGAGAAACCTACGAGGAGGCGATTCTCCTCATGAATTCGGAGGAAACGCCCTGTGAAGTGAAGGTTTATCAGACCGACTATACGTTTTTTTGTGACGGGAGGAATATGTATGGAGAGCCGGGTCATGAAGCCCGCTCTAATGCCGGATGGTTGATGCTCAATCCGAATCGGCTGATCATTCCCCCTCATGAGAAGGCTTCCGTGTATTATCGCCTTGAAGTGCCGGAAGATGCTCATTTAACCGGCACGTACTGGAGTATGGTCATGGTGGAGCAGATACCGGCCACCAGCCCTGAGAGTATCGTGTGCCGGGAAAATGACAAGATCACCATGAGCCTTCAGACCGTCATACGATACGGCATTCAGATTATCACCAATATCGGCGATACGGGGATACGGAAGATACGGTTTTTGGATAAGAAACTGATCAGCCTGGATGGGAAAAAAATTTTTCGGATAGATATTGAAAATATTGGTGACCGAAGTCTCAGCCCGTCTCTCTGGGCCGAGCTCTATAACCGGGAGGGAAGATCAATCGGCAGGTTTGACGGCCGGAAAGCGAGGATTTATCCGGGTTGCTCAATAAGGAACGATCTCGAGTTAGCAGGAGTGAAACCGGGGACATATAAAACCCTGGTCGTAGTTGATAATGGTGATGACCATATTTTCGGCGCTCAATATGATTTAGAGATTGGGGAATGAAAAAGGGTATATGCCTTCTCTTTTTTTGCTGGTTCTTCACTTTTTTGATCCCTCTTCCTGCTGCTGCAGAAGGAGAGCGGCAAAGATATGATCCCGGAGAGGATTTTCGACCATCTTCCCGCCAAAGATACTACGATGAGGTTGATCACCCCGGGCACAGCGGCGGCCTCGAGGTGACCTTAACCTCGCCAAACATGATAGAGACAAGGCCGGGGAACATCATTACGGCAAGTTTTGTTGTTCTCAGCAGTCTTGCCCGGGAGGAACATCTTTTTGAGGGTCTGACCTTGCCCCCTGACTGGCAGATGATCATTCCTCAGGAATCTCCCCTGACCATAAAGGCTGGAGAGCACCTCATTCGATTGATCACCTTCCTTGTTCCAGCCACCTGTCAGGCAGGGCGGTATAAGATTACCTATTTTCTTCAAAGCCGGAGGGATTATGACCTTTATGCTGAAATCAGTTTCTCGGTAATAGTCTTACCGGTCATCAAGCTGGAGACCGTCATAGAGAAAAAGCCCCAGGTGGTAATTGCCGGAGACACCGGTACGGTAGCATTGCGACTGGTTAATAAGGGAAACAGCGGTGTTACCATTGTCAGGTTAGAACCTCAGGGAAATCCTGATTTTCCCATAAGCATGGAATCGTTTGATAAACACCTGGCCAGGGGTGAGTCACGCCCTGTAATCTTTCAAATAAATACTGGAAAAAAATTAAACAGGAGGACAACATTCATCCTCACCTGGGACATCGAGGCTGAAGTTGAAGTAATCGAGGCTGATATGAAGAATCCGGAAGCTGGAGGCGAGGGTTCGGAAGCTGAAGTCGAGGGTCTGGAAGCTGAAGTCGAGGGCCTGGAAGCTGAAGGTGGAGGCATCGAAGCTGAATCCATGGAGGATAAAGGTACTACCTTTTCCACCCGGGGGAGGGCTTCGTTCGAAATTATCCCCAGATTAAGTGAAATGAATGATCCTTACTACACCCTGCCTTCACAATTACAGTTGATCCAGGTGGCCGAACAAGGTGCCTCCGGCTTTCAGGTTGAATTATCAGGATCAGGCACACTCGATGAAGGGAAGAAGAGCAGGCTCGAGTATCTCCTGAGGGGGCCTGATATACAGGATAAAGGTTCCTTCGGGAAGAGGGATGAATACCTGGTTTCCTACCGCCATACCTTTTTTGATGTCCATATCGGAGACACAAGCTATGCTCTCTCCCCCCTGACCGAACAGTATAATTATGGCCGGGGAATGTCGGTGCATATCCATCCTGACAGGCTTGGCTATGGCTTTTTCTATTCGGAAAAAAGGTGGTCTGATCCCGAAGAAAAGCAGGTAGGAACTTATTTTCAATACCAGCTTCACCACCGGATGAGTCTCAGAAGTAACTTCCTGGCCAGGAGTGAGGGTTCACCTTCCTTTTTCAGCAGTCAAAGCGATCACATGTACAGCCTTCAGGCAGTCACCAGGCCGGTCGACAGCATGAATCTTGAGCTGGAATACGCCTTCAGTCACAGCAGCTATGAGAGCACATCGGATAACCGGGCCTATCGGGTAATGGCAGATGGAGATATATATGATCAGGTCCATTATTCCCTTGAGACGACCTATGCCGGGCCGGATTTTACCGGCTATGTCAATGATTCGGAATCTACCTATGGCACCCTGACCTTTCCTGTCTACCAGAACCTTCGGGGCATGATATCCGGCCGTTTCCATAGAAAAAATCTTGACATGGAGAACGAGGAAGATCAGGCCACGAAAGAAAGATCCTGTATCCTGGGCGGAAATTATGTATTTCCTTTCGGCACTTCCATTTCACTCGCCTATGAGGATTTCCATAGGGAAGATGTTTTTCTGCCGGCCGATTATGATCGGAGGGAGAAGAAGGTAAATCTGCGAATAGGACAGTCTTTACCTGGGCTGTATCTTCAAACTGATATTGAAAGGGGTACCTGGAGAGATGATTCGTCAGAGGCCGGCAGTCACTGCCTGGAAAGATATAGCCTTCATGGCCACTTTCGACCGAGTTCACGGCAGACCTATTCGCTTTTCGGAAGGATATGGCGGAACAGCTCACATGATGCCTCCCGGAGTATCGGTATTTCATCCAACTGGCGTTTCAGAAACAATGTCCACCTTTACCTTCAATACACCAAAAACAATTTGAACATCGAAGGAATCCGGGAAGACGATACTTTCTCCTGCAACCTGTCATATCACCTGCCGAATCACCATACCATAACCTTAAAGAATCACTGGCACGCATACGGACAGACAGGGGAGGAAGAGTATTCTTCCCTCTTGACCTATACCCTGCCCATGAACATTCCGGTGAGAAGAAAGGATGGCTTTGGAAAGCTGAAAGGGCACGTTTTTGATGAGGAATCCGGTGGAAAGCTGCCTCTTCCGAACGTTATCCTTACGGTCAATGGCGCAACTGCAGTGACCGGCCCGGATGGTTTATTTGTCTTTCCTGCCCTTGAAGAGGGAACGTACCGCCTGGAAGTGTCCGGGAATTCCATATGGCTGAATCGGGTTATCAATGGAAGATCTCCGCTTACGGTAGTCATAGCGTCAGGAAAGACAACAGAAATGAATGTAGGGGTTGTCAGTGGCGGCAAAATTTCAGGAAGAATAGTAGTTATGGACCTGGAAAACGAATACGGCCTTGATGTTTTCGGAAAACAGGACAGCCACTCTGATGTGGGACGTCAGGTTTTGAATCAGAGGCAGCAGCCTCCTGACACTCCCCGGAATGGTCATGGCCCGGACAGGCTGTTGGAAGTGGGCGGACTTGAACATGTCCTGGTTGAATGTAAAAGAACAGACGATGATGGAGTGGTCCTGAGACAACTGACTGATCGTTACGGCAGGTTCACGTTTTACCAGGTAAGACCCGGAACATGGACCGTCACCCTGTACGCCAGCCAACTTCCTGATTTTCATTACCTTGAAAAAGACACGTACGAGATTGACCTGAAACCTGGTGAAGATAAAAGTATTGAGGCGAAAGTTCTTCCGCGGCGAAGAACAATCAGGATCATAGATGAGGGAGTGGTCAGTTCAAAATCCATATGATGTATGGTGATAAATCATAAAATTTTTCCCCGTTCCATCTTATCCTCCGAAGATATAAAGCCTTGAAGGGTCATAATTCTTATTTTTCAAAGCTCATCCCATCCGTCTTCAGCCTGCGTCTATTTCTCCGTTTTGGTATAAATATTGACAGTAAAACTATATCCAATATGTTCGGGCAGCCAGACTGGGAGATATAATCTATCTTTCTTGATTGGATAAGGAGGTGAGTGACCAGGAACATAAAAACTTTATGGGGTCAAACTTTATGGGGTCAGGTCTTGAATCTTGAATTTAACCAAGGGACATTTTCAGGTGAAAGAACTTGTCTGATTCATGAGAGAGTGAGAGTGAGGAAAACCATGATTTTTTCGATCAGAGGTAAGTATCTGTTTGTATCGTTTATTCTATTCATTTTCTTATCAGCCGGTTTGAAGGGGCAGGTCCAGGCTTATTACAGTTACGGTGGTCTTTACGGTGGTTTGGGTGGCCTCTATGGCGGCGGTCTTTACGGTGGTTCATATGGCGGGCTCTATGGTGGTCTCTCTGGCGGCCTCGGCGGCGGCCTGTATGGCGGCGGCCTTTACGGTGGTTTGTATGGCGGCCTTTACGGTGGTCTCTCTGGCGGCCTCGGCCTTTACGGGGGCCTGTATGGCGGTGGTCTCTATGGCGGTCTCTACGGCGGCGGGCTGTATGGTGGTCTCTCTGGCGGCCTCGGCCTTTACGGGGGACTCTATGGCGGGGGTCTCTATGGTGGTCTCGGCTCACTGCGCTTTGGCCTGGCCGAACAGGTAGGGACATGGGAAGGACTCTGGTCTAATGGTTTAGTCCAGGGGCCAATGACTTTAAATATTATTGCCGATCCCCTGGCTGCGAATGTAATCACCGGCTATGTACAGTTACTCACCAATCCCCTTCTGGCCATCGGAATTGATGTGACCGGATCAATCGTGGGCCCCCAGGTCATCCTGAGCGGCACCATTCCCGGTGTTACCGGCGGAACCATTGCCATTGACCTGGCCGGCATAATGTTCAGCAGTACGCAGATGAACGGCACCTATACCCTGATTAAAAACGGCACAACTCTTGCCGAAACCGGGTCTTTTGATCTTGTACTGACGACACCGGTTATATAACGTTATCATAATCCATATCTTCCCATCATGGCGTAAGGGCTGGTGGAACGTGAACCCTGTGTGGTATTATCCCTCAGCCCTTTCCCATGAGGGAGAGCTCCCATCATATCCGGCCGTGAAAGGCCGATCAGAAAAATTTTTCCGTTTCGGTGAGTGATCTATACCGATCAATAACCTGACAATTTTCATATTGAAAGATACATCAAAGTAAATTATAATTAAATCCTCATAAACCAATCGCAATGTGATGGTATCTCAGGTCTATCTTTTCTATCATGACCCTATAAACTAAACTGCCGCCTGAAGTGCAATGCCCTTTCCTGTCCTATTCAGGCTGCCAACGGTATGTATCAGGAGGATCTTTATTATGTATCAACAAAAGACAGCATCTTCTGAGAAGGTTCAGGTTGATTTTTCAATCAGCCCGGCCGGAGAAAAGTTTCCCCTTCCCGAAAAAGAAGAGTATGCTGCTGAATTGAAACGTCTTGAAAAGCTGGCTGATCAAGCCCGCAAGGGCGGCCAGGAAGTCGTCGTGGTCATGGGCGTTGGCTTTGTCGGTGCGGTCATGGCTGCCATCGTTGCTGATACTGAAGATACAAAGGGCCAGCCGAGCAAGTTCGTTATCGGCTGCCAGAGACCCAGTACCCGCAGCTATTGGAAGATTCCCCTCCTCAATCTTGGTCAATCGCCGGTTAAGGCCGAAGATCCGGAAGTAGACAGAATGATTGCCCGATGCGTAAAGGATAAGAAAACCCTGACCGCTACCTATAACAGCGAATGTCTCAAGCTGGCTGATTGCGTGGTGGTCGATGTGCAGTGTGACTACACGAAACATGATCTCGGCAATATGCGTACAGGCGAAGCGGACATGGCTGCCCTGGAGGCTACCATGCGAACCATCGGCCAGATGATTTTGCCCCACTGCCTGGTACTCATTGAGACTACGGTTGCTCCCGGCACCACGGAATTTGTGGCCTGGCCTATTCTTAAAAAAGCCTTTGCCAACCGCGGTATTGAGGCTGAACCGCTTTTAGCCCACAGCTTTGAGCGGGTCATGCCTGGTAAAGATTATGTGGCCAGTATCAGGGATTTCTGGCGGGTCTGTTCAGGGTGCAATGATGAAGCCCGCCATCGTGTGGAGAAGTTCCTCAGGGAGGTTCTGAACACTGAGGATTACCCGTTGACCATTATGGATCGCCCGATTGAGTCCGAGACGACCAAGATTGTCGAAAACTCCTTCCGGGCTTCGATTCTGGCCTTTTTAAACGAATGGAGCCTCTTTGCCGAACGAAACG
>JBLIRT010000132.1:0-8771 GCA_049472445.1 bacterium
TCCAGCGGTCCAATCCTGAGATGCAGCAGCGGGTTTTCCGGGTAATCCGGGCCCTCGCTGAAGATATGCTCCACAATCCCATGATATCTTTGCATGATCACGGCGCAGGCGGCCACTTTAATTGTCTCTCGGAAATGTTGAAGGAATGCGGCGGAAAAATTTTTATGGATCGATTGCCTCTGGGAGATCCGACTCTTTCGGATCTGGAAATCATCGGCAACGAGTCCCAGGAGCGCATGGGATTCATCGTGCCTGCCTCAGCCGTCGGACGTGTCCTGGCCATTGCTGAACGGGAACGATGTCCCTGTTACATTATTGGCGAGTGTACAGGGGATGGCAAGCTCGTCTTTGTGCACGATGATGGCCGCGTTCCCATTGAGCTGGATCTGGATTTTCTGTTCAGCTATCCGCCCAAAACAGAAATCAGGGCTGAATCGGTAAACATCCGGTGGCCCAGGCCGGACATTCCCTCCCGGCCTGTGGAAGAACACCTCCGCCGGGTCCTCCGGCTGACCAAAGTCGCCAGTAAGGAATGGCTGACCCATAAGGTGGACCGCTCCGTGACCGGATTGATAGCCCAGCAGCAAACCGTTGGCCCCTGCCAGGTACCTCTTTCTGATGTAGCCGTCAAGGCGCTTGACTACACGGGGAGATATGGTCTGGCCCTGGCTCTCGGCGATCGCCCCATCCCCGGTCTGGTCAACCCTGAAGCAGGAGCGCGCCTGTCGGTGGGAGAGAGCCTCCTGAACATACTATGGGCACCTCTGGCCAAAGGACTGGATTCTGTTGTTCTGAGTGCCAACTGGATGTGGCCGTGTAATCAGCCGGGAGAAAATGCCAACCTCTACCGGGCGGTTGAGGCTTTGGGCAGGGTATGCCTTGACCTGGGGATAGCCGTACCTACGGGCAAGGATTCGCTTTCCATGTCTCAGCAATATCCTGACGGCACCATCATCCGATCTCCCGGTACGGTCATTGTCACTGCAGCCGGTCTCTGTGACAGTCTTCGCCATATCATCACTCCTGACCTGAAACCTGTGGAGAATACAAAGGTATCCTATATACCCTTTCAAAGATTGCCTGAAGATCCATCACTCTTCTCAGGTACCAGCAGCCTGGCTCAAGTCTACAATCAACTCGGTGGAGACCCCGGCTACGTGCCGGATCTCTGGGAGCCGGCCTACTTTAAGACCTGCTTTAACACTGTTCAAACCCTTATCAGGCAAGGTCTGATTCTGGCCGGGCACGATGTATCTGAAGGGGGCTTACTCGTCGCTTTATGTGAAATGGCCTTTGCCGGAGATTGTGGCCTGGAGATCGATGTTGCGGCCGAAACCCTGTTCTATGAGGGTCTGGGAATACTTATCCAATACCGCCAGGAAGACGAAGAGCGAATCAGGGGGTATTTCCCCCATGACATTGAATTTTACACCATAGCCAGACCGGACTTTACCAGGAAAACCATTCGCCTTCAAGGCCATGACCTGCATGGAGAGATGGCGGAACTGCGTAAGGTCTGGCAGCAGACATCCTATGATATGGAAAAACGACAGATGAATCCGGAGGTTGCGGCCATAGGGTTCAGCCATTTCGACCTTCCCATGAAAACCTTTACCTTTCCCCGTGATTTTGATCCCATGCATTTCACCCGGCTGGTCTTGCGGCCGACCCCTCGAGCTGCCGTTATCCGGGAGAAAGGGACCAACGGAGACCGCGAGATGGCCTATGCCCTGTATCTGGCCGGATTTGAAGTACGGGACGTAACCACAACCGATATAACCTCAGGCCGTGAAGATCTGGACGATATTCATTTCATCGTCTTTTGCGGGGGATTTTCCAATTCAGATGTACTTGGTTCAGCCCGAGGATGGGCAGGCATCTTCCACTACCATGAGAGGGCTCAAAGTGTGCTGAAACATTTCTATGAGCGGGATGATACGCTCTCTCTGGGCATTTGTAATGGCTGCCAATTAATGACTCAGTTGGGATTGCTTTACCCTGAATTCGAAGAGAGGCGGCAGCCCGAAATGAAGGTCAATGAATCCCGAATCTTCGAATCAAGGTTTCTTTCCGTGGATATCAATCAATCTCCTGCTGTTCTGCTCAAGGGTCTGGCCGGATCTACCCTTGGCGTCTGGGTGGCTCACGGCGAGGGTTGCTTCTCATTCAGCGGCCGGAAAGAAGATTATATCATTCCTGTTACGTACTCGAATTCTTACTACCCGGCCAATCCCAACGGCTCCCAATTTGATGCAGCAGGCATCTGTTCTCGTAACGGCCGGCATCTGGCCATGATGCCCCATCCGGAAAGGGCCGTTTTCCCCTGGCAGTGGGGATACTATCCCTATGACCGGAAATCTGTGCATAAAATTACTCCCTGGATCCTCCTCTTCGTAAATGCCCGGGAGTGGATTCACTCGCGCGTGAGCAGGAAAAGTTGAAAAGCAGGTGTCCTGAAACCTGAAAAATGGAGGCTTGACATGAAAAAAACAATTCTTTTTTTGTGTTTCATTCTGATCGTCTTCGGTGCTCTTTCTTCCTGCCAAAAGAAGGAGCCAAAGAATTCAGCCGATCATGAGCTTGAAATGAGGCTCATCGGAAAATGGAAATTCCTCTATACTGATGCCCCGGAAGAGCAAACCCCTCCTAAAAATTTAAGCTATACCCTCACTCCGGACCATATCAGTCTGCTGGAATTCACTGATGAAAATAATGAAGAGAAGACCATCACGGGTACTTACGAGGTCAGTGAAGGCAAAATAAAATTTTTCAAGGAAGAAAAACTCTCGAAAGAGTTTCAGGTCGAGTTTCTGGACCAGAACACCCTCCGGTTCACAGACGGGGCGAGTAAAAATTCCATGGTCTTAGGAAGAGTACAGGAATAGCCAGGGATATCCAGCCTATGATTATTGATGCTCATACCCATGCCTTTCCGGATCATATTGCCTTACGAGCCATAGAGAGCCTGGAGGATTCCTCAAAGACGAGGGCTTATCTTAACGGCACCATTTCTGACTTGCTTGATTCCATGGATCGAGCTGGAATAGAGAGCAGCTTTGTTGCCTGCGTGGCCACCTCCCCTGCCCAGTTCAACTCCATTTTCACCTGGTGTCGAAACATCGCCACCCCCAGAATTATTCCCCTGCCTTCCCTTCATCCTGATTCCTCAGATATTCCCGAAGCCATTCGAAAGATTAAAGAAGCAGGATTCATCGGTATAAAGCTCCATCCCGAATTTCAATCCTTTTACTTCGACGAGGAACGAATGTACCCTATCTATCGTGAGGCTATGAAACATGATCTTCTCATTCTCTTTCACTGCGGCTACGATATCAGCTTTCCTGATTCGGACCGATGTGATCCGGAAAGATTGGCTCGCGTCCACGCCGATTTCCCAGAATTACGGATACTGGCTTCGCATCTGGGAGGATGGAGGCAATGGGATAAAGTCATTCAATTCCTTCTCGGAAAGGATATTTATCTGGATACAAGTTATACCATCGGCTATATTGACAGCTATTCTCTCCAAACCATCCTCGACCGCCACGCTCCGGAGAGGATTCTCTTTGGGACGGACTCTCCCTGGAAGGATCAGCAGGAGGAGATCCTCCTCATTGAAGGACTTGATGTTCCTGCGGAATTGAAAAAGGATATTCTCGGCCGGAATGCCAAGAGATTACTGAACCTCACGGCTTAAGTTCCGGATCAATCTTTTTCAAGCCGGATTTTAAAAAGCTCTCAAAGCTTATCTCCTCGATGTGCGTAACGAGGGCTACGCCTTCCAGAGCTTCTTCCCGGGCCGCAGAAGGGTTCTTGGCTGAAAAAAAGTCTAACAAAAGCGAACTCTTTTCACGCCATCTCTTTGTTTTCAAATTCTGTCCCACTTTTTACTCCTCAAGCTAAGAATTCCAGTAAACGCCGCCCACGTTCTTTCTGGAGAGAGGATACCTGAGGCAAGGTATAACTCTGAAACTGGAGAAAAATTTTCAGGCGGCCCTCTACCGCTTTGAGAAAAAATTCCACAAAAGCAGCCCCATGCTTCCTGTGTGCCCAATAGGTATAATAAACGATAAAGTCAATAAAATCCGATACGAAATCCTCTGAAATCTCTGCTCCTTCAATCTCCTTCTTGAGCGATTGATAGCTCTGGAAAAAGTCCTGGATACGCTCCTGTTCCAGGGTAACGGCATCTGCATCGAAGCGAATGCGATATACCTCTCCTGAAATTTCCGGTATCCCTTTCCCCTGAATCTGTTCAGAAGAATCAAACAAATCCTGACGCTCTGGTCTTGAAAGTGCTCCTGGCTGTTCAGGGCCTTCAGGAGGCTGAAGATCGGCTGAAGGCACCTTGATATCCTCATCTCCTTCTATGAACCGCATAACCTCATCAGCCTCACGGAGGTTGGTACTTTCCGTGTCGCTGTAAAACACTATCCTCAGAACCTCCTCCAGGGTGGTAATTCCCCGGGCAGCCTTATAAAATCCATCCTCACGTATAGTAATCATCTGAGCTGATTCTCTGGCAATCCTTCGTATCTCACTTGAAATTCTGCGACCCAAAATTGCATCGCGGATGTCGTCATTGACTATCAGGATCTCATGAATACCTATTCTCCCCCTATACCCGGTATAATGACAGAACTCGCACCCCCGGCCACGGCTGAATGAATACTTCGATGGGTCTACATTCTTAAGACCAAAACAGGAAAAGATAGACGGATCAGGTTCAAAAGGCTCTTTACAATGCTCACAAATTCTTCTTACCAGACGCTGGGCCAGAACCGAAATAATGGTTGAAGAAATCAGGAATGTCTCAATGCCCATATCCATAAGCCTCAACAGGGCCCCGGTCGTATCTTCCGTATGAAAGGTGCTGAAAGCCTTATGACCGGTTAAAGCAGCCTGAATGGTGGCTTCGGCGGCGATATTATCACGAATCTCTCCAATCATGATTACATCGGGATCCTGGCGCATCATGGCAGCGATAAAATCAGAGTAATGCATGCCGACCTTGGTATTTAACTGTCCCTGAACGACTCCATCAATAATATACTCAATCGGATCTTCCACCGTTATGATTTTCTTATCCATCTTATTGAGTTGATTCAGAGAGGCATACAGGGTGGTGGTCTTGCCGCTGCCGGTCGGGCCGCATACCAGGATAATGCCGGTTGGACTGCTCAGTATCTGCTGGAATCGCCTCATATGTATGGGGGAAAACCCTAATTCATCCATGTCAATCAGGGTGCTCTGCCTTTTTAAAATCCTGATGACCACATTTTCCCCGTAGACAGCAGAGTAGGATGAGACCCGAAGATCAATGTCTTTATTCAGGATCCTGGCCTCTATCCGGCCATCCTGATGCCTTCGATGCTGAGCGATATCCATACCGCACATTACCTTTATGCGGGAGATTATGGAGGGAGCCAATTGCCTTGGTAAATCAGTTTTATGCTGCAATACTCCATCAATGCGGTAACGAACCCTCAGACTATACGACTGCGGTTCAATATGAATGTCACTGGCTCCTTCAGAGATAGCTGAGGAGATAAGGTAATTGACAATACCAACGGTACTGTCCTTTGACTCCCTGGCATAGCTCTCATCTTCGATAATCAAGTCCTTATTCTTGAAAATAAGCTCATTCTTCCGGCTCGGTTCCTTTTGACCGTATTCGATCTTATGAAAAAGGACATCCAGCAACTGACCGATTGAAGAACTCGTGGCAATCGCCGGCTCAATCCCGGTATTGAAATACTTTTTAAAATCGTTCATGACTGATTCGGAGAGCGGATCAGCCATAATGAGGATGACTACTCCCTCCCTCTCAAAAGCCGGTACCGCCATTTGCCGCCTCAGGAAAGCTTCATTGAAACGCTTGGCCAGTTTCTGGTCGATGAGCTGGAGATCAGGAGTGACAATGGGTATTCCTAACTGCATACTCAAAGACCTGACCAGTTGGTCTTCCGTCAGGTATCCTAACTCAATCAATAATTCTCCAATACGCTTCTTCTCGGACTTCTGCCTCTGCAGGACCGTTTCGAGCTGTTCTCCATTGATGATCCCCATGTTGACCAGCAGTTCACCCAGGTACATGTGTTTGCGATGCTTTCGAAGAATCTTGGTCAAGTCAATACTGGAAATGAATCCCAAATCAACGCAGGTCTGTCCCAGGGGTTTATAGGATTTCTCTTGAACCTGTAAGGCTTTTTCCAGTTCCTCTCCGGTAATATATCCATAATTGACCAGAATTTCACCAATCCGAAGTTTTGTCCTGGTATCCTGATTTTCATGGTTATTATCGGGGCTCTGAGCGCTAGACATTCTCAGCCTCTGCGGTGATCACGGATTCCTCACAGGATGATGGATTATCCGGTGAGGATTCGAGCTCCTGAGATGGCGGCCTATGGGGCGATGTGCCCGAAGGTGAGGAAGCCTGCGAACAGGCGACTCGTAAGAATTCTTCCGCATCCCCTCCATACGAGACCTCATATGGCCATAAGCTGCCTCGAACCTGGAGATGCTCATGAGGCAGGGACAACTCTTCCAGGCATTTTTTTACTCGGCGATATACTGAACGGGCCTGTTCACGACTGGCTCTGGTAACCACGATGGCAAATTTATCCTGTCTGATCCTGGCCACAATGTCCATTTTCCGTACAGTATGTAAAAGGGATTGACAGATCTTCTGTTGAAGATGGAAGGTAGACTTTTTCCTTAAAGGCTCCAGAAGCTGAGGATAATTTTCCAGGTCCAGCATAAGAAGAGATAAAGGTTCCTGTAACCTTCGGGCCTGTTCCATGCTCTGAGCCAGCAGTTTCAGGAAAAAGGAGCGGTTGATCTCTCCCCGGCTTACGAAATCAATTATGGAAAAATTTATTGATTTTCCGAAAATAATTTTTTCCTCAATGGTCTCCATGGCCTGGTCCATGATACGGTGAAAAGTCCGGATCTCTTCTTTCGGAAAAGTTTCGAGTCGTAAGCCGTCAAAAGCAATATAGCAAAGAATACTCTGAAGGTTCTCACCAAAAAATATGGAAATGTCTCCGCTGTGATACTCTTTTGAGTCAACTTCTCCTTTCGGTGCCATCGACCCGAGAACAGTGAAAGGAATATCATCCACGGAAAAACTCAGTTCTTCCTCTTTTTTTACATGTGAAATCAGACAGGCCCGGAGAGAGTCAAGGCGATGTTGCCCAACTTCCTCCATGGGTAAGGCCAGAAGTTCAGCCTTCGCTTCATAGGAAAGTAACATGGCTGCGCTCCGGTAGGGAAAGAGAGAATGTATAACTGTCATCAGGACCGATACCAGGTCCCGCACTGATTCTACCTGACGGCTCATTGATTTTAGCTCAGCCAGTAATTTTTCCTGAAACAAGTGCCGATCAAGAAGATCATTGGCCATCTTCAAAATATCCAGATCACTGGTATGTTGACCAATAATATGAGATTCAAAAAAGAATCTCTGACATCTTTTTTCGGCCAGGAGCTCGCTCACCATACCCATGATCGCCTGCGTATTGACAGGCTTAGGCAGGCAATAATCTGCACCGCAGGATGTGCCCCAATACTGATCCGGTTTCTGCTGTGAGGAGATGAGTAAAATCAGTGGAGTGGCCAGGTGCAGTCCGTATCTCACGAAACGGCAGAACTGATAGCCGTTTACATAAGCTAAGGTATCATCAGCTATGATGAGCTCCGGTTTTAAAATTACCGTGTCACGAATTGCCTGCGGACCGTGCATTACCTCATAGACATGATTCAGATTCATTTCCTGGAGAAGGAGTTTTAATTCGGTCCGTGCGGAACTATCTCCCATGGCCAGGATAATCACTTCATTCATATCCTCATTACCCTTTCAAAGAAACCACCCTTCTCTCATCCCTCACTTCCGGTTTTCCATGATTTTCAACTGTTTTTGTATCATGCCGGCCCATTTCCACAGAAGGCATAGAAAGGCCTCTCACAATATATTATCGGCACCCCTTTCTTGGGAAATCAGGAAAACACAGTGAATCTGATCAGAGCCTATCCTATCACTAAAGCACATCATATCTATTTTCTTTTAGATTAAATTGATTTTCCCTATTCGGATGTGGTAATATTTTATAGTACCCTATAGAACATGCATAATTTAACAACATATTGATTTCCTGAGGTGCCAAAAATCTGGAGGATGAAGCGTGAGAGGTGCTGCCCCAGCGGCCAGCTCGTGCATCCTTAAAGAGCTTATCCGAAAGCCTCCGGCAGCGGGCAGAAACGCTGCGCCAAGGCAAGGTTTCGGATAGGTACTGAGTCGATATCCCGCGGAAAGCCAAGACTTCCTCGCATCAGGTATCAGGACATTCTAAAAAAAGTGAGTATGCGTGATCACCTTGTTATCCTGGAATCTTTCCATCTATGTTGAGGATTTCAACCACGAAGCGATATGCTGAGAAGGAAAGTGAGGGGCTTTCCACTTTAAGAGAAGGAGGTGATAATCTTAGAACAAAGAGGTAATATCTCATTTTTCCCTTCATTTTTTAATTCCTTAATTTTTATCCGGGCTCGGGAGGAATAATTATGAGAGTTCCCAAAAAAGTTCT
This sequence comes from bacterium, assembly GCA_049472445.1. Lineage (GTDB taxonomy): Bacteria > SZUA-182 > SZUA-182 > DTGQ01 > DTGQ01 > JBLIRT01. Next base: position 8,586 of record JBLIRT010000132.1, read on the forward strand.
CGGTATTCTCGTTGTTTTATTGACCTGTCTTGCTTTCCTGATCACAACTCCTAACAGCGCCAGAGCATATTATGGCCTGGGTGGCCTCGGCATGTATGGCCTGGGTGGCCTCGGCATGTATGGCCTGGGCGGCCTCGGCATGTATGGCCTGGGTGGCCTCGGCATGTACGGCGGCCTCTATGGCGG
>JBLIRT010000133.1:0-8722 GCA_049472445.1 bacterium
TCTACCAAAAGCTCCTCAACATCGATCCAATTATCAGGTGATCACTACTCCTTTTTCTTCCTCAAAATCGCCTTTCATCATAATGTCTTCCGCCCAGCAGACTAACTCTTCAAGGCTCAATCGATGATGCAGATATGCTATTAATTTTTCAGCAACTATTGTTCCCATATTGAAAAAGTGGCCGGCAATAAGGAAGGAAAAACGTGCCAATGGATATTGATGAAATCGGAAGGGTGAGCAGATGGCATACATCTTGCGGAAATTCCATGGTAATTGGAACAGGCTGTGCTCTGTCCAAAGTCAGGCAGACCTTCAGAAGGAAGGTAACTGCCGAACCGGCTTTCATAAGCCATATTGTCCCTCTGGGATTAAAAAAAAGAAGGGAATAATCATGCCTCATATCTTCTTTGAAAGATTAGAGAACAGGCGAAGTACCCAGTCCTTATATGGGGGGTATTCCCCCTCAGGTTCCGGTGGTGTATTGTACTATGGAGTTCTCCCGCCGAGTAATGATACACAGACCAGGTACGGCATACCGGTAACCTACTATGGCCTCGGTAATCCATATCCCTCTCCCTTCCCCTCACAAGGCTCCCTTTTCCCATCATGGGGTTCAGGGTGGGGCTTTTATCCCTATATGCCCTATAATCCCTGGAGCAACCCTTTCAGCTTCCGGAGCAATCCTTTTATCTCCTGGTCGAATCCATTCTCAGCCCTCTGGGGTGGAATCGGAAGTATCTTCTCTCCTTTCCGGAACCTCTTTGGAGGATTTTACCGCTGGCAGAAGCCAACATCACCCATTTTCCCAGGAGACAATTTCCCGGGTGAAATTCATCTCCTGTACGGAATACCGGCCAATCCACCTACCCTGCCGACTGGCTCCTATTCTCCACCGGACACTACGGCTATATTGCCTTTTCCAGTAAGGGACTGGACATTTTGATCTAGAGCATCATCATGAGCCCGACAAGAATTACTATAACAGCTGAGGCCAGCTTCATATGGTAGACATAGCAGGTCCTCTTTCTGTATTCCGTCCTCAAGGTCTTAAGCTCTACGTAAGGAACGGGCGACCTCCGATACCAGCCGGTTATGGTGACCTCTTCATTCTGTAACGACTCCCGGCGCAGGATGGCAAAGAGAAATTCCCACAGGCGCAAAGGTTGTTTATAATCGAGAAATATGATCCCTGTATCGTCCTGTAAAACAAAATCTTCCGACCAGATAAGACCGGGCATGCCTCGTCCGATGATCCTTCCTTTCAGTGTACAGGGAACGGGACGGACAGAGGAAACCTTGACCCTTTTGAGCAAGCTGGCAATATTCAGTTCAGGGAAATGATCATTCCTGTAGCTGAACAGGGTTTTGATCATAAGGCCAAGGCCTAAGGCAAACAGGCCCGAACTTATGAAGGAACTGCCGGGATTTTTCAAGTACATGATACCAAAGATTACCCCGATGATAAGGGGAGTAAAGGCCACCGAAAGGTCAATCATGAACTCATTCCAATAGGACTCGGGTTTGACTTCCTGAAACGTGACGTAAGGATCAAGTCCGGCGAAAGCGGCCTGGTGGCTGAGATAGCGTAACCGGTTGGCGATTAAGGGATGAGTTGAGTGTAGTTCATAATATTTAGCCCAGGGATTCCAGAGATCCCATTTCATAGCCCCCACCAGGTTTTTCCTGTTTACTTCCCTTCCTCCCGAAGGATTTCCGTGTGCATATCCAGTAACAGCCAGGGATCGAGCTGTATGAGTATCAAAGATTCCCAGGGCACCGACGGCTTCCAGTTTCACATTCCGGTGCCTTGGCTTCTCTTCCGCTTTTTCTCCGGCAGGTTCCTGTCCGGCCAAACCATAGCCGATCTTTACCAGAGCACTGGCCAGAAAATTCGGATTTCCTACAGCCTCACCGGCAAAACGGTCAGCATGATATTCCCTGGTCCGGGAAAGCCAGAGGACTATATATTCCGAGACAATATAAAGGATATAAGCTCCTGTGGCGGCCAGAAAACGATAATCGCCTGCTTTGTCATTTTTCCCTATCTTGAGATTCAGGATCGTTCGATACATATAGTAGAGAATAAGCGGCGCTATCTGGGCTACCGTCATAATGAGCATATCCCAATGTCTGGCATGGCCGATTTCATGAGCAATAACAGCCTCGACCTCTCTTTCATCCAGCAGATCCAAAATCCCCTGGGTAATAACAAGGCGGGCATTATTGGGATGATGTCCATAGGTGAAGGCATTCGGCGCGCCATCATGGATAACGCCCATCCGTGGGGAGTTCATGTGATTATCGCGACACAGGTTGGAGATAAAGTTTTGTAAGTGTTCAGGCAGTTCTGAAAGGTTAATCCATTTCATTTTGTAAAACCATGATAAGGACAGGTCCATGATATACGGCCCGAAGAGGAATTGGCCGGCAGCTATGGAGACACCGATCATGAAGGCCGCATTCAATGACATACCGGTAAATTCAACCAGAGCGATAAGTATGACCCCAAGAAGGGCATAAAGGGCTAAAATGACGGTGGATGATCGTAAGGCTAAATTCGGTAAAGGAAGCTGCTGCATCTGTCCGGCCAATTGAGGAGTTTTTTCCTCTTCTCCTGTCTCCAGTCTCTTCGCATAGTTATAGCTGTTCATATCAATGTTTAAGGAAAAATTCTTATTACCGACCATCTTCTGGAGTTCAGCTTTCGCAAGCCAGACGCCATGCGTCTCGGGGCAGTAGTGAATAGATGAGGTACCGTTGAAGAGAGGAATTTTGATCATCGCCTCATGTGTTTTCGGACTGGTATATTGAGAAGGCATCCCTTTTCGTAATCCATACTCTATTTCCTCTTTGATGGCACTTGAGTCTTTCGAAAGAAGGTAGATCTCTCCTTTATCAAGCCAGATACCATTACATTGAAGGCAGCAATCAATCTCAATCCCCTGCTCTGTCATGACGGCCCTTAGTTCAATTTGCTGACAAAGAGGACATGTCATAGCCATTGATCTTCCTCCTGAATAATGTCCCACCGAGACAAAAAATACCCTGATCTTCACTCCCGGTGGTGGATACAGAAAATACCCTATGCATCTCTTTCGGCTGTAACCTTGTGCTTCTTCAGGATTGCTTAGCCAATTTAGAAAATAACATTTTTAATGTTTATATAGTGATAAAAATATAAGATAGAGGGTGTATTGTTCCCATGCAAAAAGACCTTGTTTTTCACTGGGGCGGGAGAACTACCCCGGTGTTCTCGCCGCCCCAGCTCATGGAATACAGCCTTCAGGCACCGACTAGTAGCTGAGTCGGATGACCTGGCCTGGAGTGGTGACATAGATGTTGGCGAAATCGGTCTGGTCCTGTTCACCCTCCCATTGCCAGTCGATTCGTACGAAATACGGGTTTGGGATTACCGGAACGGTAACGTAATCGACCCCATCCCAGTTGGGGGCGGCGCCGAAACCGGACGCAACCAGCGGTCCATTGAATCCGTCCCTCCGAATGTACCACTCGGCCCAGTCATCGCCGGTCGGCCTGTCGTCCGGGTTCACATCACTGTTGCCCCAGACCAGTTTGAGGGTTCCCGTGCCGCCGGTAACGGTAAAGGTGACACTATTGGCGGGCTCGCTGTTACCCGACCAGTCCACGGACCAGAAGTCCAGCGTATAGGTGTACGTCCCGCTCTTCACTGGAACGTTCAGGCTGGTACCGGTCTGGACAGGCCCGCCGTTGAGGCTGAAGCAGGTTTCTTTCACACCCATGGTGCTGTTGCCATCCGTGGCTGTAAAGGTAATCTTCCCTCCCTGATAATAGGCAGTCCGGGCATCCGAGGTGGTTGTCGGCGCTGTAGTATCCTTAACCATGGTGTAGGTCTGAGTCTTCGGTGACTCGATGTTGCCGGCCTGGTCCTTTGACCAGTACTCAAGGACATGGGTGCCGGGATGGTCATTCCTGGCCATCACATTCATAGCGGCGGTTTGCGGGCCACCGTCAAGCCTGTAGAAGGTTCTGCCGATTCCCACGTTCCCGTTGTCCAGGATCGAGAACTCGATCCTGGCAGTCCCGACAAACTCGATCGGATCCGGGCCGATAGCCTCGGCGATGTGATTCTTAAGGCTGGTCATCGGAGGCGTTATATCTCCGGACCCGTATGTTGCGTGGCAGTTCAGGCAATTTTCCTGCACCACCGCACCGATGCCCGGATTATGGCAGAGATCGCAGTCGTTATGTACCTCATCGTAGGCATCCTCAAAGGGCCAGTGGGCCATGGTGGAATCCTCATGATAGGCTGTATGACAGCCCCCCTGCTGGCATCCTCCGAGCCAGTTGTTCTCCAGCGTATTGTAGGGAGCAGGATGACAGGTCAGGCAATCATGGCCGTGGCTCAAGAGTAGATCAGTGGTGTGGCAGGTGATGCAGTCTACCTCGACGTCAAAGTAGGGTTTGGGGCCGTACCAGCCGGCATCATCGTGATCGGTGTCGGCGTGGATAACCACCCAGCCGCTGCCGGGTGTCGCCTTGTGGCTTACCTGCAAATCAACGTGGCATGTTCCGCAGGTGCTACTGGTTATGCCGCCGCCGTGCGGAATGCCGACGTCCCTGAAACCATGACAGCCGGTACAATTGAGATTCGGATGACCGAAGTGATTCCCTATTTCTCCGTCATGGCAGCTCAGACAATCGGCGACGGGTGAGGGCACCGCCAGACGATAATAAATAACCTGATCATTGTGGCACATATTACAGGTATTATTTTTCCCAACCGTCCCCGGACCTCCTCCATAAAATTGGGTCTGTGCGCCAATACTTTCCAGGACATTTGAAAGGTCAAAATCCAATGTGCCAACTTCATCAATATAGGCAAGATTTATCATGGAGGCCTTGTCGAAAGTACCCGGTGTGCTGGTCAACTCTCCATGCCTGATCATGGCCGGGGAAGGAGTGCCGTGTACATTATGACAGCCGGTGCAGCTTTGAGGTGAATCGGAGACACCATCCCAGTCGGAATCCCAATCAGCACCTTTTCCGCAAGGATATCTTCCCCGCAAATGGCGTAGATGCTCATTCGTCACCTGGTTCATCACATCCTTATGCTGGTCATTGCGAAAGTTTGTCTGTAAAAGAACAGTCTCAGATTCTTCAAATATGGCAGCATCGGCCACTAAGGAATAAGCATCCCCGAGCAATTGATTTTTATCATGACACCTGAAGCACAGAGCAAAATCATTATCCGTACGGGGAAACTCACCCCAGTTGCATCCTGTTCGCGGAATCTCCATGGGCGGGTAATTGATTCCTTCGATCTCAACTGTTCTGAGCCTGTATCCGTTCTGGTAATTGTTGGGATCAAGATCATTATAGGGATCGGAGATATGAGTATAGGTTCTCTGATTACCATCAATATGAATCTTTTGTACATCATGGCATTGGGTGCAGGATATTTTATGACCCGTTGCATAGTACCCATACTGCAAATCCTTTTTGATCTCCAGTTCCCGGAGAGAATTGACTATCAGGGGCCAGGGATTTATCTTGGTTAGTTTAAGATAGCGAATGGAAATAAATCTATCCAGCCTGGTCTCGTTCCATCCTTCCTGAGGGCCTGTCTGCCAGGTAGGAGCAGCAAAGAGTACTGATCGACCAAGTAAGATTCTGCCCAGGGAATTCGGATCATCCCCTCCATAGACCCCCCAATGGTTCGTTGAATCAAGAGTTGAATAAAGCCTGAGGTGAGAAATGGTCACAGAGCTTCCTAAGTCAAAGAGCATATATGATCCGCCTCCTGTATTTCCCGTATTAGGGTCGCCATCCAGAAGGTTATGTGCATCAGAGATGTCACTGTCATGTATGGAACCCGGACTGCTCCAATCTTCACTTATGGATTGGCCGGCAATATTGGGAGCAGTCACACCCTGCATCACACAACTCCCGTCATCATGGCAGCCAACACACCATTTCTCTTTTCCCGGCCTAAGAAGGCCATCTGATTCATATAGTGCCGAAAAATCCCCACTCCCTAAATTATTCAAAGCTCCTATGGCGGGATCATGCATACCGTCATAAGCCCCGTCAGGACTGTGACAGGGGATGCATAAATCATAATCTACACTATTCGGATCAGGAGGACCGCCGGGAGCCGATTCCCTGTGACAGGCATAACAATTCGTTCCTAATCCCGGTCCTCTGGCTTCACTCAAATGAACCTGATGCCTTAAATCCCCGGAATCTGCTTTCACTGCCTGAGGATTCCCCAAAATGACCACCAAACAAAAAAGACAAAATAAAAAAGTATGGAACATGAAAAAATGTTTTCTTTTTCCCATCAGTCCTCTCCCGTACCATCCAGCAGTTCACAATCATAATTTTTTCCAGATTTATTTAGATTTTATAATTACCGATTAGCTTCATCTCCGCTGATAGGGAAATAACTGGTGTCCCCGGGTCCGGGTGAGGCAGACCCGGGGATTTTCATGGGCAGCCGTTTAAATAACCGGGGTTGTCAGAACCAGGTTCATGTTTCCTGTTTCAACGACTGCACCGCTGCTGACGTTCACGATGGTATACGTTCCACCCATGGTGGTAGTTGTGGCTAAGAGCCCGTTGATATCAAGTTGAAAAGTCTGGCTGCCGATACCGAGGCCGGTTCCGGAAACAAGAACCTGCCCGTTCAGGGCGACGCCGGTAACGGGCACTGATACGGCCAGGTTGTAATTGGTCAGCAATTGTGCGGTTCCACTCAGAGCCAGGGTCAGTGGATCTTCCACCAGGTTCAGGGTCATGGGGCCGGAGTAGATACCGTTGGACCACAGACCCTGCCAGAAACCAGCCTGTTCGGCAACTACGGCCGGAGCGGCAACCGGACTGAACAGGGACGGGAAGAGGGATTGATACATACCGGCCACACCAAGAAGCGGAGCAATCTGGAGGAAGGGCACCTGGTAATTTAATCCTGATCCTGTATCAAGAGAATAGTACATGTTCTGCAATCCAAAGGGATTCATGAATCTGCCATAGAGGCCGCCATAAAGGCCGTACATTCCGCCGAGACCATACAGCCCGCCGCCAAAGAGCCCTCCATACATACCGCCGTAGAGCCCACCGAATAACCCGCCATATAAGCCGCCGTAAAGCCCGCCATACAGCCCACCGTATAATCCCATGCCATACAGACCGCCATAATATGCTTTGGCCGTCCTGAAAGATAACGTAAGCATCAATAAACAAAGAAAGCTGATGATGAAGGTTCTCCCCTGAGAAAGTTTCATGGTTCCATTTCCCTCCTTATCCCCCCAAAGATTACCCATTGTTTCAAAATGACTATTACGCCTTCCGGCCTTACTCCTTATCACCATTACTCGATCATCATCAGAAACGGTGAAGGACAAAGGGCACAGTCCATCCGACCTGTGTTTTTACCTGTTGGAGAATCAGTCTCATAGCTGATCGAAGGAGACGCTGGCCCCGGAAGAATAGCCGTCAGTGAAATTTTTAGATCGGGAAAGTGAAACCTGTTTTTCAGGAAGCAGAAATGGCGGCTTGAACGGGAAACTCTCTTCAGTGAAACGTAAATCAGAGATGGCGGAAGGTGAAGTGAAAGAAAAAGCGCGGCAGCCGCAGATAAGCTGTTTTTGTCCTCTCGGCAATGTCTCTGTGCCTTCGGTGATATAGAGTAATTTAGTTGGCCATAGTTCTTGCTCTCCTCAATGATAATTGGCTGTACCGGCCAATCAATAAGGCTGACAGGGGCCCCTCTTGAATATTGCACCATCTGTCTCTTGGGGCAATCTTTATGCCAGGAGAGGGAATAAGGTGATGATTTTCCCCGCTCATAAGGAACCTGGAGAGCTCTTTGTTTTTTTATGGTATTTTCAATAGCCGGGAAAAAAGAGACATCCTCTATTATCACTTGGCAGGGAATGGTTTCCATAAAAATCACGAATGGAACCATAATTTCTATGGGAATTGCATCCCCTTTCACAGGAGATGAGAATATGAGCCTTGAAGACAACCTGGTCAGGTTCCCTGGCTTCAACGCTTCATTGGGTCCGCCTGGAAATCTTTCATTGAAAGCTCCAGAAAACTGCATACCATCGTGGCCGAAAGTAACTTTTCTCTTGACTCATGTTCATGGTTATTTTAGAGTCAGAGATATGATTACAGGTTAAGGAGATCGAGCATGAAGGTATTAGAGGCAACCCTTAAAGAGATTGTCCCTCAGGATCCGTTTACCCGGGCCAGGGCACGAGAGCATCTCTCACAGCTTACCATGCCTTTCTGGGCGCTCGGCCGCCTCATGGATCTGGCTGAGGACCTGGCCGGCATGACCTGCTCCCTCCAACCTCCGGTCAAAAGAAAAGCTATAGTCGTCATGGCCGCTGATCATGGTGTGGCCACAGAAGGGGTAAGTAAATATCCCCAGGAAGTAACCGCCCAGATGGTCAAAAACTTCGTGGAAGGAGGCGCGGGTATCAGCGTGCTGGCCCGGCTGGCCGGAGCGCGGGTTTTGGTGGTCGACATGGGGGTAGCCTGCGATCTGAGTCCTTTGGTCAGAGATGGGAGGATTCTTTCAAAGCATATGGGCTATGGAACGGGAAACATAGCGCGCGGTGCAGCCATGAGCCGCGATCAGGCTGTCCGCTGCCTGGAAGCGGGGATCGAGGTTGCCCGTGAATCAGGGCCAACGGTCGATATCTTCGGCACAGGGGACATGGGTATCGGCAAT
>JBLIRT010000134.1:0-8682 GCA_049472445.1 bacterium
GTTTTTAGGCATTTTGGGTTTCCCTGAAGCCACATACCTCTGGCGGACTTCCCTTTCTGTCTTTAAAAAACCCGGTTTGAGCAGGGTAATGAGATTGAAAAGCTCTATGAGGTTATTTTGCACAGGAGTTGCTGAAATGAGGATAACAAATTTTCTCTTCAAAGCATTCACCAGCTTCCAGTTCAGGGTGGTGCGATTCCTCAGATGATGAGCCTCATCAACGACGACCAGGTCATGCTCAAGGTGCGTGATCTTTTCGAAATTCTTTTTTGATTTAGCTACATTGAGGGAGGCGACAATCAGAGGGTGCTCAGACCAGAATGATCCATTCTGGCGAAATTCCTCCTGATCGGTAGTGGCAAAATCAAGGCCGAACTTGCTTGACAATTCCTCATGCCATTGGGAGACCAGTGAAGTGGGGGTGAGCACAAGGACCCGCCTGATCAGTCCTCGTAAAAGATATTCCTTAATAAGCATGCAGGCTTCTATGGTTTTCCCGAGGCCCACCTCATCGGCTAAGAGTACCCGGCCACGATAGTATTTTAAGACTCGCCTGGCTGTTTCTATCTGGTACCAGTAGTGATCTACATGCCGTAAGGTATCGAGGCAGAGCAGTTCGTCATATCCCCGAAGGAGAGAAAGGTGATGATATTCCAATCTCAAATCAAAACGAGATTTACTCTCGACTCTATTCTCCCGGATGCTGTTTAGAATGGGAGCGGGGGAAGAAAAGGAATAGGTGATGTGAATCTGAAAATTTCCGGCTTCAATGATGGGTGGCTTCTGAGCTGCAACAGGGGGAACCTCCTTACGGCCGGCTTTCTCTCCTGTTACCTCCTCTGAAGAGCCCGCCCTGGCCCTCTCTTTGAGAGGCCGGGTCCTTTGCACCACAGCCTGTCCGGCGGATTTTGATTGAGGCTGCAAGGCCGACTGCAGTGGTAACAGGTGCTGGACAAGATCTGCGTAATAGAGGGCAACTTGTCTTTTTTCAAGAATATCCTTACCTTTTCTCCTTTTCGTTTTATCAAGAAATACTCTTAAGTTTTGGAAGGATCGATCAAGATGTGTTTTACTGTAATAGTAGGCCAGGCCCGCATAGAAATTGAGAAAAATCCAGTCATCCCCTTCTTGCTTTAATCTCTCTATATAATGAGCTGCCTCCTGATAATGCTTGAGATTGAATTGAACTTCAGCCAGCCATCTAAGGGCGTCCATGTCATTCGGCTTAACCTGGAGAATCTTTTTGAGGTGGTAGACAACTGCCTCCTTATTTCCCATTTGATAGGCCATCTCAGCTTCTTCAAAATGAGAGGCTACAGATTTACGAGCTATAGTCTGGACCTTTCTTTTTTTCTTTTCCTGCTCTTTCTTTTTCCTCTTTTCTTCTCTCTTTAAACTCATAGGGGTCAAGTCTTAAATCTTGCATTCTTCAATATTTAAAAAGATATATCGGCATAATTCAAGGAGATAAGTTTCTTTCTGTACCACCATAGACTTAAATCTGCCTTGAAAAATGTGGCCGACCTGCCCATGGGATCTATTGAATTTTTGGGTGTACACCCCATTCAGCTGCCTCATACCACGGGAGAGATTCCCCTCAGGTGTCTCAATCAAAAGATGATAATGGTTGGACATGAGGCAATAAGCAAAACAGAGCCACTGATGTCTTTCTACCACTTCTTCAAGGGTGGATAAAAATGTTTCCCGGTCTCTTTCATGAAGAAAGACGTCCTGCCGGGCATTGCCTCGTGAAGTAATATGATAGACAGCTCCTTCGAATTCTAGGCGCGGTAATCTAGCCATAAAATAAAATTACCATAGATAAATTCAAGATTCAAGACCTGACCCCCTTGACCCTGGCAGGCAATTATGCTACTTTGGGAATTGGACAGCAAAGATCAAGGGGGGGATATGGTTGACCGGAACGTCGCTTTGGCCATGATGGCCTGCTTCCTGCTTTCTCTTTTCTGTGGCTGCGCCCGGAAGGAAGGTGAAAAGGTTATTACCTTTACCGTCGGGGGAGCGCCGTCCGAGGTTGAGGTGTGGAGGCACATGGCCAGGCAGTTCGAGGATCAATCCGGCCTCAAGGTACACCTCTTACGCCAGCCCACAGATACGGATCAAAGACGACAGGGCCTGGTAGTCTCCCTCAAGTCAAAAAAGGCTGATCCTGATGTTTTCCTCATGGATGTAGCCTGGATTGCCCAGTTTGCTGCCTCCGGATGGCTTGAGCCACTGGATGCCTCCCTGGAAAAAGCCAAAGCCGGTCCTCAGGTTTTCTTTCAAAGTGTCTTACAGACAGCGGATACCTTTAAAGATCACCTCATTGCCCTCCCTGTTTATATCGATGGCGGACTCCTCTACTACCGGAAAGATCTTCTTCAAAAGTACGGCTATGCAAGGCCTCCCGGCACCTGGCCGGAGTTATTGGCCTACTCACTGAGGATCCAGGAGGAGGAGAGAAAGATGAATCCGGATTTCTACGGTTTTGTCTGGCAGGGTGCCCAATATGAAGGATTGGTCTGTACCTTCCTTGAGTTTTCCGGCTCGAGGGGAGGAGAGATAATCTCAGAGGGTGGGAATGTCCTCTTCAATAGTGCTCCAAATGGAGAAGCCCTTCAATACATGTATGATCTCATCCATACCTATAAGGTATCTCCTCCCAACACCTTTACTGAAATGAAAGAGGAAGAGGTGAGATTGTTTTTTCAGCAGGGCAAGGCCCTTTTTGAGCGCAACTGGCCCTATGCCTGGGCCTTGCACCAGGGCATGGACTCTCCGGTAAGGGATAAGGTCGGCTTGGCCCCTCTGCCCCATGCTCCGGAAGGGCAAAGCGTATCTACGCTGGGGGGATGGCATATAGGCATTTCCAGGTACTCTGATGCGAAAGAAGAGAGTTTTCAATTTCTCTTATTTGTCACCTCATATATCGCCCAAAAAAAATTGGCTTTGACCTTAGGCTGGAATCCAGCCAGAACTGATGTCTACCAGGATACGGAGATTCTTGAAAAAATGCCGCATTTCAGCACCTTAGGCGAGGTGTTCGAGAAGGCCTGTGCCCGCCCTGCTCTGCCCTATTATACGCTTATCTCCGAAGTCGTGCAGCGTCAGGTAAACGGCGTCTTAAGCGGCAAGATCACTCCCCAACGGGCTCTTTCGACCGGACAAAAGGAGATCCAGGAGATTATGATCCGCTATGAAGGAAGGTAAAGGGCTGGTGAAGGAGGAATGTACCTGGCCGGAGATACGGGAAGCCACCTCCTTTCTCCTTCCACTTTTTGGCTTCAACTTCATCTTTATTCTCATTCCCGTTCTCGGCACGATGGTAACCAGCCTCTATGAAGATGTCTCCTTCCTCCCCAGGAAGTTTGTTTTCTTATCTCATTATAAACGGCTCTTTTCCGATCCGCTTTTCTGGCGAACCTTAAGATTCACCCTGCTCTTCGTCATCGTATCCGTCCTTTTGGAGACCCTCGCCGGACTTATGCTGGCCCTGATCCTGAACCTCAATATCCCCGGCCGGGGCACCTTGAGGGCCTGCATCCTTATTCCCTGGGTTATTCCATCGGCCATATCCGCCCGCACGTGGGAACTTATCTATAATTATCATTACGGCCTGGCCAATTTTGCCTTCCTGAAGCTTGGCCTGGGCAGTCAGCCCCTCAACTGGCTGGGTACCGGTATGAGCGCTTTTATCTCTCTTTTGATAGCTGACGTCTGGAAGACCACTCCCTTTGTGGCCATCATTCTTCTGGCCGGGCTCCAGGCTATACCTCAGGAGCTTTACAGCCAGGCTAAGGTGGACAGGGCCAATTTTCTCCGGATCTTTTCCGAAATCACCCTGCCCCTGCTGAAACCTGTCATTATCGTTGCTCTCCTCTTTCGCACCATTGATGCCTTGCGGATCTTTGACCTGATCTATGTTCTGACCGGCGGAGGACCGGGCGGCTCTACCACCTCACTTTCTCTTTATGCCTATAAATACTTTGCCAGTGGTGATTTCGGATATGGATCAACACTATCGGTCATCCTTTTTGGGATTGCGCTTCTTTTTTCAATTTTCTACCTAAAGTCGGGCCGCTTTACCGACCATGTTTTCCTGTAGCGGCGAGATAAGGAGGAGATGATGAGGGAGGATACGGGAAAGGCCATACTGATTTCAGGCGGTATTGTTTTCACCCTGGTATTCAGTCTCTTTCCTTTCATGTATATGATCCTGGTGAGCTTATGCTCAAAACCCGATTTTCTCCATCAAAACTCACCCCTTACCTTTACGCTGCAAAACTACCTGGATATCTGTACGGCCGGGTCCCTGCATTTCCTTCATTACCTCGGTAACAGCCTGCTCATCTCTCTCGTAAGCGCCTTTCTGGCCGTGCTGATTGCCTCCCTGGCCGCCTATTCCCTGACCCGTCTCAACCTGCCAGCCAAAGCCGGTATGATGTTTCTCATCCTGGCCGGCTCACTCTTTCCCCAGATCAGCTTAGTCGGTTATCTCTTCAAATTCATGGCCAGGCTTAACTGGATCAATACGTACCAGGCCCTCCTTTTCCCTTATATTGCCTGGACGCTTCCCCTGTCCGTCTGGATACTCACCAGCTATTTTGCTCAGATTCCCAGGGAACTGGATAAGGCGGCTCTTATCGACGGCTGCAGCCGCTGGCAGATCCTGCGGAAAATAATCTTTCCGGTGGCCAGACCCGGACTTTTCTCCGTTTTTCTTCTTTCCTTCATCTTTGCCTTTAACGAGTTTATGTTTGCCCTCATGCTGACCACTGATTTCAGGGCACGTACCATTCCCGTAGGGATCGCCCTGTTTGAGGGCCTGCACGGTCAGATTCCCTGGGGGAATATTATGGCCGCCTCAATCGTAGCTACTCTTCCGGTCATAATTTTAACGGTCATATTTCAAAGAAACATTATTGGAGGATTAACCAGGGGGGCTATGAAAGGATAATGCATCTGAAACTCAGCAATCTCAAAAAAAGCTTTTTCTCATTCAGGGGTGAAGTCACTGCCTTACATGAAATAAACCTGGACATACATGATCGGGAATTCTTCATCCTGCTCGGGCCGAGCGGATGCGGCAAAAGCACCCTGCTGAACCTCATGGCCGGCCTGGAAAAACCCAGCCGGGGTGAAATCTATTTCGGCGATACGGTGGTTGCCTCAAAAGAAAAAAAGGTATTCTTATCACCCAAAGAAAGGAACGTATCCTTCGTTTTTCAAAGCTATGCCTTGTATCCTCACCTCACTGTTTTTGAAAACATCGCCTTTCCCCTCAAAGTGGTGGGCACAAAAGTACAAGTAATAAAAGAGTCGGTCCATAAGACCGCTTCAACCTTAGAGATCTCTGACCTGCTCTCGGCCAAGCCGGCCGAATTAAGCGGGGGGCAGCGGCAGAGAGTAGCTATCGCCCGGGCTATCGTCCGCCAGCCGAATCTCTTTCTCCTCGATGAGCCGCTGTCAAACCTCGATGCCCAGCTCAGGACGGCCATGCGGGCCGAATTGAAGAATCTCCAGCACAGATTAGGGATTACGACCGTTTATGTCACTCATGACCAGGTTGAGGCCATGAGCCTTGGGGACAGGATTGCTGTCCTGCGGAAGGGGAGGATCGAGCAGGTTGACACACCTCAGGACCTGTATGACCACCCGAAGAATACCTTTGTCGCTCAGTTTATCGGTGCTCCAACCATGAATCTGATCAAGGCTTCCCTGATCGAGGAACAGGGGCAAACTTTCATTGCCATCGGCAGAGAAAAGATAAAGGTGCCTGAAGGAAAGATTCCCCACCTGCAAAAGCTGCCTTCAAGCTCTTTCCTTTTGGGAATAAGACCTGAACACATCTCCCTCAGTCCACTTCCCGCAAAATCGCCCCTTATGACCCCTGTTGTGCGTTCCGATCTTCTGCCCGGGAAAATCATCTCCACGGAGCCTTTGGGGAAAGAGACAATTTTTCATATTGATGTGGAAGGCCAAAAGATCCTCGGGTGTAATCCCGACCAGATAGCCAGCGAGGGCGAACGGTGCGCTGTAGCTTTTGCCCTTAAAAAATGCCATATTTTTCAAAAAGATGACTGAGACCAGGCCCATGCGTGGCCATCTGGCTATAGGGTGAGATTCCTATGAATGCATTCAAAATTCAAGACCTGACCCCATTTCATGCATGACCCCATTTCATGCATTTCATGTTCAAGATTCAAGGCCTGACCCCTCTGGAGACCCCTCTGGGAACTGCTCCTGACCGGAGAGCATGAAGCCGGCTATCAGGATCAGGATCAAAAAGGGGAGAACTCCGAGCCAGACCCCGGCCTGCCCGGCACTGCCCGACCCAAAGGAGAACATCTTCTGAGCGTACAGGCCGGTTGAAATGCCCAGACCAACTATGAGGCCGCCAAGCGCACCAATGATCATGAGGATGGCCCCGACTTCCTTGGCCAATCCCGAAGCGACCTCATCCTTATCCATAATATCAGTCCAGATCAGTCCCCAGCGTTTGACTCGCGGATAAAGCAGGAGCAAAAGCGGTGGGCCGAGGATTAATTCAACGATGGCATTGTTGACCGTGATGATGATGCTGAGCGCCGCATAGGGAACAATTCCCGAAAGATCAGCATACCAGGCGATAATAATGGCACAGGTGGCGGCAGCCGTAATGGTTATGATGATATAAGCAAGCATTTTACGCCAGGAGTTCAGGGCCGGCGAGGGGTCGTCTCTGGGAACCAGGCCAAAGATCGCTCCCCACATTTTATAGGCCACAAAGCCAAGGGAGAAATTGCCGAAAAAACCGAATATGCTTATCGGATTCAGGGTTCCGCCGAAGATATCGCCGATCGCATTGCCGATTGCTGAGCCCCAGGCACCGGCCGGACCGAACATCAGGCCGAAGATTATCGGGAAAACATTGGCCGGTCGAATTTCCGTAATGCCCGGGATAAGAACAATACCACCTTTAAAAACGATAAGGCCGACGGCATACAGGGCCGCCGAAAGCGCCACCAGGACAACCATCCTGGTATGCCTCCACATGGATATGATCTCTTTCACGCCAATCTCCTCCTTTATCCTTTATTTTCCGAATTTCAATCTTTCAGGTGATGTTAAAAACGAATCAAGCCCGGTATCTTCCCGTAACCTGCCACCCGCAGGGAGATACCCGCGACCAGTAAGGCAAGAGCGATCACCAGGCACAGGTAATCGGCCTTTTGATATTTTACCTGGAGATAAAAGGTTCGATCAGGGCGGGCTCCGAAACCTTTGGCTTCAAGAGCCATACAAAAGATATTCGTGCTCCGGATGGTCGAGACAAAGACTGGTATCAGCAGGGGAATATTCTTCCTTATCCGCTCAAGGATGTGACCGCTGTCAAGATCAAGGCCCCGGCTTCGCTGAGCCTGGCCAATGGTGACCGCGCTCGAAGCGATGGCAGGTACCAGCCGCAGGGCGGTTGACAGGGCAAAGCCAACCCGGTACGGAAGACCCAGCTTGATCAGGCCCAGGACAAATTCCTCATTGCGGGTGGTGCTGATAAAGATCATGCCCGAGGTGATCATGGACAGGATCATCAGGGTCCGGGCCAGGCCGAATTGAACCGCCTCCAGCTCAAAGATCCAGAACAGCTTTGTCCTGCCGCCGGCAAAGAGACTCCACATGACTACCCCGGACAGGGAGAGTACGATCAGGATATATCGAATTCGCCTCAGGTTAACGAGTGATCGTGACATAATTCCCTGGAGCACGATGAAAAGACTCACCGCCAGCACCCACAAGGGATGCTCATATAAGACAAGCAGCCCAAAGGCTGTGAAAAACAGGAATATCTTGGTGCGGGGATCAAGACGGTGGATCACGGTATCGAGATCAAGGTAGATTTCACTACCCATGCCGGTCCTTTCCCCTGGTACAGGAAAGCAGCTCATCCACGGTCAACAGGGTCTTACCCAGCAGGTTGGAGAAACTGACCGGATGCGGCGGCCGCAGGAAGGCCTGGCCAAGCTCTGCCTCACGGCTGAAAACCTCGCGGGTCGTGCCGTGGAGAAAAACCCGGCCATCCTTGATCACATAAACCCGGTGGGCATACTCAGCCACCACCCACATATGATGGGTGATGAAAATGATCGTGCTGCCACGCTCATGTAATTTTCTGGCCAGATTCATCACGCTGACCTGTTCGGCATAGTCCAATCCTGTCGTGGGCTCATCCAGGATGAGCACCTCGGGACGAGCGGCCAGGACCGAAGCCACGGCCACCCGCTGCCGGCCGCTCTTGGTCATGCTGAAAGGGTCTTCCTGCTCACAGCCGGTCAACCCAACCGCTTCCAGGGCCTCGGCAATACGCTGTCTGACCTCTCCTTCAGGCAGTTTCCGCAAACGCAGGCTGAAGGCAACTTCGTCATAAACGGTCTCCGAAAAGATCTGATGGTCCGGATTTTGAAAGACATAACCCACTTTCCGGCCGATCGAAAAAATGCTTTGCTTCCTGGTCGATTGGCCGTCCACTTCCATAAGACCTCGCGTCGGCAGAAGCAATCCGTTGAAGTGCTTGACCAGCGTCGTCTTGCCAGACCCGTTAGCACCAACCAGGGCGACGAATTGGCCGTGCCCCACGCTCAGGTCCACGCCTTGCAATACTGGTGTATTCTCCTGGTACCAGAACCAGAGGTTGGTGACCTCAAG
>JBLIRT010000135.1:0-8611 GCA_049472445.1 bacterium
ACAGACCCTGACCATAGCTTACATTGATGAGCGGGCTATATCTGCAGGAGCACTGATCTCATTGAGCTGCCGGAAAATTGGTATGGCTCCGGCTTCTACTATGGGTGCAGCTACGCCTGTAACCATAAACCCCCTGAACAGAGAGATGCAGCCGGCCAGTGAGAAGGTAATTTCTTATTTTCGGAAAGAAATGAAGGCCACAGCTGAAAAAAACGGCCGATCCACCCTGATTGCCGAAGCTATGGTCGATCCGGACGTGGTCATTGAGGGCCTTACGGAGAAGGGGAAACTGCTCACCCTTACCACTTCGGAAGCAATTCAGCATAAGGTGGCTGATTTTGAAATCACGGGCGGGCTGAAAGGAGTGCTTCAGAAGTTTGACCTTGAGCAGGCCGACCTGGTGAAGGCCAAGCCGAACTGGGCCGAAATATTCCTGAGAATGATCAGCGGCAGCTTAATCAGCTCCTTACTTCTGACCATCGGGTTATTGGCTCTTTTTCTGGAATTCAGGACCCCCACCTGGGGTGTGGCCGGGACGATAGGAATTATCTGTCTGGCGTTATTTTTCTGGGGGCATGTGGTTCTCAATTTAGTTGGCTGGGAAGAAGTTATTCTGCTGGCTGTGGGTGCTATCTTACTTCTCCTGGAGGTTTTCGTTATTCCGGGCTTCGGTCTGGCCGGAATACTTGGAATCATAGCTTTGATTGCAGGCTTTTCCCTGAGCATGGTAGGGAAATACCCGACAACAGGAGAAATATGGGGAGCCGTATCACAGATCTTTCTCGCTTTTTTCATTGTCTTTCTTGCCATTATACTCTCTTTCAAATCGGTAGCCAAAAGCGCGGCCATGCAAAGATTGGTTCTGCATAGTCGGGCCGGCCATAGTTCTGAGATGCCTCATGAATCACCCGGTGCAGATGAAGGGGAGGTAAGGCCGACGAAGGATATGGAAGCGGGCTTCGGCCTCTCCGGGCCAGGGGATCAATACCTCGTCCGCCATGGTACAGCCCTGACCAATTTGCGTCCCTCAGGAAAGGGAGTTTTCGGAAACGAGCGATTGAACGTGGTGACTGAAGGGGATTTTATCGAAAAGGGTTCTCCTGTTACTATTATCCGGATTGAAGGGGCCAATATTATTGTCCGAAAGGTTAAACAGGAGGGAGAGGGCTCATGAGCTGGCCGATTTTCATCACCTTTTGCCTCTTGATGGGACTGGTCCTTTTACTCATTGAAATCTTTATCGTGCCGGGATTTGGGCCGGTCGGCATCGGAGCGATCATCTTTTTAGCCTTCGGTGGCTATCTATCATGGATAAAATTGAGCTTTGGTTGGGCTCTAGCTGTAACCTTCGTGAGTATTTTTTCTGTTGTCTTCTCCTTTATTTTCTTAAAGAAGAGCGGTTTATCAAATCGATTTGTGCTCGGAAGCCATGTTGGGAAAAGCCCTTCCAGCCAGAGACAGAAACAGGCGGAGGGAAAAGTTGAGACCGGGTCCGGGGTATCCACAGGTGAGATCGGGATGGCCATGTGCGACCTTCGGCCGACAGGAATTGCCGAGTTTGGGAACCAGCGTGTAAACGTCTTAACTGACGGTATATATATCAAGAAGGGTACCGCTATAAAAATTACCCGGATTGAAGGTAATCGTATCTTTGTCGATGAGGCTGATGCCTGCGCCGGGAAAAAAGGTGTCAGGTGTCAGAATTAAAAAAACAAAACCTGAATACTGAACACTGGAACGTGAAACCAAAACAGGTATTCAAAACCTTAAAAAGGGGGGGAAGGTACATATGATTAATATATTCCCAGTATTTGTTTTTGCTTTTATTATCGTTTTTTTCATTTTATTCATTTACCTTATTCCGGTTCCTCTCTGGATCGCCGCCTGGTCTTCCGGGGCTTATGTCGGCCTCACCAACCTCATAGGTATGAGGTTCAGAAGGGTGCCTCCACACATTGTGGTTGATGCCAGAATCAGTGCGGTCAAAGCTGGTCTTAACATTGCCGTCAACGATCTGGAGGCTTTGTACCTGGCCGGAGGAAATGTAAAATCCGTAGTCAGGGCACTCATTTCAGCAGACAAAGCCAATATAAAAATGGGTTTCGGGGTCGCTTCCGGTATTGATCTGGCGGGACGAAATGTTCTGGAAGCAGTTCAAATGAGTGTTATCCCCAAGATAATCCAGACTCCGGTCGTGGCTGCCGTGGCTAAAGACGGTATTCAGGTCATGGTTAAATCCCGGGTTACGGTACGGGCCAATATGGAGCGGCTGGTCGGCGGAGCAGGCGAAGAGACGGTTGTGGCCCGGGTCGGAGAGGGAATTGTTACCACCATCGGTTCGTCAAATTCCTATAAGGATGTTCTGGAAAATCCTGATTCCATATCCAAGAGAGTATTGGAAAAGGGCCTTGATTCAGGAACTGCTTTTGAAATATTGTCTATTGATATTGCTGATGTGGATGTCGGGGAAAATATCGGGGCCAGGCTGCAGACCAAACAGGCCATGGCCGATAAAGAGATCGCGCAGGCACAGGCTGAAAGCCGGCGCGCTATTGCTGTGGCTGCGGAACAGGAAATGAAGGCCAAGGTGCAGGAGATGAAAGCGAAAGTCATCGAGGCTGAAGCCCAGGTCCCTCTGGCTATGGCTGAGGCTTTCCGGAAAGGGAATCTGGGGGTTATGGATTATTATCATCTGAAAAACGTTTCTGCGGATACCCAGATGCGGGAGTCCATCTCTCAAATGGGACAGGAGAAGCCGGGATATCCTCAGGGGAAGCCCAAGACCAAGGGAAGCAAAGAAGAGGATGAGAGCCGTGGATAAAATCATCTTTTTCATTATTCTCCTTTATGTTTTCAGCCGACTGTCCCGAATTCTGAAGGGAGAGGAAGGAGGAAAAAGAAGGCAGTATCCTCCTCCCCACGTTCCTCGCCAGCCTCATCCCCGCCCGCCTGCCCAGCCGCCTCCTGGTGGAGGAGGAAGACCGGGCCAGGAGACCAGGCCAAGCCCTGTCTCCAGGAGAGAAGAAGATGCCTTACAAATCCTGGCTGAATGGGAGAGGAAAGCCCAGAGGCAGAAAGCCGGTCGAACTGAGGTTCCATCCGAATGGGAAAGGGAGATTCAGAGACAGAAACCCGGTGAATGGGAAAGGGAGATTCAGGGGCGGAAAGCCGGTCAAATTGAGGTTCCCTCGGAGATGGGTGAGGAGCCTTTGCACCATCCACCTGCATCAGAATCCTTACCTCGGGCTGAACACCTTGCCTCAATCGGTTACCCTGAGGTTGAGCATACAGGTGAAGAACCGGGAGACGTCCGGTCAAGGGGAGCTGAAAAGGAGGATATCCTCCACCTTCACCATCCTTCCGTATTACGGGAGGGAATCATTCTATCAGAGATTTTACGGCCGGCTATAGTCTTGAGGCCGTTTGCTCCCCCTTACAGGCGGTAATACGACCGCCTGAAGGCTAGCCTTTCTCAAGGAATACCCGGTAGGCCTTGAATGTCTCGTATAAATCTGCTTTACCGATGATCTCAAAGGGAGAGTGCATGCTGAGGAGCGGGGGGCCGCAGTCGATCATGTCCATGCCGTAAGTAGCCAGGAATTTGGCCACCGTTCCTCCTCCGCCTTCATCCACCTTACCCAGTTCCTTGGCCTGCCAAACTACCCCGTTTTCATTGAAAAGCCTTCTCAGTTCCCCAAGATATTCAGCACTGGCATCACTGGCTGAATATTTACCGCCTGAGCCGGTATATTTACAGATGGTCACCCCCTGGCCCAGGAGGGAGGCGTTTTGCTTTTCGAAGACCTCCGGATAATTAGGGTCAAGGGCCGCATTGACATCAGCAGATAAGGCTTTGGACCGGAAGAGAATTTCCCGCAGGAGATGTTCTTCAGGTTTCATTCCAGCTTCCCGGATAAGCTGTGAGACCACGATTTCAAGAAACCGCGACTGAGCTCCCGTATTTCCTTCACTGCCGATCTCTTCCTTATCAAAAAAGAGAACCACGCAGGTACATTGAGGTTCGGTCAGGCTGAAGATAGCCTCCATAGAGGTATAAGCGCAAATGCGGTCATCCTGCCCGTACCCGCCGATCAGGCTGCGGTCCAATCCGACATCCCGGGCGGCAAAGGCCGGGACTATTTCTATTTCGGCACTGATCAGGTCTTCCTCCCCTATTCCATATTTTTCATCGAGAAGTCGGAGAATATTGGTCTTCACCCCTTCCTTTTCTTCCTGATTATGCTCAGTGGCAGACAGCGGCTGATGACCGAAAAGCACGGTGAGTTTTTCACCTTCAATGGCATCCTTTATCTTTTTGGATTCCATAATTTTCCGGCTTAGATGAGGAAGCAGATCGCAAATGGTAAAAACCGGGTCATGTATATCCTCACCAATAGTAATCTCAACCTTTTTCCCGTCGGCCAGGATGACCACTCCGTGCAGAGCCAGAGGAATGGCCACCCATTGATACTTTTTGATGCCTCCATAATAATGAGTTCGCATCAAAGCCAGATCCTGATCCTCGTAGAGAGGATTCGGTTTCAGATCGAGTCTCGGGGAATCGATATGGGAAACAATGAGGCGAATGCCCTGGTGAATATCTGCCTGGCCAAGGTGGCAGAGAGCAATATTCTTGCCTCTATTTACCTGATAAAATTTTCGGCCGGAATGATCATGAGGTGAGGGAAGATCCTTAAATCCATGGCCTTCCGCCCGTTTTACAATCTCTCCTACGGCCTCCCGTTCGGTTTTGGCCGTGTTTAAAAAGGTCTTATAGCTTTCAGAAAGGGATACCATCTGCTGGTTGTCCTGCTCATTGAGTAGGTCCCAGGCTGATTTCTTCTTGCTTTGATTTTTCGTTTCTGACATAGTTCCGGTTCCTCTTATGTCTGTTTTTTATAGCACTGAAGCACTCTTTTCTCTTATATTCTGTAAGGGTAGACTCTTGAATGAAGGCCGAAAGATGGGAATGAACCTTTCAGGTGTCAAAACGAGTCGCCAACTTTAAGAGGAGTGGGCAAGGCCCATGGAGAAGCTGATGATCACGGCCGGTGCCGGTGTCAGGAATGAAGTAATCTGTAGACGATATTCGTAAGGTTAGGTTTTATATTTTTTACCCCACTTTTCTTCCAATTTTGCTTTCAGAATGACACCTAAAGATCCTAATTCCTCTTCTTCCCTTTTTCCCGTGGCCGAGGATTTAAATTCTTCAACATTATGCTTCTCTCGAGTAGCGAGAACCGACTTTCGGCTTAGACGAATTTTCTCATTCTCTCTGTCGATATTGAGGACCATAACCTCCATCGTTTTTCCGGGCGGGAACATTTGCTTATGTTTGGCACCTTTGGGAGTCCCCATCTCTTCATTGGGAACCAGGCCAACCAGCCCGTTTGGCAGCTTAACAAATACTCCGTAAGGCTTTACCGATTCTATAGTACCCTCAAGTAATTCACCCTCCTGGATACCCAGATTCCCGTCCTTGAAGGGATTGGCCCGTTCAGGCTCCATGGAGAGAGAGATTCTCTTCCCTTCTTCATCCACCTTGAGAACACGTACCTCAACCCGTTGACCTATGTCAATAACTTCCTTGGGATGGTTCACGTGGTGTTCAGCGTTTAAATTGGAGATATGGATCAACCCGTCCACTCCCGGCTCCAGTTCAACAAAGGCTCCGAAGTCAGTCAGTCTGACAACATTGCCCTCTAACCAGGTTCCTTCACGATACCGCTCTTTTACTGATAACCAGGGATCAGTCTGCGTCTCCTTGAGACTCAGGGAGATGCGCTGTTTATCCCAGTCAAGAGAAGTTATCTTGGCCGTTACTTCCTGACCGACGGTCACCACTTCAGAGGGATTCTCTACCCGTCCCCAGCTCATTTCAGAAATGGGTATCAATCCATCCAAACCGCCCAGATCAACAAATGCCCCAAAGCTCTGTAGAGAACGAACCTTTCCGGTAACTTCCAAACCGACCTGCAGCTTCTCCTTGAGGAGAGCAATCTGTTTTCCCTGCTCTTCTTCCAGAATTTTTCGTCTACTGAGGATAATGTTCCGGCCGCCTTCCTTGTATTCAAGGATATGAAATGGGAGGCGTTTTCCTATGTATTTGGAAAGATCAGCTCCCCGGCGCAGTTCCATATGGGAGGAGGGGCAAAAGGCCCTTACTCCGGCGATTTTTACTTCGAGTCCCCCTTTAATTTCACCGATGATATGGCCCTCGACCGGAATATGGCTATGGAAAGCATCTTCAAGCTGCTTTCTTGAAGCCCGGGCTCCCCCGATCCTGGTGGTCAGAATAATTTCCCCATCCTGCAGGTAAAGGAATTGGGCGTTGATTTCACTACCCTCGGCAATCTTCAAGGTGCCGGTATCATCTTCGAACTCACTTCGAGCAATAATTCCTTCACTCTTGCCTCCCAGATCAACGAAGATCCACTCGTCTGAGATTCGAACGACGGTAGCTTTAATCTTTTGGCCTTCTGAGTATCGCTTTTGTTTCATATTACTTTTATCGAGAAGTTCGGCAAAATTCTCTTCCCCCCCTTCTTCAGTAATTTTTTTCTGATCTTTCTGTTCGGTGGACATAGGGAACCCAACCCTCCAAATTTTATAATATGTAAGGATACCATTCTCTCGCAAAGAATGCAATATGGACTCTTGATCTGTAATACTGGAGAGTAATTCTGAAATAGATACTTTGAAATCCTTCTATTTTCATCAGATAAAGAAAGATTGTCAAGAAAAATCTTCAGAACCTGCTAAGAATGAGCATTTACCTTTGAACCTGATTATGTTTTGGTATATGATGGATGTACAATCGATGGTCTGCCGCCCATGAATCTGTCAAGGGAATCTGCCAGTACCAATCCGCACAATAACTGTCGGGAGTTCAACCTCTGTTTCAGCTTTTATAACCGCTATGAAGTCCTCGGGAAGCAGTATCCGATGTCAGTCACACCAACTTCTGGAACAATGACTCCAGTCCAGGGAATTCACACTGGATTCATGTATCCATGGACAGCAAACACTTTGATTCCGATTGGGATGGCGTGGTAGATTCACGGGAAAGCTGATTTGCTGACACAATGTGCACGGCTCTCCCACAGGGCCCATGATACGTCATGGTGAGCTAATCAGCTATATTCATCAAAAAATTTCTTAATCACATGAAACAGCGAAGAAATAAGGGATGATTCCCTGACCAATTTGGAGGACTTTATGATCGGAGCGATAGCAGGTGATATAATCGGTTCGGTATATGAATATCAAGAGATCAAGACGAAGGAGTTTCCTCTGTTTGATCCGCGGTGTTCTTTTACGGATGATTCGGTCTTGACGATCGCTGTGGCCAAGGCGATTCTTTATGGCCAAAGCTATTCTGAAACGATAAGGGATCTGGGCAGAAGATATCCAGAGGCCGGCTATGGCAGCTCTTTTATTCAGTGGCTGTTTTCCAGCGATCCGCAGCCGTACAACAGCTGGGGTAATGGTTCAGCCATGCGTGTCAGCCCCATCGGATTCGCTTTTGACACTATGGAGGCCGTGCTCAGGGAGGCCGGAGGTTCTGCGGAAATATCACACAATCACCCCGAGGAGATAAAAGGGGCACAAGCGGCTGCCCTGGCCGTCTTCCTGGCCAGGACCACCAAAGACAAGCAATCCATAAAAACGGAAGTGATGAGCCGGTTCGGGTACAACCTGAATCGCACCGTTGAAGACATCAGGCCGGCCTACAGCCTTGATATATCGTGTCAGGGAACAGTACCGGAAGCCATAATCGCCTTTATGGATTCAGATTCATATGAGGATGCCATCCGAAACGCCATATCCCTTGGGGGTGACAGTGACACTCTGGCCTGCATAACAGGAGGAATTGCCGAGGCTTATTATGGCCCGGTTCCGGAGTTTATCCTGGAGAAAGTAAAGCAGGTGCTCACCAGAGAATTGTGGGATATTACCGAAGCATTCTACCGGAGGTACGGAACAGAAAAGTGGTGATATTTTTAACCTGACAGGGTTTTAATCCTGAATCCCTCCCTTGATCCTCCCTCCCTGATCTCTTCCGTGTAAAACCCCGCCACCCACTCTCCCCTGCCCTCCCTCCTTATAAAGGAAAGGACCTTATGGATCAGAAAGGTAAGGTAGTTGTGCATGGGAAACTGCGCCGATTACTAGCCGAACCGGCCGGAATACCGGAGAGGAATATTGAGCACCCGTTGACCATACCTGGCCATACTCAAAAGTCCTGATTGGCAACGGATCTTCCTCAATCCGGCTGGCAGTATGTGGCATACCAGATACGTTAAGGGGAGGCGCAGTTGATGAGAAAAATGAGCTGTTCAATCATTTTCTTCTTCATTATTTCCATACGGCTTGTCATAGGGAGCACAGCTTACGCCGGAATCAAGCAGGCCAAGGATTTGGATTTACACATCGCCATAGTCGGAGCCGGAGCTTCCGGGCTCACGGCTGCCTATAATCTAAAAAAGTCAGGATATAAAAAGTGGCATTGAACAGGGAGGAATCAGACCGCGCTCTTCGGCTTTAGAAAGCAAGCTATCCACGGCAGCGATTCCTTCATCACCCAAATCAAGGGAGAAATCATTGACGT
>JBLIRT010000136.1:0-8580 GCA_049472445.1 bacterium
GGAGTCCGGATCTGATGTGTCGCTCACCACGTCCGCCCGGTTGACCAGTACCGTATCCGGCGGTGCTTGCACCAGCACGACGATGCGCACGTCGACCTGAGCGCCGGCAGGCAGCGCACCGATCTGGCAGGTAATCTGCGCTATCATAAAGACAAGGCCAAGGCGATTTCCTTGCGGATGCAATACGCCTTCTAAAGGATTGGCCGGGGCTTAAGCCACCCTGCCCCACGGAGGTGTCTTTTGAACAAAAAACTCATAAAATCAGGAGGATTCATTATCCTCTGTCTGGGAATGCTCTTTCATTCTGCCTGTTTTGATACGAGTAAAAGGGATATTCATGATAACGAGGTTTATAATACCAAGATAGTTATCAATGAAGCTATAGCTGAAGATACCACTGGTGGTAATGATTGGATTGAACTTTATATCACCGCTGATGAAGCCGTTTATCTTGGAGACTACAGGCTGGCCGTCAATAATGAAGAGCCTGTAACCCTGCCGGATATAGCCCTGACCCCCGGCTCGTTCGTCATCATCCAGGCCACTGCTGATGAACCTGGAGATGATTCGCCTTATGTGCCTTTCACCCTCAGTTCTGATGGCCTGCTTAAACTCTTCTGGGGATCTGAGGTGATCGATGTCCTGGACCTGGAGGATGGTGAAGCGCCTCCAGACTTCAGTTACGGTCGTTTCCCTGATGGTACGGGGCAGCCGAGGATTCTGTCGCCGACTCCGGGCACCATGAATATGCTGGCCTCAGGGTCTCCTTTCATCATCAATGAAATAGTGGCCAGAGCTGCTGATGGCGGCCCTGACTGGATCGAGCTTTATGTCACCGGCCATGAGCCGGTGTATCTGGGGGATTATTCGCTGGTTGACGATAATGAAACGCATGAGCCTGCCCTGTTGCCGGATATTACTTTACAACCCGGCCAATTCTTTGTTATCCTGGCCACTGCCGGAGAACCCGGAGATGGCTCGTACTATGTACCATTCGGACTGGGGTCAGATGACGGAGTCACTCTTTACCGGGAAGATGACATTGTCGATGTACTTGATTGGCTGGATGGAGATGCGCCTTTCGGCTCCAGTTACGGACGCCTGCCCGATGGCTCTGGTGTGGCCCAGACTCTCACCCCGACACCAGGAGAAAGTAACCGCCCATAACCTACCGTGAGGCAAAGGTAGATTGGAAACCTCATGGGCGGTCATCCTCTCGGGGCAAAGCTCATTGCTTGGAGTATGGGGCAGAAAATGGTTGACAGGGATCATCTCATTCTGTAAAAATTGTCACCATGAAATCCGCAAGGTATGTGAAAGCCCTCTCTTACGGACGAGGAGTGCCATACAGTCAGAATAAAAGGGAAAGGAGCCTTCAGAACCAGAGGGAAGCCACCTTTTTCCATTGGCAGAACCGGCCTAAGAGAGTCTCACGGAAAGGAGGGATAAGGGTAATCCTCATAAAGATCATTGACTTATAAAAGATGGTTCAAGAATGCATGAAAACATCTGGTTAAGGAGTGTAAAGGCGAGTTGACGAGTTGACAGGATTGGGAAGTTAAGACAACTAGCCGACAGAAGAAACTCACGATCACCTCAGGCTCTTAATTTTCGACATAAGGAGAATACTCAATGAATCCCTTAACCAGACAGAAAAGGATTTTCTTACCCTCAGATCTTTCCAGGCTGTTCCATATTCAAAAGGCCATCCTGGCTATTCTGGTTACCTTTCTCTTTTCACCCTCTCTGGCTGGAGCTGCTTTCTCATCAGATCAGCCTTTAAAGGGACCCGGTGGTAAAGATTATCTCTACGAGGATGTTTCGACCGCCAGTTACGGCTTAGGCGATCAAAGATACTTCCTCTTTGAGCCGGATGATCCGAAACCGGAGACAGCTCCATTGATTATTTTTATGCATGGGCATAAGGCGGTTAATCCCAGGGCCTATGGAGCATGGATTGAGCATATCGTCAAAAAGGGTAATATTCTTGTCTACCCACAGTATCAATCCAGAACGACTCCATTCCACAAGTACCTCCCCAATGCTGTGCAGGCTGTTCTGGAGGCCATTGATGAGCTTGAGGGGGGGGACCACGTCAGACCTGATTTAGATAAATGTGCCCTGGTAGGGCATTCACTGGGAGGGCTCTTAAGTGCCAATATGGCTGCTGTGGCCGAAGAATCGGGTCTGCCCATACCAAAGGCTGTTATGCCTGTTCAGCCGGGCCTTACCCATCCTCTTGAAGATCTTACCAGGATTTCTCCTGACACTTTGCTGCTCACGGTGGTAGGCGATCAGGACACCCACGTCAGGGACAAGATAGCTAGGGAGATTTTTTGGGGGACTCCTCAGATACCCTTTGAGAATAAAGATTTTGTCATCTTACGTTCTGAAAAGTATAAATTCTCTTCCCTGACGGCCGATCATTTTGCACCCTGTTGCAGACATTTGTTTGCTGGAGTTATCCCTCTTTTCAGGACTGATGCTCTTGACTTTTTCTGTTTCTGGAAATTATTTGAGGCTCTGACCGATGCGGCTTTTTATGGGGAGAATCGGGAATACGCCCTGGGCAATACACCTCAGCAGCGATATATGGGAATATGGGAGGATGGCACTCCGAGGAAAGAGATGATTATTACGGATAATCCTGAGCTAAAACCTGAAGGAAACGGAAGAGGGAGAGGTTATTGAAATTACATAATTACCATCAGGTTGGAGCGAAAAACGGTCACCACTCGGATTACTCCAAAGGGCAGACGTGACTTCCCACTTTCCCGAAGATGTATGGTAATATCTGATTGTACTGATACCAGATCCGAACATTCGGATAAGCGTGTAGCTATCCATGGTATGGGAAAAATTCCAGGTAAAAGCATATGTTCCGGCCGGGAAATAGTTGGTACTTCCGGGTGAAGGGCTCACCAGAGACATCCATGGTTCCCCTCCATCGTAAATCCGGCCATAGGACATATCCGTATTCTGATCTCCGAAACGTATGGTATCAATCCTCATATTTCTCTTACCGTCCGTATCGAATAGTCCGATTTCGTCGCCGCCTTTGTTGAGTCTGAAGCCGGCATGGGCAGGGGCTTCCCCCTCGTCGGCCCAGAAGAGGAGAAAGCCCTGGGGAGGAATACTTACCCCGGCCGGAACCTGCCACTTGGCAGGATCAGTCAGATCATCGGTCAAATACATGCCGACCATATCGACTGGCCCATCACCTGCGTTGTAGATCTCAATCCAGTCCTCAAAAATCCCCGGCTCAGTAGGGTCCTCAATCGTGCCGGCATTATCGGCCATAAACTCATTGATGAAAAGCGGTGGGGCTGTATAACCAACGAGATAAAGATAGGCTTGCAGCGGTGAGGTCACGGGATCATGAGATGAAGCCTCAAGGTTATCGGTTGCGGTGATAAAGTATCTTACCAGGGTATTCTGGGCCAGACCGGGAATCCGGCCACCAAAGGAGCCATCACCGGGCTTGCCGTCCTGGTGTTCTCCGTCATCATACATGCTGACGGCTGCCGGCCCTGTGCCCGGATCGTAAGCGAGGATTACACTCACCAACGTCCCATCCTCATCAACCACAGAGCAGGTCACCCAAACCGGCTCATTCCCGGCGGGCGAAAGAGGAGTGTGAGTTGTTCCGGTGATGATAGGCGGCGCATTGTGCTGATCATTGGCCGCACCCGGTGTTGCCGCCATGAAACCCCAACCGGTTCCTCCGTCAGGGCATCGCCCATAGGAAACATCAGGGAGTTGGGCACCAAACTCAATCGAATCGATCAGAGTGCCATCGGAAGCCAAAAGGCTGATCACCTCACCGCTTTTACTGAGTTTGAAGCTGGTATGGGTAAAACCTTGCCCCCTCTCCTCATCATCATCAGCCCAGAAGAGGAGAAAGCCCTGGGGAGGAATACTTACCCCGGACGGAACCTGCCATTTTGTTGGATCAGCCGGATCATCGGTCAGATACATGCCGCTCATATCGCCTGGCACATCGCCTGAGTTATAGATCTCAATCCAATCCTCAAAGGCTCCCGGCTCGGCAGGGTCATCAATCGTGCTGGCATTATCAGCCATAAACTCGTTGATGAAGAGCGCGGCCGCGGCGGAGGCCGGATGTATATCAAGACTATCAGAAGAAATGGCCAGACCGGTCAGGCAGATAAACATAAAGGTAATGATTGCGGCCAGTATCTTCAAATGAACATAGCCCTCGTTTCTCTTCGGGTGACACTTCATTCACTAACCTCCGACCTGACCATGAGATCAGTTCTCCCTGAGATAGTGAAATTGTAAAATATTTGCTCTGCCGCCTTTCCCTTCATTGGAAATAAACAGATCCCCTTCAGAATGAAAACAGATTCCTTCCGGCTGTTTGAACATTTTCCTGTCCAAGGCTCTGGATGCCTTGATTTCTCCTTTTCGATCTAAAACAACGAGCATCTTGCCGGATGAAGAGATAAGATACATATCTTTTGTTACCGGATGAACCGCAACGCCTGATGGCTGAAATGTACCGTCACTTTCTTCCCCCACCCCGAATATCCGGCCCAACTGGCTCAGGAATTTTATCTTTGAAGAATGTTCCTTAAGATCTGCTATATCTTCCAGGTCAATGATATAACAGGGCTCCGGGGAAAGCTTGTGGGTGTTTAAATCAAACCGGTAGATGGCTTTTTTCTCTTTCAAATCCGGGTTTTTCTTTTTGGGATGTGGTGACCCTTTACAGGCCATGAGCAATGAATTCGATTCACCATCAAAAGCCAATCCTTCGGCATCATTCCTGGCCGATAAAAAGGTTTTACATTTTTTGACCTCAGGATTTTCCCCCTGAAAATCATCTAGCTGCCAGATATCGCCGTTACTCTGTAAAACGAAAACCGTGTTATTCACCAGGGCAATATCTTCGTAGTCCCTTCCCTTTCCGAACTGATACCTGTTGGTTACCTTTTTCCTATCAATATCAAAGAGATAAATTTCTCCTTTTTCATCGTCTATACAAACCAACTGGTTGTGTTTTTTATAGGATATCCCTGATATTTCGTCCAGATAGCGGGGTAACGTGAACTTTTGTGATGGACGTGTCAATTCATAGGGGAATGGTGAATCTTTAACCTGATGAACCTCAGATTTATCGGCCATAATCTCACCTCTGGAACATAGTTTTGTTGATATGATTATGGTGAAGAGAATCATCAGAAGAGAAATGGATATGGCCAGGTAAGGTTTTTTCCTCTTCAACTGCTTGTCCCCGTATCTAAGACACGTAGTCGCCATTATAGCTGACGAGTGCGGCTTGCTTCACGCCTTTGATTTTCAATAACTTGTCAATAAGATACATATTTTCCTTATCCACACGGACCTCGATCATTAACTCCACTCCATCGGCAGTCACGGTTCGGGATTTGAGATTATGGGCCGGCAAGACCTTTTTCAGCTCCGGCTCTGAACCATTGGTATGGTGCACTACCAGAAGATAAGGATCACTGTTTCCAAAGTTCGCTCTGCTCAAGGCGAAGATAAAGAGCCCGATCATCGGACTTCCTACGATGGCCACCATATAAAGCCCTGAACCGCAGGCAAGCCCTGCGGCTATAGCCCAGAACATGAATATGATATCTATAGGATCCTTGATGGCGGTACGGAAGCGCACAATGCTGAGTGCACCCACCATTCCCAGAGAGAGGATGATATTGGAGCTGATAGGCATGATAATGAGCGCTGTTACCAAGGCGGTCATGACCAGTCCGACATTAAAATTCCGGGTATAAAGAACCCCCTTGAAGGTCTTTCGATAAATAAAGAATATAAACAGACCCACCACAAAGGTAAGGAGCATGGTCAATATCACCCGCCAGACGGTAAGGGGCTGATTGGCGTAAGATAATTGATTTAAGGTCATCAGCAGCTCTTCGAGGGCGGTCACTTAATTATCCTCCCAATCATCGTACTTATTATGTTTCCGGCAAATGGTAAATTTCCCGACGGATAGCCGCTGCCTTATGGTACTTGGGAATAATTTCCGAATGGGTTGGGGCAGGAAATGATCAAACTTGATCTCCAGGATTATGCCGGGCTCTTCTATGGCCTGCATGGTAAAGATACCGGCCTCGAAGATCGCGGTAGAGCCAAGGCCTGTGTGCACACCGATATCGAAGGTGATTCGGACATTGCTTAAGGGGTGAATATAGGCTTCTCTATAGTAATCCACGATGACGTTCGGCCGCAGGAGATGGCCCCGGCACTCAAGATAAAGGGCTCTTAAAAGACGGCTCTCTGAAAAGGCCAGGAAGGCGACATTACCGGCGAGTATTCTATCAGCCTCCTGCCGTGTGATTCTTACACTCTCCTTACCTATATACTGGTCAAATTTACTTTTCTTCTCCAGTTTGATGACCGCATCGCTGTGGTTATAGATGCGCATACGGTATTTCTTTCTTCTGGCGACCCCTGCCTGCTTCTCGAAAAGAGCAGTGTTTTTAAAGTCGTCAAAGTAAAGACTCCTGATGTGATAGCGACCATCCGGTCCTGCGTATGGATCCAAGGGGAGAAAGGCCGCCAGACGGTTCTTAAGGATATGATATTGCACATGATCAAGGTAGTATTTTAACTCATGTCGCAGACACAACCCTTCTCTTTCAATCACTTACATTCCCCCTTGAATTTATATCAAACTATGGTATCTATCACCTATGAGCGGCTACATTTCAAAAACTGTGCCATATTGCTTATCCTTTAAAAATATGAGGGGAAACAGATACTCTGCCCTTATCACAGGGTCAATATTTCACTGAATTCGCCCATACGGGCGACTTTATAGACAAAAAGGGCGAATCAGGAGACAATGACCGGCCCATGCTCATGGAAAGGCTCTGATAAGATCGGGCAGTCAGGAAAATCAATTCAAGATCCAGGACATGCCCTTGTCCGGGCATGAATTCGTCTCTTTGGGCGAATGAAAACGGATAGGCACCAGGTGAGCGATGGTGTATTACAGGGACAATTCCTGATTTTTAGGATTGAACTTACCTTGAGAGAGTGGTATGGTTCTTGAAACATGCAATAAATGCGTTTCATACCCCCTGCCGATCTGAAGGAGCAGACAAGATGGCCGTGATTTATGATAGAGGTATAAGGAAGAGTTATATCTTTATAGCTGCCCTTTTCGCCATGTTTCTTTTTTTATCAAAGATAAGAGAGCCGATCTGCAGAGCTGATGAACAGGCGAATGTTGGGGAGCAATCCCTTGATTTTACCTCCCTCAGCCTGGAAGAACTCAAGCAGGTTATGATTATCTCGGTGCTCAAAAAACCGGAAAAGCTTACCGAGGCAACCTCCGCCATTTCAGTCATTACCCAGGAAGATATTCGAAGATCCGGGGCCACGAGCATTCCCGAGCTCTTAAGAAGGGTGCCGGGCTTTCAGGTAGCCCAGATGAGTTCCAATACCTGGGCCGTGAGTGCACGGGGATTCAATCATCGCTATGCCAATAAGCTTCTGGTCCTTATGGATGGGCGAAGCCTCTATACCCCCCTTTTCTCCGGGGTCTACTGGAACGTCCAGGATATTTCCCTGGAGGATATCGAGCGTATCGAGGTTATCCGTGGGCCGGGTGCCACCTTATGGGGTGCCAATGCCGTCAACGGCGTCATTAACATCATCACCAGGAAGGCCAAAGATACCCAGGGAGGGCTGGTCACCTCAGGTCTGGGCAATGAGCTCAAGAGGTTCAGTACCTTTCGGTATGGAGGCCGATGGGGAGATAATGCCTTTGGCCGGGTATATCTTCAATATTCTGAACGGGACAGTCTCAGCTATACATCCGGTGATGAAGGAAATGATCAATGGGATTCACTGAGAGGAGGATTCCGCATCGATCGATCCTCTTCAGAAGGTGATCTTTTCACCCTGCTCGGTGATATGTACCGGGGCCGGGATGGTGATAAGATGATATTTTGTCCTCCTTCTCCTCCTCCTGATCCGAACCTGGAGATCGCTGATACTGAGCTTGAAAGCGTCGATCTCAAGAGTACCTTTCTGGGCGGGTATCTATTGGGCCGGTGGCAGCACAGGATTTCGAATACCTCTGATATGACCGTCCAGCTATATTATGACCGGACCCAACAGGAGAAGGAATATAGCAGCAACTCTCAGTATAGAGAGCGGTTCGATATCCTTGATTTCGATTTTCAGCACAGTTTCAAGCCGGCCAATCACCATGAAATCATCTGGGGGCTTGGCTATCGTTTCATCAGCGATCACTTTGAAGCCAGGACATCGGAGATGCCCGTTTTCATACTCAATCCCTCCAGCCGCAAAACTGATATTACCAGTGCCTTTGTCCAGGATGGGATGGACATCATCGATGATAAGCTGCAGCTTATAGCCGGATCAAAGTTTGAACATAACGATTACACCGGTTTTGAGGTTCAGCCAAGCCTGAGGCTGCTCTTGAAACTCTCCAGGGCTCAAAATCTTTGGACCTCCATTTCCCGTGCCGTCAGGACACCCTCCCGTTCCGAGTATGATCCCGTATCTGATATAGGTATTGATGATCCTAATAGGCCTCCCTGG
>JBLIRT010000137.1:0-8556 GCA_049472445.1 bacterium
AGAAAAAATGTATCCTTAGCCCTTGAAGAAATGCGCCTTCCCCGGCAGGAGATCGAAACCCGGGTCAAAGAAGTCCTGGCAAAAGTTCAACTGACGGACTATCTCGATCGATTTCCATCAGAGCTTTCAGGGGGACAACAGCAAAGAGTAGCCATCGCTCGCGCCATTATCACTGATCCGGCTCTTATCGTAGCCGATGAACCAACCGGAGATTTAGACAGCGCTTCGGCTCAGCAGGTATTGGATCTCATAACCCGTCTCAACAGAGAGCTTGGGAAGACGGTCATAATGGTCACTCATGACCCCCAGGCAGCGGAAAAGGCCCGCACTATAAGATACCTGGTCAAGGGGGTCTTAACTTGATATTTATTCTCAAGATGGCCTTCCGAAATGCTTTTCGCCATATCCTTCGTACCCTGCTGACTATCCTGAGTGCCACCATAGCTCTCCTGGCCTTTGGCCTTCTGCAAACAGCAGTAAACGCCTGGTATACAGTGCCCGAGGCCTCTTCAGCCAGCCGGCTGGTCACGAGAAATTCCATTTCCCTGATTTTCTCACTTCCACTTTCCTATAGAGAAAAGATCCGTAAAGTAGAAGGTGTTCAAAGGACGTCTTACGGGAACTGGTTTGGAGGAATATACCGTGATGCAAAAAATTTTTTCCCTAATATTGCTGTTGAACCGGAAAGCTATCTTGCCTTATATCCGGAATTTCTTTTGCCGGAGGGCCAGAAGAAAAATTTCTTTCATAATCGAAAGACCTGTATCGCAGGATATAAAACAGCGTCCATATATGGATGGGACATCGGTGATAACATCACTCTCAGAGGTACTATCTTCCCAGGCAACTGGGAATTTACCCTGGCCGGTATTTATCGAGGAAAAGGCAAAGCTACCGATGAGTCACAATTTCTCTTTCATTGGGACTATCTCAATGAAACCCTGAAAAAAACATCTCCAAGACAGGCAGATCAGGTTGGCTTTTATGTGATAGGAATAACTGATACCGATTCAGCCGCCAAGGTAGCCACAGCGGTAGATGACACGTTTAAAAATTCTCTGGCCCAGACCCTGACTGAAACCGAAAGGGCTTTCCAGTTGGGCTTTATTACCATGAGCGAGGCTATTCTCACCGCTGTTCACCTTATTTCCCTGGTTATTATCATCATTATGATGGCCGTAGTAACGAACACCATGTCCATGACGTTCCGGGAAAGAATTCATGAATACGCCACACTCAAAACCTTAGGATTCAGCCCCTGGCTGATCTTCTGGATGATTTTCGGCGAATCCCTCATCATTACCATGAGCGGCTGCGCCATCGGCATGGTGCTCACCTTCCCTGTCGTCAAGAGCTTCGGTATGTCCTCAAGTATCTATCTTCCTGCTTTCAGAGTGGATCATGGTATGTTCTCTCTTTACCTGATGGCCTCTCTTCTGGTGGGGTTCACGGCCAGTCTTTTACCCGCCTGGCGAGCTGCCAGAATCACAATAGCCGAGGGATTGAGGAGGATCGGATAGCCCGTGATACCATTTGTCTATAGCCTTCGCAACCTCTGGATAAAAAGGATCACCACCCTGCTTACCTCTCTGGGCATGGCTTTCGTCGTTCTCGTCTTTGCCTCAATTCTGATGCTGGCTGAGGGGATGCGGCAAACCCTGATTGAAACCGGCTCCTATGATAATGTTATCCTGCTCCGCAAGGGTTCTACGACCGAGATACTCAGCAGTATCAATCGATCTGAAGCTTCTATCGTTGCCACCCAACCTGAAGTGGCCATTAGCAATGATGGCCCTTATTTACTGGCCAGGGAACTCGTTGTGCTCATCAACCTGCCGAGACGCGGGGCTGCTAAACAAGCCAACGTGACCATACGAGGTATCGAAGAGCAATCGCTGCTCCTGCGTCCTCGGGTAAAGGTGGTGAGAGGACGGCCACCCAAGCCGGGATCATCAGAAATAATGAGTGGGCGAAGAGTTGCTGAAAGATTTCAAGGAGGGGAAATCGGAGAGACAATCCACTTCGGTTTACGTGATTGGCATGTTGTTGGGGTATTTGACGCAGGGAACACAGGGTTCAGTTCAGAAATCTGGGGAGATGGAGATCAGCTTATGCAGGCCTTCCACCGCCAGGTTTTCTCTTCAATTACCTTCAGATTAAGCCAGACATCAGACTTTCCATGGGTTAAAGAGCATATCGAGCATAATCCGCGTCTGACTCTGGAAGCCAAGAGGGAAAGCCAATATTATTTAGAACAGGCAGAACCTATGGCTCAATTTCTCCGCACCCTGGCCAGCTCTATGGCCATGATATTTTCCCTTGGGGCGATTATCGGGGCTATTATCACCATGTATTCGGCTGTAGCCAATCGTACCAGAGAGATCGGAACCATGCGCGCCCTTGGTTTTCAGAAAATATCCATTCTTGCTGCCTTCCTTACGGAATCACTTCTCTTAGGGCTTCTGGGCGGCTTTCTCGGGCTCTTTCTGGCCTCATTTCTCCAATCCCTGACTGTCTCAACCATGAATTTTCAGACCTTTTCCGAATTGACCTTTACCTTGTCTCTCAGCCCTGAAATTATATATAAGACGCTGGGCTTCTCGCTGATTATGGGTTTAGCCGGCGGCCTGTTCCCATCTTTAAAGGCAGCCCGCATGAATATTGTTGAGGCATTACGGGCAGGTTAACCTTTTTTTATCCTCGCTACCACATTTTCAACAGCATCAAAAATTTCATCCGGAGTAAACGGTTTGGGAACAAAATCAATAGCGCCAAGCTTCATGGCCTCCACTGCGGTCTTGACCGTAGCATAACCTGTGATGACAATAATAGCGGTTTGGGGAAACCTGTTCCTTATGGCCGAAATCAACTTAAGACCAGGCAAACCAGGCATTTTCAGGTCAGTAAGGATGACATCGAAGGATTGTTCTTCAAGAGCAGCGAGGGCCTTCTCTCCGGAAGAGACCGTAATGATGTCATAATGGTCACTTTTTTCGGTGAAAATATCAGCGCAACTTTGCTGTATGATAGCTTCATCGTCAACAATGAGTAATCTTATCTTATTCATTCTCTTCCTCCTTTTCAACAGGGAGGTAAATAGTAAAAGTGGAGCCCTCTCCAATCTCACTATGAACGGTAATACTGCCGTTGTGACGTTTAATAATACCATAGCAGATTGAAAGTCCAAGGCCGGTTCCAACGGTGGGACCCTTGGTAGTAAAAAACGGGTCAAAAATCATCTCTATATTCTGCTCGGGGATACCGCAACCGGTATCCCTTATTGAAACCTCAACGAAGTGACGACCATCGGTTATCTTTGATTCAATGTGATGAGACCGCGACTCCACGGTCAGGGTACCTTTGCCTTCCATGGCATCTGCAGCGTTAATCATCAGATTAGTCAGCACCTGGTAAATCTGCCCCCTGTCGACCTTCACCTGGGGAAGATCCGGACCGAGCTTCTTTATAATTCGTATATTATGAAAGGATTCCTTATTTTCAACCAGACAAATAGCACGTTCTATAATATCATTCATCTGGGTAATAACTTTTTCCGGAGTTGACTGCCTGGCGTAATCAAGCAGGCCGGCCACAATATTCCGACAGCGTTTTGTTTCCTCCACAATAGTACTCAGCCATTGTTTTTCCTTAGGCGATGCGGCTTTTTCGAGCAATAGTGAGCTATAACTGAGAACCGCAGTGAGAGGATTATTTATCTCATGAGCGATGCCCGCAGAAAGCTGGCCGAGAGAAGCGAGTTTTACCGAACGAACGAGCTTCATATGCGTTTCATCCTGAATCCGCTGATATATCTCTTCGAATGAAGATCCGGACTGGCTTTGCCTGTTATCTGTAATCACCCTGTTCCCGCCTTCCCCCACACCCTCCTGCACGGTGGGCACAGAGTTATCATACAGGAGAAGGTTACGGTAAGCTATCTCTTTATTGAGTTTCTTGACCATGTTATTGAATGATTGTGAAAGCCGGCCAAATTCGTCGTACCTGAAAACAGGTATCTCAGCATTGAAGTCTCCCAGCGACAGGCTTTGAACGCCCTTCAAAAGTGCATCCATGGGACGGATAAGATAGTAAAAGAGCAAAACTCCAAGATTACCTATAATGAAGAAAAAGGCTATGATGCTGATTTGAATAAATCGCCGCCGATTGCCGGCAATCTTTTGATCCACATCCTTCAATGACATGACGATTTCGAAGATGCCAAGCACCTTTTGGGTCTCAGGATGGTGTTCGTGGCACCTGGTAAAGCAGTCACTTTCATTGTAAATGGCATGAGTGAGCAAAGCTACCCGGTAACTGCCGACGTCAGATTGCTGGATACGTACCTCCTTACGCCGTTCCGAAGCGGTAAACGGCTTCTCATGTGTATGGCACCTCAAGCATTGAGGGGCACTCTGGTTAATAATACGCCCCCTCTCACCCGGTACGGTAGTTTCCCTGATGTTACCTTTTTTATCAAGAAGTCTGATCTGTTCTATGCCGTCAGATCTTTCTACGAGGTAATGTATGGTCTGTCGTATCATCTCCTTTCTCTTTTCAATCATATGTATCCTTGTAGCATATTGAATTGTCTGAGCGATATTATCAGCCCGGAGGAGGACTTCCTCGATAGCAAGCTGCTCCTGCATTCTAATATTGTACCATGTGTTCACCCCGATATGAATAATCAACATAAGCCCAATCAGGAGAAAAATCTTAAATCCAAAGCTGTGGAAACAGGATTTTAAAATTTTCGGTAACCAATCATTCAACTGAAATCTTTTCAACACGGACAGCACACACCTTATATTCAGGTATTTTGGCAATCGGATCCAGGGCATCATGGGTAAGGCGGTTAATCGGGGCCTCACTGAAATGAAAGGTGGTAAAGACGACCCCCGAATCGACGCTATTATTCAGGCGAACCTTTATCTTTATACTGCCGCGGCGTGATGAAAGCCTGACCAGGTCACCCTCGGCCAACCTGTACTTTGCGGCGTCTTCCGGACTGATATCGAGCCTTGGTTCCGGGGCCAGGGTCTTGAGACTTCTGCAGCGGCGAGTCATCGTTCCCGTATGATAATGGAATTGCATACGCCCGGTAGTAAGTAACAGGGGATACTCTTTATCCGGTAATTCAGCGGGAGGTTGGTATGATATAGCCGTGAGGAGGCCCTTTCCTCTCTGAAAGCCATCCTTATGGAGATAAAGTGTTCCGGGATGATCAATGTCCGGGCAGGGCCACTGAAGCCCCCCTTCCCTTTCAATTCTCTGGTAGCTAATACCCCTATATGAAGGGGTAACACGGCGGATCTCATTGAATATCTGTTCCGGGGACGAAAAGTCTATAGAGACTCCCATGAGCTGGGCTATACGCTGGATTATCTGCCAGTCCGGAAAGCTGGAACCCACCGGCCCAATGGCAGCCTTCACCAATTGGATACGCCGTTCAGTGTTGGTGAATGTCCCATCCTTCTCCGCCCAACTGGCTGCAGGCAGGACAACATCTGCCAGTCTGGCTGTCTCTGTTAAAAAGATGTCCTGGACGACCAGAAAATCAACCCCGGCCAAGGCTTCCTCAACATGGTGGGAATTCGGATCAGAGAGAACCGGATTTTCCCCCATAATAAAAAAACCCTTGATCCGGTCCTCGAGTATAGCCGGCATCATTTGAGTCATCGTCAATCCGGGCTTGGCCGGCAATGATTCCGCACCCCAGATATTCCTGATCGCCTCTCGCACCTTCAAATCGGTAACCGGCTGATATCCGGGAAAGACATTGGGCAAAGCCCCCATATCGCAGGCACCCTGCACATTATTCTGGCCGCGAAGCGGATTCACGCCAG
Source organism: bacterium (assembly GCA_049472445.1). Taxonomy (GTDB): domain Bacteria; phylum SZUA-182; class SZUA-182; order DTGQ01; family DTGQ01; genus JBLIRT01. The sequence continues at coordinate 5,844 of JBLIRT010000137.1, forward strand.
TCCCGTATTTACCGACATTACCGGTAATCATAGCTAAGTTGGCTAATGATTTGACATTGTCAGTACCGGTAACATGCTGGGTGATGCCCATGGCATACAGGAAGGTACTCCGTTCCGCCCTGCCGATCAGTTCTGCTACGGCCTTCAGATCATCCTCTGGTATACCGGTAAGCTTCTCAACATAGCCGGGTGTATATTTTTCCACTTCAATGGCCAGTCCCTCAAATCCTTCACATCGCTGGGCAATGTATTCCTTATCGTGAAGATCCTCCTTTATGATCCAGTGCATCAGGCCGTTTATCCAGGCGACATCAGTCCCGGGCCGCTGACGCAGCCAGTAATTGGCCTGATCCACAAGATCAATTCGCCGTGGATCAACCACCACCAGCCGCGCATCACCACGCTCGACTGCCCGCTTTATTCCCTGAGCTATAAGGGGGTGATTCTCAGTGGTATTGGTCCCGGTAAGCAGAATCACATCAGCATGCTCAATCTCCTTAATCGAGTTAGTCATAGCCCCGCTTCCAAACACTGTGGCCAGACCGGCCACCGTAGAGGAGTGTCAAAGCCGGGCGCAGTGATCAACATTGTTTGTGCCGAATCCCTGCCTGATCAGCCTCTGGAAAAGATAATTCTCTTCATTGGTGCAGCGCGCACTGGACAGCCCACCCAGTGAGTCGGGACCGCTCTCTTTTCTGATCCTTCTGAATTCACGGCTCACCAGGGTGAGGGCGCGTGTCCAGCTGGTTTCTTCAAGATGTCCCTTCTCATTGCGTACCAATGGTCGCCTGAGTCGATCCTCACTATGGATAAAGGTATATCCGAAGCGACCCTTCGAGCAGAGGCGGCCTTTATTTACTCCTGCCTCATCACGGCTGGTGACTCCCACAACACGATTACCTACGACATTGAGTTCAAGTTGACATCCTACTCCGCAATAGGCGCAGGTTGTCTGGACTCTCCTGGTCTCCCATGGCTTCCCTTTTACTCCTCCCATCCTCTCCACAATCGCGTTCACAGGACATACTCTCATACATTCACCGCAGGAGATACAACGTGATGCTATTTCTTCATCAGCCATGACTGGCTGAATTACGGTCCGGGCCCCGGCACCTTGCATGGTAATAGCCCCCAAACCGCGGATTTCCGTACAGACTTTTACACATCGGCCACAGAGGATGCAACGCTTGGGATGATAATCCAGTATTGGTGTTGAAAAGGACTTCCAGGGGAATTCCTCGGAGGGGATCTGATACTCATGAAAATCCAGAGTAACCAGATCATACTCATAAGCCAGGTCCTGAAGCTGACAATCTCCATTCCTCGGACAAGGGGCACAATTGAGCGGATGGTGAGCAAGGATCATTTTGATCACTTCCCGTCTGAGGTGAAACAGCCGCTCCGACCTCGTAGTTACCCGCATACCTTCCATAGCCTCCGTATTACAGGCGGTAGCGGGGCGGTCAATCCCATCGATTTCAACCACGCAGATCCTGCATGAGCCGATGGGAGTCAAGGCAGGATGGTAGCACAGCGAGGGAATTTTAATTCCGACTTGAGTCGCTGCCTCCAGAATAGTAGATCCCTTAAGAACCTTTACCGTGTGACCGTCAATAATAAGCATTACTTTTTCATCTTCTGAGATCGCAGGCGTTGTTTTTTCTCCCTTGCTCATGACCGGCACCAGTATTACTTCTCAGTTAAAAACATGGCCATCCGATAACATCTCAGGCAGCGCTCAGCCTCGCGGATAGCCTCTTCGGGTGTATAGCCACCTTCTATTTCATGAAAATCAGAGATTCTCTCTTCAACCGGTCGCATTTCGATTTGACACCTGGCCTTCCTGCCGACACGGTTCACCGGCGATTGCGGCAGACCCATAGCCTTAATAAGGCGAAACATACGTTCATGTTCCGGCAAACTCATCTTTTCACCGCATAAGTACTGATCAATACAATGGGCAACATGTAACCCCTGAGCCATAGCCTCAATGAGTGACTTCGGACCACTCACACAATCACCACCGGCAAAGATACCATCCTGGCTGGTCACCATGGTTTCCTCATCAATCTTTATGGTCCCCCACCTCGTTGTCTCAATAGGGAAGTCCCCGGTAAATAAAGAGAAGTCAGCAACCTGTCCGATAGCTGGAATCACGATATCGCAGGCCATAAAAAAATCCGAACCCCTGACCTCAACAGGCCGGCAACGACCGGATGCATCCGGCTCCCCAAGCTCCATCCGAATACAGGTCAGTCCGGTAACCTTCCCATCCTTCACTTCCAGGCGTATGGGATGGGTCAGGAAGTGAAACTCTATTCCTTCGCTTTTAGCATCATGAATCTCCTCTTCATGAGCAGGCATCTCTTTCTCTGTGCGGCGATAGATAACACTTACCCTCGGGTAGCCGAGGCGCTTGGCGCTACGGGCACAATCCATAGCCACATTGCCGCCTCCAACGACTACCAGGTGACCGCCTTCCGGTGGTTTGAATTCGCCAAGATGGTGCAGCGTGTTGAGATCACGGAGGAATTTCACTCCCTGGATATATCCGGACGGTTGGACTTCCTCATGAGTCATGCCGAGGCTCTTACCGCCATGGGCGCCAACAGTAATAAGCACTGCCTGATATTCATCGCGGAGTTCCTTCAAGGCCTTATCATGGCCTATTCTTATCCCGTATCTGAACTCGACCCCGATTTCCACCATGCGG
>JBLIRT010000138.1:0-8548 GCA_049472445.1 bacterium
TATGATTTTGGAGGAACAATGGTAGGTTCATTGCTTACTATTTAAAGGGGACCGATTCAATCCGCAGTAATGGGTTTCACTCCTTGCCGACCGTAGCGGGCGTGGTGGTGATGAATATCCAGCCCTGTTCAAAAATAGGGGAGAAGTTAAATGAGCAGTCATCTGGCTTTTAGGATGGATGAAATTTTTGATTTTGGTTCGGCAGAGTGCTAAAATATAAATAGCCGCCAGTGCTGTGGTTTTCGTTAAATCCACTCATAGACAGTGATTGTCTATTGGTTCTACCCTTAAAGAAGGTAGATAGACGAAAATCAAGGTACTGGCGGTTTTTTTATTTTCCTCTCCTTAACCAGTGCTAAGCTTTGCTTAACAATTTCCTTGTTATGGTGAAAAGAATGAAATTACCAAGGAACCAAATGAAAGGAATGAATATGAGCATGATCTTGATAATTGATGGAGGCATCTGTCATGCTATTTGATGGGTAGAGAGTGAGCGTTTGGAAGCTGTAAGATGAAGGGAAAAGCACAGATTCAAGAGAATCAATATTATTGAAGGTCTCAAGAAAGAATTCAGACGCAGAACAAATTGATTATCCGGTTACCCGCTGCCACTGTGCCGAAGAGGAAGAGCCCGTCTATGATGATTTTTGTGCCAGGCTCTGAAAAGACCCTCTTCGCGTCCTCAAGGAAGAAAACGGTACCTTTTCCTCACCCGTTCTCAACTATTATAAGCAAGTCATTCACCCAAACACCGAATTTTTTGCCGGCGATGTCCTTGAATTCCCCCTGGCCATGTTCCTTTATCACGCCTGAAAATCCGATTTCCAAAACGTGTCATTCAATCCGTCCGGAAGCTTTCTCTTAGGTACGGCAACAGAAGGTGCCCGCAATGGCGCAAGGCTTCATGACAACCTTCTGTCCATGAAATTTCAGCTGATGCTCAACCTGGCGCTCGGGGTGTTCTACCACACGGGAAATATTCAAGGAACCGGTTTCACAAAGAATATATCCGGTGAACAAATATCCTGCCGCGGTATGATTTTTGGCGGATCTTTTGGGAACCCCACGGTGGGCGGCTCCGGCGGCTGGCGAGTCACAACGAATAATTGGGGTTTTGGCGGTCCCGGATCTCCGCCCGATATGAATTTCCCATATAACCTGCCAAGCCTTTCAAGTATGACGACCTGGAATAGCAATTATTTGCTTACATGCGGATGGGCCTGTGTATCAATGACCCTCTTCCTGACCAATTACCTGTTCAACAACTACACTGATTACGGAAGCGCAAGTGTTAGAGACATGATTCGCCGCACACCTCAACATCCACTGCATGATCGCTTTACAGAACATGCTCCGGGCGATAGGAACCAAACGACTGTCGGCCAGGCTGATATGTGCATTTTTTGCAGGACAAATCACGAATACGCCATTGTTAAAATCAAGCCGGCCGGAAACCTGCTCCGGGAGACGAACTTGCCTGCAAAAGGATTTCTGTCGGCCTATCACCCACTTGACGGTACACCACAGGCATCGATGTCAGGGGGCGAGATATTTTCGGATACTGCGACAAGTCTGGGCAGCGACAATTCCGTGACCACCACCCTTCGCCCGATCCGGATAATGGGGATGGGTACGCCTGTTGTACGGGACTATCAGTCGCTCTATGCGGATCGCGCAGTTCCATTTCCAACGATGCAGGAGGCTCGAAATAAATTCCCCACGGTGGGAAGTATATTAACGCACATCAGAAGGGCTCAACATGCTGTATGGAAAGTGTTACATGGACAACTTGTGTTGAGTGCTCAGCCGAACAGTAATTATCAATATCTCATCCCACCATTACAGCCGCCGCAACCAGTCCCGACAACACCATCAAGCCCAGCCCCGCCAACATCATCAGGCACATAACCTCATCGGGGGTAATTCAGCCTGTATTTTGGTGGTTTTCCGATGAGCCACGTCACCTTCTTTTGTTATGTTTCTTATAGGCTTGTTTTGTGTAAGTTTTGGTATTATGATGGTCATAGTCAAGAGGCGGAACTTTCAATCATCAGGCAACGTAGCACACCGTCTCATGTCCATCTCAGTGGTCTCAATGGTTTTATTTCTTAATGAATTAATTCATTGATTCCATTGGCTTATTACTCTTATTGTAACCTGGCATGATATATGCTTTTTAAGGAACATGAAAACCATATGAATTCTTCCTGCATCTCAGGCATAAAGCGGGGATGGAGTCTGGGGTGCTTTTCCTGTCTTCGGCCAGGGAGGAACATCAAAATCATGAGGAGGAGGTTAAAATGAATCATGTAAAAACGGCTTTTTTCATGTGTCTTCTCACTGTTTTATTAGTACTGGCAGGCCAGGTACTGGGTGGAAGGCAGGGGCTCTACCTGGCTTTTGCTTTTGCTTTATTCATGAATGTCGGCTCCTATTGGTTCAGTGATAAAATTGTGCTGCGAATGTATAGGGCTCAGGAAGTGACGAGAAGTCAGTCTCCGATGCTTTATGAAGTTGTTGAATCCCTGAGCCGGTCAGCAGGTTTACCGATGCCGAAGGTGTATATTATCCCTCAGAGTTCACCCAATGCCTTTGCCACCGGCAGAAATCCGAAGCACGCAGCTGTGGCCGTAACTTCAGGAATATTACAGATATTAGACCGAAATGAATTAGCCGGAGTATTGGCTCATGAATTAGCTCATGTGAAACATCGTGATATTTTAATCAGCACCATTGCTTCGGTTATGGCAGGTGCCATTACCATGCTTGCCTCAATGGCCAGATGGGCGGCCTTATTTGGAGGTTTTGGGGGCGATCGGCGGGAAGGGGGAAGCTTTATCCCTTATCTTGTCATGATGATACTTGCTCCCATAGCTGCTTTACTTGTCCAGATGGGCATTTCAAGATCACGGGAATATTTAGCTGATAAAGATGGAGCAAAGATAAGCGGTAATCCGCTATGGCTGGCTCATGCTTTACGAAAATTACAGCAGGGAACAAGGTTCAGACCTATGGAAGCAAGCCCGGCCACAGCTCATATGTTTATAGTGAATCCATTACGGGGAGGAGGAATACAGTCTCTGTTCAGTACACATCCACCGATTGAAGAAAGAATTGCCAGGCTTGAAGAAATGGCTTAGCACCTGCTTCTGAAAACCTCCGGCACCAGGCGAGGGCACTGTTCCAAGGCAAGGCAGGCAGAGTTTTCGGACACCCGGGAGCATGAACAGGTTCAAATATCTAATCTCAAGGCACTCCAGGTAAATGTCCTGAGTGCCCTTTTTCCTAACTTCCTATGTATCATTTTATAAAACATACAATTTTTGTTTGTAATGTAAAAAAATATACTCTATAATCTGCAAGAATAACATGCTTACCCTTATGTATTCAAATAGTAGTGGCTGCCAGCATGGAGACCTCGGGAGCGGGTTACCCAAATGTTCATAAGAAAAAACCAGGTGCCGATATTACTGAGTAATATAATCTGTTTAGCCTTTTTTACAGCATTGTTTTTTTCCCGAAAGAATTATGAATTCTTGATGTATATCGGTGTCATAATTATCTTTCTGCTCCTGATTGTAGCAACAAACAATAAGGTACATTATCCCAACGAAATATTATGGGGGCTGACCATCTGGGCATTGTTGCATATGGCTGGCGGGGGCCTCTATATCAGGGGAATAAAACTATATGAAATTATACTTCTTCCCATTTCCAGGACGTATAGCATATTCAGATATGATCAGTTCGTTCATATCGTCGGTTTCGGTGTGGCCACACTTTTAATGTATCATCTCATTAAGCCATCACTCTCCGGCCAAAAGTGGATAGCACTTTCTATTGTTATTGTAATGGCAGGACTGGGAGTCGGAGCATTAAATGAAATAATTGAATTTCTGGCAACAGTGTGTGTGCCTGAAACAGGCGTCGGCGGATATATAAATACCTCCCTTGACCTGGTTGCAGATCTTATTGGCGCGATAATGGCTATGATATTTATAAAAATCAGCGAAAACAACTGATTCCCTCATCTTCAAGGGGGAATCCATACATTAAACGAAGAATTTAAGAAGCGATAACAAAATGCTGTAGTTGTGGGATATGTATAGATATCTGATAAGCCTGAAGAATTTAAGAGGGGATGATCCTATGGGAGAAAGACTTTAGCTTGACATATTCATATCACTCTGACTATGATTAAGCCTGAACCGGGATGGATTTTCCATCGTGCCGGGTTTGTTTCTGATCAGGGTGTGAGCTGTAAGTTGGGGCTATAACTTTTGGGGCTATACCTTTGGATATGGATGAAAACAGACCATCTACCACTGCCTTCAGCGTGAGGTTCGACACACCACTTGGACCGGTCAAGGGCCAGGTTGAAATTGATAGCGGCCCGATGTGGCTGGCTGACCTGGTATCCACGGCTTATGAACTGACCGATATTCTGGTGAGCCGTGCTAACCGCAGCCAGGAAAAGCTGGGGAAAGCCATTTCCTGCCGGCCGGGATGCGGAACCTGCTGCTGCCAGATGGTTCCACTCTCTATCCCTGAGGCCTTATACCTGGCGGATATGCTCGATGCCTTTATCCCTGATCATCGATCTGCTGTCATGAATCGATTTGAAATGATCAGGCAGGAACTTGAAGGCCGGAATTTGATCGATCAACTGCTGGCCCCCGAATATATCGATGGCCCGGTACTGGCTGTGGCCAAACAATACTTTTCTCTCAGGATGCCCTGTCCCTTCCTGGCGGATGGATCGTGCAGCATCTACCATCACCGTCCGGTAGCCTGCCGTGAATATAACGTGACTTCCCCTCCTGAGTGGTGCTCTGATCCTTATAGCCACGATGTGACCAAAGTTCCCATGCCTGTCCCCCTGTCAGCTCCCCTGGCTCGTCTTTCGGCTGCTTTGACCAACTCAAAACCACGTCTGATACCCCTCACCCTCTTTCCCTCCTGGCTGGCTGATAACGGTGATTTGAGGCAGAAACGGTGGCCTGGCCCTGAGCTTTTCCAGCAATTCATGGATGAGTTGAGCCGTCCTCACTCACAGAAGTAAAAGCCACGGAAAGGAAAATGGAGCGGTCCGGTTTGCCTGCGTCCGGATTTTTCATCACAGAAGGAAAAGTCAGGGAAGGGGAGGGGAGCAGGGAATATTGAGAGCTGATGTTCGATAGAGCTTTCAGCTTGACAGGCAGCCTTAAACCTATATGATACTACCTGGCAGCCTTGAAAGAACATAATAGAGCTTAGCCATTAACCTTCGGAAAGGATAGGATGATGAAAACAATATGGCTTACCGCAGTAGGTTCTTCTAAGGATTTGGTGAAGGGTCTCATAGGCCGGCTCCAGCCTTATGGACTTGAGATAAAAGGTCACCTGTGGGAGGATGACCTGGCCGGGTTGGCCTGGAGTAAACCGCGGGAGGAGCTGTTGAAGTCTGAAGTCTCTCTCTGGCTGATCATGACTTCATCTGAGGACCTTGCTCTTTCCTCCATCCGGTACGGCCTCTCCCTTCTGGTGACCATGGTACAGGCCCACAAAGGGCTTTCCTTTCCCATAGGAATTCTCCTCACCGGAGGTGATACGGTAAAGTCCGAAGATCTTCCCACTCCCTTGAAGGGGGCTGATTTCCTGGCTCAGGATGATCCCGCTTTAGGGGCCAAGTTAGTGGCTAAGGTTCATAGTCCGGCCTCAAACGTAGTTTCAGATTATCGTCTGGACGTCTATGCCAGTTCCCGGATTGGTCAGTGGCTTGAGGTGGGACCGCAGCATAAGCCCTGGCATGGAGCCATGCTCGGCGTGGCCGGTGCTGAAATTACCGCCCATGCTGTCGGGCCGAAGGGGAGCCTGCCGGACAAATCGGTACTCAATTATCCGATCAGGGGAATGAAAGCCACTATCGGTGAGAGAGAGTATACCGCCTGGGCCGTTCAGAATGAGCTTGATCCCCACACCTCATATTTTGTAAAAGTAGAGGGCACACCTGAGTCGATCATGTTTGGCCCTTACTCACCAGAGGACGAGGCCGAGGTGTATGTCATAAAGCTTACCTAGGGCCACCATCCCCTCTGATTATGGATTGACATCTTCACCCGATTATGCTAAATATCTGAAATGAGCCAAGAGGAAGTTACTCGTAAAAGTCTGGACAATCAGGAATTTCTGAAGCTTCGCCAGGCCACGGATAAGGTTGCCCAAACCTTAACCAGGCGTCTTAAAAGCCACCTTGATGTGATTAAACCTCTCTTTATCGCCAGAAGGCTTTTTGGTACGTATATTAAAAGTGCCACTATGGAAGAGGTGGCCGGCTCCGATAAGTCCTTTGCCGAGCTTCAGGAGCGATATGCAGCTATCTGTGAAAAACCCTTCGGCCTGCCGAGAAAGCTCCAGCCACCCTTACCGCCCATCTCAAATCAGCTGGAGGCCAACCCTTTTCAATATCCGCTTTACTGTGAAGGCTCTGAAGATAAGGCCATTCGTATCACCTCGCCTACCAGATGGGTCGTCTCTTATCGGAGTGAGTGCCCTCTGCCTCGCCTTGAAGCCATGCTCTCAGGCACGGTAAGCCGGCAGCCGGAAGAAATGAAGCAATCAGTGACCGACCATCTGGCTTTTGTTCTGTTTCTGGAGCATTTTCCGGCTTTAAAGCAACTCCTTGAGGATTTACGCTATCGAATAGAAATAAAACAGTTGCCCGACTTTGGCGGCCTTCCGGTGGTTATGGTCAGCGCACCACCCGTAACCTTTCTTCCGCCGGATAATTTCATCCTGCAGGTTACCCAATTTTCCGGTATTCCAGCCTTTCAGGAAATCATCGATCTTGAAGCACTGGCCAATATCCCTGATCCTTTGAAAGACTCTTTGAAAGAGCTTCTCGGATAATCGGGAAAGTCAGGCCTCACCAGGAAATTCCAGCACTGCCTTTTCTCCAGGCTAAACTCCGTGGGTGGTGTCACGTATGGAGATGGGTATATCACCAGGGGAATTCCAGCACTACCTTTTCTCCGGACGGCAGAATCTGCCGGCAGGGGGCAATCATAATTTTGACCGTAGCGGGTTTTTCGGGGTCCGGCTTACTGGCTGAGACTTCCAGGAGGTCAGGCGCTTTCTGGCCTGTCTTCTCCCAGAAGAGAGTGAGGGCCTCTCTTATATATCCGGCCAGGTCTTCCGGCGAAAGATCTTCATGAAGGCTGTCCTTAGCCCAGAGGATAAGGTGAATAATCCGTGAAACGAGGAGTTGATAACTCAGAGAGCCGCCGGCTACGGTAGCTTCGGCCGGTGTAAAGGCTGTATCCTGGTTATGGATGCTGGCCAGAGGAGTAATGCCCGCCTTGACAAATTGATGAATTCGCTCTTCCGGAAGGGATACTTCGGTAGGAATCTGCTTGAGATTCTCTCCGGTGTGAAGGGCCAGGTTTTCCAATCGTACCTTCGACCATTCAGTAAACCTGGTTGGCCAGCCTGTGCGGCCCAGACTCTGGCCGATAAGGGAAGCCATGGCCCAGACCGGACTTACCCACGGATGGCCGGATTCCTCGAAATAGACCGAAGCGGGGCGGTTATCAGGCCCGTACGGATAGCGAACGAGAAACCGATTACAGGTCAGAGTAAGCCATCTGGCCGGGGAAGATTCTCGCAGACGCCTCCATTTGGCAAAGGTCTGCTCTTCGAGATAATGAGGAAGATAGGGAATTTTTTTCAGTTCTTCCCAGTCCTCAAGGTGGAGGAAGCGGGGGCTTATCCAGCCGAGAGCCGCGGTGAGGAGAAGATCGGAGAAATCTGCAATTTTTTCAAGAAGAGCCAAACTCCGGGGTGAGCTGTCAAAGGGAAAATCAATGATCATCAGGGAGGGTGGATTGAGGATCAGGATGTCCTGTAACTTGACCAGGGATTCTTCCAGGGCAGGAAGGGATACGGGGAAAAGAGAAATATCGATATCTCCGGCGACTGCAGCCTGTTTCGTAAGGAAGGTGAGCCCCTGCCAGACAGATTCCAGGTTCCTGAAGGCATCATTCGAAAAGATCGTGGCCAGAATACCTTGCAGGGTAGCATCTATCTGAGAAATCAGGGAACCGGATCCGGTTGAGGTTTTTGATGACCCTTCAGGCAGGGAGACTATCTTCAGAATATTATCGAGAGCCTTGGGCGGTTGTGCCTTGGCCTTTGATTCCTTCGGTTTTCTTTGCTTCGTCTCTAATGAAGAGAGCAATTCAGGCCAGTCTTTGAGACGTTCCGACACCTCAAAAGGAGCGACATCCCTGGCTTCAGCCTCTGAAATGCTTTGCCTGGCTTCAAAGAGATTCTTGAGAGGGGGATTGTTTTTGATGATGCGGTCAGGGTGAAAGCCTTTCACCCTCTTCAGGTTCAAGGGGAACTGGCCGGGCCGGTAGATATCCTTGGACAGCGAGATGGTGAAGGTGGCGTCGGTCGTTCCGACGTCGCCCTCGATCACGGAAACGTCATCGACGGAGATGGTTGGCACCACGCCCGAGGCGATCTCGAAGTTGCGGACGAAGTCGTCGCCGCCGGTGCCGTTGCCGTC
>JBLIRT010000139.1:0-8523 GCA_049472445.1 bacterium
AGAATCCACGCCTGTTAAACCTCCACCGGGAAGTAACGACCCCCGCACCATCTCGTGGCTGGCGCCCAATTTCAGCACAGTACGCGAGGGTGAGGTCATTGCCCGCTTTGATATCTCCAATGAGTTGAAGAGAGATAAACCCATCAGGCCGAACAACCGCTGTAGTATTAAGTTCGGGATTATAAAAGAAAGCAATTTCAAGTTCGTCTCCTGACTGCAGAATATATTCCGTCCCGGTCTGCTCCTGAAAATGTGTATACATCATATGGGGGGCGCGAAAATCTTCATGGACTTCATGGGAAACACCACATCCCAGGAACGTGACGGCTACGCTGCCAAGCAAGAGAAACATGAAATGATAGCCCATGAATAACCGGCTGAAGTTATGCTCCATGAAAACCTCTCTTCTCCTCTCTCATGAGACACCTTGATGATTACTTATTTCCCTTTTGCTCAGGCCGTGTGGTCAATAACTGATCACTTTTTTCATAGATATGGGTGAATAGATCAGTCTGCTGATCCTGATAAAAAAATGTAATCCATTCATTGCCAGATAATAAGAAAGGGTATTTCCCAAATTGAATCTTCCCTATTAATTATAGTATAGACCGAATAAATTGCAAAATGAATTTAAAAATACCTTGGCTAAGTATTTGCATAAATTGTTCCATTTTAAATCTCAGGAGCAAGCCGAGGGTGGTGGTGTGACCTCTTCGGTTATTCTATGGAAACCCTTGCCTGAAAAAATGGTGCTAAGATTCCTTTGGCGAGACTTAAGGATTGAGAGGCGATGGTTCTGATTATGGGGGATCAGATGTTCCCCATCTTCCATGGAGGTGGGTGATCGCTTCCAGGGAGGTGGGTGATTGCTTTCGCTGAACGGTCGTCTTTTGGAAGCTTCTAAGCTCGCTTCGCTCAATGGCCGAACTCGCTGTTCGCTCAGACAACGGCCATTTTTAACGCTCAGCTTCACTAAGAAGCTTCATCAAAAGACTCCCTATGCCGCTCCAGCGGCCAACCCCCCTCCCCTCACCATCCTGGTTGAATAGAAGAGAATGAAATATACTCGATCGCGACCCCGTCTCCGAGCTCAAGCGGCCACCCACCCCCTCACCATCCTGGTTGGATAGTAAGGTAGGGAACATCTGATGGGGGACAGGTTGACATTTTAAATGAAAGGGTGTAAACTAATTCATTTGAAAATAATATGTTATATATAAATAGGGAGATAGGTATCTATAAAACTCCATCCATAAACTTCATGAAAAAAAGCAAGGGGAATCCAAGAGGAGACGAGTAAGGGGTCGCCGTGAGGACATTGATACTATGGTAAAGAAAGATTATTACGAAGTTTTGGAAGTTTCCCGGAGTGCTACTCCGGAAGAAATAAAGAAGGCTTATCGAAAGATGGCCTTACAATATCATCCGGATCGGAATCCGGATAATCCTGAGGCTGAAGAGAAGTTTAAAGAGGCTTCCGAAGCTTATGAAGTACTGAGTGATCCACAGAAAAGAAGCCTTTATGACCGTTACGGCCATGCAGGATTAAAGGATACAGGATTCACCGGCTTTAGTTTCGATGATCTCTTCGGCAGTGATATATTTAGCAGTTTCAGTGATATATTTGGTGATATTTTTGGTACCCGTTCCAGAAGAACCCATCGTTATCGGCCTTCCAGAGGAGCCGATTTGAAAAAGAACGTATCGATATCTTTCCGTGAGGCAGCTTTTGGAGTTGAGACCGATATTGAAGTTGATCGTTATGAGACATGTCAAACCTGCCAGGGGACCAGGACCAAGCCGGGAACCTCACCGAAAGTATGTAAATCCTGCGGTGGGCGTGGGCAGATCCTTCATACCCAGGGATTTTTAAGCATCAGTACAACCTGTCCTCAGTGCCGGGGAGAGGGCCAAATCATCGAAACACCGTGTCCGGATTGTCAGGGCCTCGGCCTGTTTCCCCGAAAGCGGAAGTTGCATATCAAAATACCCGCCGGAGTTGATAGCGGCTCACAACTCCGGATCTCCGGTGAAGGAGCTCTTGGCGAGAATAACGGGCCACCCGGAGATCTTTACCTTTTCATAGAGGTCAAAGAGGACGAGTTTTTTTCCCGTCACGGTGACGATGTTGTTTGCAGAGTACCTATATCCTTTACTCAGGCTGCACTCGGATCGGAAGTTGAAGTTCCCACCCTGAATGGTACACATAAATTACACATTCCCAAAGGAACGCAGAGCGGCACGGTATTTCGAATTAAAAAAGCTGGATTCCCAAATGTTTATGGAAAAGGGAAGGGCGATCAGCAGATACAGGTAATTGTCCAGGTTCCAACTGCGCTTACCAAACGGCAGGAGGAACTGCTTCGCGAATTTGCTTTGGCCAGTGGTGAAAAATCCCAGGCCAAGAAGGGCCTTTTTCACCTCTTGAGCTTTTTCGTTTTTCTCATCCTTTTGCTGATCCATGGGGTGTTCCCGAGCAGGGCTTCTACATCACAGGATGGCCGGAGGACTCCGGTGGTAGAAGTTGTTGAAAAGGCCAGCCCGGCAGTTGTGAATATTAGTACCGAACGAATAGTCCGGGAGAGGGTAAATCCGTTCGGCAACCCATTTTTCGATAGTTTTTTCAACAGCTTTTTTGATACTTTTCCCTCGAGAAGCTATAAGCAGCAAAGTTTAGGCTCGGGTGTTATTATCGATCCCAAGGGGTACATCCTGACTAATGAGCATGTTATTTTGAAAGCATCAAAAATAAAAATTACCCTGATAGATAATCGCGAGTTTGAAGGGAAATTGATCGGGGCTGATCCCCGTTCAGATTTGGCTGTGATAAAAATAGACTCCTCTGAAGACCTCCCTTTCATCCATATGGGGCAATCTGATGACCTTATGATCGCTGAGACGGTGATTGCCATCGGCAATCCCTTTGGATTGTCACATTCGGTAACTACAGGGGTAATAAGCGCCACCAAGCGCACGGTGAAAGTCGATAATGATTTGGTTTATCATGACTTTCTTCAGACAGATGCTTCCATTAATCCGGGCAATAGCGGGGGGCCGTTGTTAAACATCAACGGTGAGCTGATTGGTATCAATACCGCTATTTATCAAAAAGCAGAAGGAATTGGCTTTGCCATACCAATTAACAGGGCTAAAAGGATTGTGGCGGATTTAATTCATTATGGAAGGGTTCACAAGGCCTGGCTCGGGATTCGTGTTCAAGATCTCAACAGTGATTTAGCTACCTATTTCAATCTTCAGCATCCGGAGGGGGTCATTATTACCAAAGTGGTCCTTGATAGTCCGGCTGATAAGGCAGGCTTCCGCCGGGGGGACGTTATCCAGGAAATAAATGGAGAGCGGATTTCATCACAAGAGGTCTATTATTCTGTGGTAGCCGGCTATACGGCGGATAGTCTTATGAAGGTTTCCTTAATAAGAGGGAAGGAGTCTCTTACCATAAGTCTTCAATCGGACAGACTTACTCCTCAGGCAGCAGAGGAAATGTCCAGGGACCTCCTTGGTTTATCAGTAAAGGATCTCAACCCGGCAGCGAAACTGAGATATGACCTGGATTCAGGAGTTGTTATTACTCATGTTAGAGATAATAGTCCGGGCGATAAGGTTGGGATTCGAAAGGGCGATATTATCCGCCAAATTAATGACAGGCAAGTGAAAAACGTAAAGGACTTTAAGGAGGCGATAGCCCTCAATGCAGACAAGGACAGCTTACTGTTCCTAATTCAGCGCGGCCTTCATATCTATCCGGTATCCATCTGTTTTTAAATTTTTAAGACCTTTTTCATCCTCTGTTATAAGCTTAATCAGCTTCTGTTCGATTTTCTATCTCTTCCAGCCTACAAGGCGAGCAAAAAAATTATTATACTATAAATATATAATTATATCTACATGTTATGTGATAAAATTTGGTGGCATGGTAGTTGCTTTTATTTTTTTTCTGAAAACTGATCGACTCTTTCCAAAAGTAGCTAAGTTCCTATGAGGTATAGTTTGGTAAGGTTCAGACCGAAGGTTGGATTTCAATGCTAATTTACAGCTAGTAAGGAGATGGAGATGAAGGACATAAATCCAGTGGATGTGGTGAGTCGGTTGCTGGCAGGGCTGACAGTCTTTATCTTATCTGTGCTCTTTGTGGTCAACTTTGGCAGGTGCCAGACTTTTACCTATCCAACGGCATACAACTCTACCTATCCTGCCACATACTTTAGTACCTATCCGGGAGTTTCGACATCATCGGTTCCTTTAACCTACGCAGACCCATATTCTTTGACCTACCAAAGCTCTTACCCTGCTACCTATTCTGCTTATCCTGGTACTTATACGGGATTTTCCGCCCCGCTTACCTATCCGTCGTCATATTCTCCTGGATATTCAAGTGGTTATCCTGCGACCTACCCCGCGACTTACTCTTCTGGCTATTCTGGAATTTCCCCAATCACGGGAAGTTCTTATTTTGATCCTTATACACAAACCGTGACCATTGTTTATACACCAGTAAGTTCATATGGGGCTACCAACCCTTACCTGAACAGGTATCCATCGGCTACATCGTATCCTGTTCCTACGTATCCGTACTATCCTGCTACTTACCCGACAACTTCTTATAGCCCTTATGGGTATCCGGCGACTCAGACATATTATCCTGGTTATCCCCAAGTGCCTTATACCCCGGCCTATCCACAGGTACCATATACTCCGTCATTTCCGACTACTACGGTTACTAATCTGACAGGAACCTGGGGAGGCACCTGGGTGAGCACCGGTCCGACGAGCACAACACAAGGAAACGCAGTACTGACCCTGACTCAAAATGGGAATAATTTGACGGGAAGCATCAATTTTACGACTCAAACGAATCAGGCCAAACTGAATGCCACCCTGAATGGATTTGTTAACAATAGCGCCTTTCAGCTTTCAGCAACGATTGGTGGCGGTACAAGTGTTTATAACTTGACCATTATCGGGAATATTAGCGGATATGTACTTTCAGGAAACTACAGAATCACCAATAGCAGCAGTGTGGATCAGGAGTCGGGAACTCTTACCTTAACCAAATATTAACCGTAAAAGGCTTTAAGACCTTGATGGTGAGGCTAAGGATCAGTTTAAAGGAGTTATAATAGGTGTTGAGATATTCTTTGACGGCGTATGGTCAGCTGGGGCCACCAAAACAGGCCCCAGCTTTGGCAGGTCGTGTGGTAGTCATTCTTCGAGGTTTGAGAGCACCGGCTGAATGATTTACACACTTCCAGGCTCCATGAATGAGGCTTACCCTTTTATCACGTTGACAAAAGGAAGTAACCTGCTATAATATTTATCATCTTGAAAGATACCTTGTTATCCGGCCTTCTCTGAAAGATTATAGGAAATAGAAACATGGCTCATGGTATATTGGAGTGCATTGGCTCAACTCCTTTGATACGTTTACAAAGGGTAAATTCATCTGTTTTTGCTAAGGCGGAATTTCTTAATCCCGGCGGCAGCATTAAGGACAGGGTAGCTAAATATCTTATTGAAGAGGCCGAGAGAGAGGGAATACTCAAAAAGGATTCCATTATTATGGAACCTACTTCAGGCAACACGGGAATAGGTATGGCCTTTGTGGGAGTTCAAAAGGGCTATAGAGTAATTATCGTTATGCCTGAAAACATGAGTGAGGAGAGAAAGAAAATTATCAAAGCCTTTGGTGGAGAGCTCATTCTCACACCTGCAGAGAAGAGCATCCAGGGGTCTGTAGATAAAGCAGTGGAAATGGCTAAGAATGATCCCCATATTTACATCCCGCAGCAGTTTACCAATCCCAGGAATCCGGAAATACACTATAAGACCACAGCCCATGAGATTTGGAACCAAATGACAGAAAAGATTCATGCCTTTGTGGCCGGAGTGGGGAGCGGAGGCACCCTCGGGGGAGTTGGAAGATTTTTAAAGGAAAGAGATCTTCATATTAAAGTTATTGCTGTAGAGCCCAGAAACAGTTCGGCTTTATTAGGACAGGAGCCTGGCTTACATCAGATCCAGGGGATTGGTGACGGATTTATTCCTCCGGTGTTGGATGTATCGTTAATTGATGATGTTGTAACGGTAAGTGATGAAGATGCCATTCAGACTACCCGCTTCCTGGCCAGGCAGGAAGGTCTTTTGGTCGGCACCTCATCAGGAGCCAATGTTTGGGCTGCTGAATTAGTTGCCAGACGGGAGGCGGGATGTGTCGTTACTGTTCTGCCGGACCGTGCGGAAAGGTATTTCAGTACCAGTTTAATTTGAGCTCATCGGAGAAAGTTTCCGATATTGTAATGTTATCCTCTAGAATCATACTTTGTATGAGATCATCTTTTATCAATGGAAAAGGCAGAGGGAAAAATCACTCTGCCTTTTCCATTGTTTAACATATGACCAATATCATATGGCTTTTCATCTTATGGAGCTCCTACTTTTCCTTCCCCATGGCAACCATTGAGATCAGTCATATGGGATTTTCCCATATCCAAAGGAATTTGCCATAAAAGACGGAGAAAAATAGGAAACACTTACGCCATTGGTATTACTTCGCCCTATATTGCCTTTCCCTTATAAATGACCATATCTCCATAGTTGTCACCCTCATGGCAACTATCACAAGTAGCTTTAGTGGCCTTGCAGGCTTCGGTATGGCATTCTACGCAGGAAGTTCCGGAATCCTGATGTAACTCCATAAGGTCAGCGTCTTCTCCTTCCAAGCCAACCTTCGGATGGGTAGGATGACATAAGGCACAGTTGTCCGCCCCAATACTTTTATCTGTATGGCACAGGAAACAGACAGATTTCATATCAGGTAAAAATGTCTCATCTCCATGGGCAATGTCACGATGGCAGGGCATGCACTGATATCTTGTGCCCACTTCTTTCATGACCTTTATATGTATCCCATGGTCCATGGCAACGGTCTTATCTGGGCGGCTGGCCCGATCCAGATCCTCCAATTGATGACATCCCTCCCGGATACATACAACCGGCTGAGTGGCCTCGAGGTGATAATCCCCACTCAGATGGTAAACAAGAGAGAAGAGGCCGCTGATTTTAGCCTTAACGAATCCCAGGAATCCCGGCTGAGCATGACATTTCATGCAGTTATTCATCTTTGGGTTATCAGGGCCATGTTTAGACAGTTTCCAACTCGCACCGAGTTCCTCCATCTCGTGGCAACGCAGGCAAAACCAGGAGGTACAGGTTAACTCGATCCCAGCAAAGGCTATTACGCCAAAGAGTACTATACCTACAATGATTATGATTAATTTTTTTTTTCTTATTCATTTTGGCAGCCACCGTGCTTAGCCCTCCTCTTATTTAGATTTGATAATGAAAGGTTTGATATATAAGTCCAGTGATCTCTTCAGGTATAATATCTTGCCTCGCTGGGGTGCTTGATCTCGGAAAATGGTACATTGTTTTGATAACAATTTTACGTAAAAGTTCTTATGATTATAGCCTATTGAGATAACGTTTGTAAAGTTAAAATTTTTGCCAATCTTTACTTATAAGTGAATCAAGATATTTATAGTTTTATTTAATAAAATTTACCGTAATTAATACTTACTTTTTTAAAAATGCTAGAGACCAGGAACAGTCAGCAGCACCACTTTATGGGTTTAAGCAGAATCACTCCTGCCCGATGCATTACCTATTCGGTTTATATTATGCTTAGCTACTATTCATGTATCTCGTATCTTATCCAGGGTAATCATGTCAAAGATATCAATGTCCTTGACAGGCTGGCTCTTATAAAGGATAATACTCGTACGTAATGATGGATTCCTCTTTAAATTCAAGTCCATAGTTCAATACATAGCCGTAGCCATTACGATGACCCCAATAATCAGCTGGAGGTGTTTATGGAGTTCCATTCAGGAAAATCTTTGTCTTATCCTTCCTCTCGGATCTCGGGAAAAATTCTGAAGGCAAAGTACCTTATTTTAGCCATGCGGCCTCATCAATGGATTAAGAACATTGTCATTTTCGCACCCATTATTTTTTCCCAAAATATTTTCCACTGGGCAATGCTGGGCAAAATTACTGTTGCTTTTCTCTTGTTTTGTTCATATTCGGGGTGTGTTTATATAATAAACGACATGCTGGATATGGAAGCAGATAAAAAGCATCCCTTGAAGAGATTAAGACCAATAGCTTCCGGCAAACTGGCGAAATCAACAGCTCTTTGGGGGATAACGGCCATTCTTTGGGGGTCGTTGCTCTTGGGCTGGTTTATAAGCCAGTCTTTTTTTCTGATCGCTTCTCTTTATCTCATCGTTCAGATAGCTTATTCATATATACTGAAGAAGGTGGTTATTTTAGATGCTTTTTCCATTGCGGCCGGATTCGTGCTTCGAGTAATTGCGGGAGCTGAGGCTATTCGGGTTCCCATATCTTCCTGGCTTTTAATATGCACTATGCTGCTTTCGCTGTTTCTAGCCCTAAGCAAAAGAAGACATGAGCTGATTTTGCTGGAAGGCGATGCGGTAAATCATC
>JBLIRT010000014.1:0-32661 GCA_049472445.1 bacterium
GCGTAATATCAATGGTGTCATCAGTGGGTCCGTAGCTCGTGGGCGACGGGTCGGTCCAAACCAGTGCAGTTGGAACCGAAATTGGGTCTTGACTTGCGGCGATGAGCCGGGCGAGATAGTCGGCCTCGTTCTCAATAACTCCTCGATCTGGTGATGGACCGGCCAATCTGCTCAAGGTGGCCATCATTTTCGCAGCTTTCTGAGTAGTATCCAGACTGGCCATTACTTCCAGGAATTCACAGAGGCCGAGGTGATGACACCTTACGTATTCCGGCGCATCTATAAGACAAAGGAAGCCAATCAAAAAGCATAAAGATATCTTTAAGAGGTTACCTGAAAATTTTCCCTGCTTCCTGATTTGTTGTTCCATGGCTGTAACTTCCCTCTTTGTCCATAGAGCCGTGATCGTCTCATTTCCGCGACCGGAACAGCAACTTGCTATTTTTTTGTTGCAAATTTTATTCCAGGTGAGCTGATATGTTTCCTGAAATATGCATAGAGCCCAATTGCTAAAAAAAACAATCATAACATGGCCATAAGTGATCTCAAAAGAGCCCTTTGGAAGGTATGGCCGCAATGGATGTGAATTTTTTTTCATATCAATTTGCAACAATTTTCATAAAAATTCTCCCCTATGTTTCAGTTATGGTAATTATGAGCCGTGAAGTGAGATAAAAAAAATGGCGGGGTAAAATTTTATGACCGTCTTCGAGGGTACCTCAGGTAATCGTACTGAACCGGCATCATTCCCAACGTTGCCAAAGAGAGGGAACTATGATAATATTTTTTCTCAATAAACAAAAAAAATGAAAATAAAAAGGGAGTCTAAGGTTGGAACGGCAAGAGTTACTTTCTTTTCTCGATGCCTATTTGAACGTGGATCACTTTCAGGATTATGGTAAAAACGGCCTGCAGGTACATGGTTCTCCGACTGTGCAGAGAATCGTATCAGGAGTTACTTTCAGCCGCCGATTGATCGATGAGGCCATCCTCCATAAAGCTGAGCTTATTCTCGTTCACCATGGTCTGTTCAAAGGGGATATCCCTGATCCACCTTGTTTCCATGGCCCACTCCGGGATCGGCTGGCCCTTCTCTTCGCTTACAACCTGAATCTGGCGGCCTATCATCTGCCCCTGGATGCGCATCCGGACGTGGGAAATAATGCCCTGGCCTGCAAAAAGCTTGGATTGAATGATTTACACCCCTTGGATGTCGGCTTTATCGGCCACCTTTCCCGACCGGAAAGCCTGAAATCGTTTATCAGAAAAGTTGAGACACTCTATGGCCGCCAGGTATTGGCCCTTGAATTCGGCCCCACCAGAATTCAACGGGTAGCCATCATAAGCGGAGGAAGTTCCACCCTGTGGGAGACGGCTCTCCAGGCCGAAGCTGACCTCTTTATTTGTGGAGATATGAAGGAATCACTTGTTCGAAAGATTGAAGAGATGAATTTCAATGTTCTGGCAGCCGGGCACTACCATACAGAGATCCTTGGCATTAAGGCACTCTCTGAGCTTATCAGAGAAAAATTCCCCATTGAGGTCTCTTTTATCGATATTCCGTCTCCCGTTTGAGCAGGATACCGCTTCGTTCAGGCTTCACCGGCTATGCCTTGAGATGGCCTAAAAGGTTTTGGGGAGGGATGAGATGGTGGATCCGGGATATACCATGAACTCCTGCCATGAGCGGTAGAAATAAGCATACATGGTGAGATACATGAGCCGCACATATATCAAGTCTCTCCTAAACTCGATACATCTGGTCATCTTTCTCATCTTCCTTTTCTTCCCACGTTTTTCGGAAGCGAAGGAATGGCTGCTTCCCATCTTCGATCTGGAAAGGCCTCAGGAAGAAAACCCGGGCAACCGGATGAACGATATAAAGAAGTCTCTTCCTCCTGATATTGATCAGCTTCTTCGATTGCTGAACGATTGCCTTCACCAGCCCGGAAGTCAGGTTACCTTGTATCTCCGTAACGATGCCTCTTCCGATCTCCTCCTGACCGACGCGGTCTTAAACGTAGACGGTAAGGTACGTCACTATCATTCCTCCCCTGACCAACCGGAATTTCTTTACCGGCATACGATCCAGAGGATCTCCATCCCGGATATCCCTCCCGGAGAACATAAGCTTGATCTTGCCTTTCTATGCCTTGACCTGTCTACCCCTTTAAAGGCAGAAAAGCCAAATCCCCCTCACATAAGGCGCTGCACCTTTCTTTCCGACTCATACTGCCTGCATCAAAAACCATTCATGGATACGAGAATACTCAAAACATGCTCCTTTCATCTTCCCGGGGAAAAGAACCGAACGTTATCTTTTCTTATGTCCATAAACGATAGCCACAGCCCCCGGGTGATATCGATTCCGCCTCGATCCGAAGAGCGGTTCAGAGTTGAACTTGAGGCGGCCGGAAGTCTTTATCGAAACGGCGACTACCTGAAATGTCTGGAAACCATAAAAACGATTGAGCAAAATTTCGCTCATCTTCCTCAGCTTGAAGAGGCACGATTCCTGGAAGCGGAATGCTTCTTACAGCTCCGGATGTATGATAAGGCCAGCCAATCTTACCAGCAGATTCTGAAAACATTTCCCCAGGGGAAGTCCAGTCAGGTCTCCAGGCTCAGGTTGATCATGGCTCATTATCTGTCGGGAGAACATGAGGCGGTTCTATCCGAATTTCGTCAGTTCACCCGCCTTCGGGGAGAAGGAGAATTCCATGATCCAGCCCGATATGTGGCCGCCAAATCCTCCTATCGGAGAAAGGAGTACGGCCAGACTGAAGATATTCTCAAATCCATTTCCCGGAAATCACCCTATTATCCGGAAGCGCAATATCTGCAATCACTTTGCTGTTTGAAATCGAGCCACGATCACATGGCCGCCCTGGCCCTGGAGAAGGTGATCAGGAGTGCGGAATCCCTGGTTCCATACTCAGTTCTGCCGGAGATGCATCGTATCCTTGAACATGGACTCAAGGTTGATGACCTTATCCACGATGCCCGCCTTCTTTTGGGAAAGATTTTCTACCGGCAAAAACAATATGAGAAGGCCTATAAGGAGTTTGAAAAAATTCCGGCCGAAAGTGGATATTATCCCTCCGCGCTTATGGGAAAGGGATTCATCTCTTTTCAATTAAGGAAATGGGAAGAAATAAAAGGAATTATCGAGGAACTTTCCACCATCGGGTTAGAACATTATTTCCTGGCCGATGCCCGACTGAGCCTGGCAGGCCAGGCTCAGCAGGAGGAAGATTATGTAAAGGCTCGTTCTTATCTGAAAGACACTCTTACCCGGTGCCAGGCTGCTCTTTCAGCTATCGAGCTTTTTCAGGCTGATCCGGAGCGGTTAGAGGCCTTCCTGCTTTCCCTCGTAAGCAGAAAGGAGCCGCAGTCAGACTCCCCTGCGGTCACTTTTCTCTATCAGGAGATAAAAGATCATCCCGGACTGGAGGCTTCTCTCGGCTGGTGGGATATGCTTCTGGATCTGGAAGAAATTCTCCTTTCCATGGAAAATCTTCTCCTTGAGCCAGGGCATACCTGCCGGAAGAGGGCCGAATATGATAACCGGAGTAAGGATGGGCGGACGAATATCAATCCCCTCTCGCCTTTTGGCCGCGGTCAGACTCACCTTGAGGAGGTTTACCGATCCGTGAAGGAAAAAAGCGGGGAGTTAAGAAAAATCAAAGAGGCCCTGCTCTCTCAAATCGATCTTAAGATAGCCGGGAGTATACGTCTGGTTACTGATCGCCTGGCCGAGCTGCGGGATCGGGCCAACCTGGAAATAATAATGATTGACTTACAGGAGAATTTCTCTCCCTTTCACGAAAATCGCTCCCAGGGCTTTTCTTCGGCTCTGGGGGAAGTAACTGCCATTCATGAGGCATTTCTTGAAAAATACCCTCCCAGCCCATACCGGGAAAGGATCCTCTTTCAACTGGCTGAAGGCTATTATCAGAAATCCGTTATTGATTTTCAGCTCCAGCTCCGGGCGGCTGAGACTGAGCAAAACCCGGCAGATTTTTTGGTGGAAACCAGACCCGATTTTGATCAGGCCATCAAGACCTATGGCCTGATACTATCTGAATTTCCGCGGGGCGAGTGTTCAGAAAAGGTATTGTACGCCTTAGGATATATATATCAGGATCAGGGCGCAGTCATTTTAGCCAAAGATTTTTTTCACCACCTGTTAAGCAACTACCCGAAGAGCCCCCTCCAGCCTGAAGTCCTGCTTCGTCTTGGAGAAATCTCCTTCGATGAGAATAAATTTGCTGAGGCAATTGACTACTATGAACGGTCAATGAAACTGGGGAAATTCCCCGAAGAGTATCGAAATAATGTCTCCTTTAAACTCGGTTGGTCTTATTACCAGCAAAATCAATATGAAAAGGCCCTTGAGGCTTTTATTTCTCTGGCCAATCATTACCTTCAGACTGAAGCCTTCGATCTGCTCCATGAGATTACCTGCCATCTGGCCAAAATACTCATCGAATACAACTCCTGGGAAAAGGCCAGGGAAATACTTCATCCCCTGGAAGATAAGCCATACCATTTCCGAATACTGCAGGAATATGGCAGTATTTTATTCGATCGGGGGAAATATGAAGAAGCGGTCATAGCTCATCAGGAGGCCATTGAAAGGCATCCGATGCATCCGGCTGCACCGCTCCTACAATCGGAGATAGAAAAGTGCTATCTGGCCATGGACAATCCAATCGCGGCCAATACAGCCAGAGAGATGCTCATTACCAAGTATGGCGAAAACACACCCTGGTGGAAAGGAAATGATGATGAGCTCAGAACACAGGTAGCCTTCCTGATTGATGAATCCATCAGTCGCTCCACCATGTATCTCATGGAATCAAAGGATAATGAGGAATATCAGAAAATCGTCGATTTTTATAGACAGAATCTGGATCACCTGCCAACAGATGAGCAGGTTTATACGATCAACTTTTTTCTGGCTGAATGCCTCTTCAAAACCGGTCAATATGAAAAAGCTCTGGCCGAGTATGAAAAAATCCTTAAAGACGGGCAATTTGATCAATTTACGGGAGAGGCAGCTTATAAGCAAATCCTGTGCCTGGAAAAAGTAATCCATGAAACATCGAACCGGAGCTCCGGAATATCTCAGTCTGAGGAATGGACTTTGGAAGAGAAAAGGTTTCTGGCCGCCTGTGACTACATCTGGCATACCTTTCCGAATCATCAGTATCTCCCTCAGGTTCTCTATAAAAAAGGAGAATTATACGTTCGAAAAACACAATACCCCGAGGCGGTCCAGGTCTTCACCCATATTGCTCAAAACTATCCGGAAAACCGGATCCGAATGGCAGCCCTGAAAATGCTGGCCAAAATCCATTTTGATCAGCAGCGCTTTGATCTCTCAACTCATATCTATAACCGGATTGTCAACGACTATGATCACATGATAAAAAAAGAGCGGCGGGAAAACGTGACTGAGATGAGGATTGCCCGCCAAAAGGCTTATAAAATGAAGGCCCTGGCCACATATAAAGCTGTTGAATTGCACAAGGAGCAGGATCCTCTCAAGGCGGCTGAGGAGTATCAAACCATGGCCAATGATTTTCCCGAGGTTCAAATAGCTGAGAGCGCTTTATTTGAAGCTGCTCAAATTTACCAGACCCACACCTGCCTTGAGAAAGCCCGGGCCGTGTACGGCCGGATATTGGAACGATATCCTCATTCAGAATATGCTCCTGTGGCTCTCTTACAAATTGCTCTTCACCATGAAAAAGGGAATCATCTCCAGATGGCCGCCCGGAGCTACGAGAAGCTTTTCATTGATTATCCCGCATTTCCAGAGTCTCACAAGGCTCTCTACAAGGCAGGATTACTGTATGAAAAATTGGAAAACTGGGACAAAGTCATCAAAATTTTCAGTATCTATCACACTGAATTACAACCGGACGCCTCTTTAGCCATTGAATCATTGTTTCGAAAGGGATATGCCCTGATGAAACATGGCCAGCCGGACAAAGCTGACGCTGCTTTTCATGTTGTTATTCATGCTTATGAGCGATACAGGGAACACGATGAAACCCTGTCTGCTTACTATCCCGCCTGGGCACAATTCTTACTCAGTGAGATGGCTTCAGAGGCTCTTGGCAAGGTGAAGACCCGGGGAGTGAGTGGCCAGGCCGGGCCGCCGAAGTTGGATTCAGTAAAAAAAGTCATTGAAAGTTATTCAAAGGTAATCGACTTTAACATCGCTGAATGGACTACGGCCGCTCTCTTTAAGATGGGGCTGTCCATGGACAGGTTCGCTGAAAAGGAGGCTGGTGAGAATATTCCGGCTCAGGGAGGGAACTATGATGAGTCTGCCTATCTCTCCCATATCCAATCGCAGCAGAAAGTAATAGATCTCCTGGAAAAGGCGGTCTTATTCTACCAAAAAAACGGAGAACTGGCTAAAAAAGGGAATCTCCGGAATTCCTGGATCTCTCAGTCCGAAGAGAGCCTGACCAAAGACTACTGGATGATGGGGCGTCTCTATGAGAGGATTTATACGCTCATCAAGGAGGCGCCTGTACCCCTCATTCTTGACCGGAAGGAAGCGCAGGAGTACCAGGAAGCTCTTCTCTTAAAGGCCCTGCCCTACCGAAATCAGGCTCTTGAAAAATACCTTCAGAACACTCTGTTTTTAAGGCAGGGTATCGTTCTTAATACCTGGATCAATCAATCATTCCAAAGGCTCGCAGACCTGAGGCCGGAACGTTATCTTCGAAATGAGTCCAGATTACCGGCCGAGGATCGGTCTTTCCTGGAATTCCCCAGGCATTTGCTCATCAGGTAAGGGTAAAGGAAATCGGTTATGGATTCGGCTATGATAAACAGGTATGGGATAAACAGGGGAATGAGGAAGATCATCATGGGAATCCTCATTCCCCTGGCTCTGTGGACTCCCATGATCGGCTGCAGCGGGAGCAGAGAATCATTCTTCAGCCGGCAGCCTCAATTACAGGGCCCGATAGCCAGGGGAATGTATCAGGCTGATATCTCTTACCAACATGGCGATTACGAAGCATGCCTGGGGGAATTAAAAAAGCTCCTGGACATTGATAAAGATAATCCTTACGTCCATTACAATTTAGGACTGGCTTATATGAGGCTGAAACAATATAATGTATCGAAGGCTGAATATAACCTTGCCCTGAAACTGAAGCCGGACTTCCCCGAGGCTTATAAAGGTCTTGGAGACGTGTATCGGGAGCTTCACGCCTACAACCGGTCTAATGATGCTTATTTCAAGGCACTTGCAATATATCCAAAATCAAAAGAGATCAGGATGCGCATAGCGAAAAATTATGAAAAACTGGGGAACCTGGAGGCAGCCATCAGGCAATATCATGATTGCCTTCGAATTGATGAAGACGCATCGGATGTTTATTTTCATCTGGCTCATGCCTATCATCGGAAAGGACAGGACAGGGAAGCAGTTTCTTCATATGAAAGAGCTCTCTCCATAGATCCGAACTATCTCGCAGCATATAACAACCTTGGCCTCCTTCTTGAAAAAGCCGGTGACCTGCAGAAGGCAGAGGAATGCTACGAAAAAATTCTTCAAAAAGATACCTGTTTCTATCCTGCTTATATCAATCTTGGTCTGCTGTATCGATCAAAGGGAGAATTCATGATGGCTGAGAGGCAATATTTACTGGCCCTGATGGTTCAGCCGAACTGCCTTGAGGCTTTTCTCAACTTAGGTATTCTCTATGAGCTTTATATGCATAACCCAGGCGAGGCCGTAAGGAATTATCAAAGATATTGCCAGGGAAACGGCCCCAGATCGAAAGAGGTAAGACAATGGATCGAAGCACTTCAGGAGGAAGGATACTGAGCTTATCTGCCTTTCCATACATGATGGGCACTTGTTTTTTCATGCTCATTGTTTTCGGAGTATGCTTCAGGCACGTCCCGTCCCGGGCACTGAGCCCGGAGAACTCTCCGGAAAGCTCATCACGGCCTGAGCTTCATGAAAAAATTAAAATGGAAGAGATGAAAATTCATGGAGATGTTCCCAAACCTCATATCATGTACATTATCCCCAGAGCCAATCTTCACCTCGACCCGATCATGTATGATAGCTATTTTCTCCCATCGTCACCGGAATCTCCCGAAGATAAAGGTCATCCTCGAAAGGGCCCGGCCGCCCATCGAGAAACTGTGCCCTCAGCTCCTGCCGCCGGATATCATCTCCAGGCCAATGCTCCGGAAGTGAAAGCAGGAAGCTGCATCTTGTGCCATTATCCGGGAATGATAATACCCCAGGACCATCATACCCAATCATTGGTTAAAGAACTGAATCAACTCTGCCTGCAGTGCCATCAGGCCAGCTTCTCGTGTCTTAACAGGGAAGAGGTTTACACTCATCAGCCTGACAGGCTGTCACGGCCGAACGAATTCGATACTGATACCTTTTGCAAGGTATGTCATCGATCTCATGTATACTAAGACGCCATCCCAAAACCTCGGGCAGGAGGTGCCCCTATGTAACCGACATGGGGTTTTGGGATAGACACCAAGAATGACTTTTTCGAAAGGAGAAGCAGATGAACATCCTACAATCCACCAAGCTCTTCTTTATTCAAGGGGGCTTCTTCATGTATACCATACTGATTGCTTCAATATTTGGCCTGGCCATTATTGCTGAGCGCTTCTACAAAGTAGCCCTTCAATTTAAAGTGAATTCAAAAGTCTTTATGAATAACATATTTCACTATGTCAAAGGCCATGAATTCGAGCAGGCTATGAAGCTCTGTAATCAATCAAAAGCACCCCTTCCCCTTATTATCAAGGCAGGTCTGGAGAAGGGAAACTGCAGCCACTCCGAGATCCAGAACGCCATTGATGAAGCCACTCTGGAACAACTGCCTCGCATATCACGAAGAATTGAATACCTGAGCATGGTGGCCAATGTTTCCACTCTGATGGGATTACTGGGCACTATCTATGGCCTCATTCAGGCTTTTCAGGCCGTCAGTCACGTTGATGCAGCTCAAAAGGCAATCCTGCTGGCCGGAGGCATTTCCATGGCTCTTAATACCACAGCTTTTGGCCTCATCGTGGCTATTCCCTGTATGGTCAGCTACTCCATACTCAGCTCTCTGTCTGATCGAATTCTTGATGATATTAATGAATTTTCCTTAAAAT
Source organism: bacterium (assembly GCA_049472445.1). Lineage (GTDB taxonomy): Bacteria > SZUA-182 > SZUA-182 > DTGQ01 > DTGQ01 > JBLIRT01. The sequence continues at coordinate 9,175 of JBLIRT010000014.1, forward strand.
TTATAAATCTTGTAAAATCAAACCAGGGTGGAGCTTCCACACAAAACGGTTAAGGGTAGAATGAATGGCTAACGGAGCCTCAGGCAAGAAAAAAGAAAAAAAGTCCATGGAAATCTTTCTTTCTCCTGTTCTCAATATCTTTATCATTCTCATTCCTCTCCTGTTGACGACCGCCGTTTTCATACAAACATCGGCCATTGATCTGTTCCTCCCTTCCGCCTCCAGGCTGAAAAATCCATCTCCGGAAGCTCAACCAAACGTCTCAAAAGAAAAAATTCTCATCCTGGCTATTGCTCCCCAGGGATTTTACCTTATCCTGGGAGATAAACTTCTCAAACTCATTCCCAAAAAAAATGACTATGAATATGGCCAATTGGAAGAAGTCCTTCAAAAGGTCAGAGACAATCTGCCAGGGCAGCAAAGCATTATTATCGAAGCAGATGATGATGTTATCTATGATGACATCATTCATACGATAGATCGGTGCCAGGCCTGTGGTTTAACCAATATCTCGCTGTCTGCCAGTAAAGACCAGGAAGGAGGGAAATAACCTCTATGGGTGACTATAGGAATCAAATGAGAGCTTCCCTCCCCAGAGGCCTCTCAAGGGTCCGGCGTAAAACGGCCTTTATCCGTTTGACTTCATTGATTGATGTATTTATGATCTTACTGGTTTTCCTGATAAAAAATTTTTCTACACAGCCTGAGGTTACCCTTCTTTCCCGGAATCTCACCCTGCCGATCTCTACAGCCGTCAAATCTCCGGATATCTCGACCACTATCTCCGCTACCAGAGACAGCGTCCTGGTAAACGGAAAGTTTCTTGATACCACTGAAAATATCAGCAATCAGGATGGCCTCCTGAGCCAGGGGTTATACGAGATTCTGCTTCGGGAGAAGAAAAAAACGCTTTTCATTGCCCGGCAGAATCCGGAGGTGAAATTTGAAGGTAAGGTGACCATTCAGGCGGATAAGCAGACACCGTATAAGATAATGAAAAAATTAATTTATACGTGTGGTCAGGCAGAGTTTGGGAACATATCTCTTCATGTCCTGAGGAAAGATACATAGCTTCAGCACACGTCATCCCTCAAAGGAAATGCTTTTTGTAACAAGGGCTTTTATACCCCATAACAGAAATATGATACAGGTACATGGTCAAGAAACAGGTTCTTCAAGTCACGGTCAGGGAAAAGTCAGGTAATTCCAAAAGCCTCATCCTTGAGAAAGGATCAATCAAAGCCGGCTGGAAGAAAAAGAATGATGTCGTTATCAAAGGTCCACTGAAGCGGTTTCCCCTTTTAAAAAAGACATCTACCGGATATCAACTCTTCATTCCCGGAGAAATGACGGGGACTGTTTATCCGGATCAGGGAAACCCGGTGTCCCTTGAGAGTCTCCGCCGATTACAATTGCTGCCTCACAAAAAGAAAGGGCACATCCTCACCCTTCCCCCTGGAGCGGGAACCGCCTTGTCTTATCAGGATGTGCAGCTCAACCTGGAATATGTTACCGTTGAGCCTCAGCCTCTTCCAATACCAGAAAGACCGGATTTCCCTCGCCGGAAATATCAAGGCTTCATCGATAAGGATCAGAAGGATTTCTGGGTAACAGTCATCCTTTCATTTCTCATTCACGGCCTTTTCTTCATCTGGTCTCTCTCCATGACTATTCCCCCTCAAAAGCAGGACTCTCTGGCCAGCACACCGGAACGGTTTGTAAAGCTCATGGTGAGGCCCAAAAGTATGAATCCCTTCGAAGAGAGACATGTTGAAAAAATTCAGGACAGAATTCAAAAAGCCTTAAAGGAGGCCAAGGTTCATGAGAACGTGGCCAGAGAGTATGCATCCTCTCAGGAACCCCCCTCCGGGAAAAAGGAGTCAGCCGCTCTGCGGAAGAAGAGTCAGCCCGGCAAGCTGTCAGAAAAAGGGAGTGAGTCTCAACCGAAGAAAACGGCCCAGGCCGCGGAAATGACCGGAAAGCAGGCACAGAAAGAGACTGAAGGGGAAAGAGATGAGGCATCCTCAGGAACTCAATTAGCCTCCCTCAATACGCCTCAGGAGGATTCAGGAGGAAATCAGCCGGAAAAATTTGATCTGACCTCAATTGGCATTCTGGGAATGATTTCATCACGGGAATCTTCCCGGTCTCCAGCCACCATTGATCCTCAACTTGATCTTCTGGCTGAAAATATTGCCCGCCAGGCAGGAGAGACAATTTTAAAACAAATCGAGAAAGTCAATCCGGATTCGCCGAGCTTTTCTGAACTTGATGATACCCTCCTCCTGGAGGAGGAACTAGGGAGATTGAACAGCGGAAAGGTCAGAGCCGACGTAAGCAAAGAGATTGAGAATCAAGTGACGAAAAACCAGGAGACAGATGCCGTTGAGTTCCAGGGAGATATCGCCCTCCAGAAGATAATCGATATCAAAACCTCCGGTCTGAGCAACAAACATCGAACCTCAGAGGCCATTCTCCAGGTAGCCTCTTCCTACAAATCCAGCATCACTTACTGCTATAATAAGGCCCTGAAACGCTTCCTGAACCTGAAGGGCAGGATTGTAGTCGAGTTTACCATAACTGCTGAGGGAACGGTTTCTCAGGCGCAGATTATCTCTTCCACCATGAACAATACAGATTCCGGTTTGGAAGAATGCGTGATTCATATGATCCGGAACTGGAGATTCGCTCAGATTCCCGAGGGGATAACCACGGTGGTTTATCCCTTTGTGTTCTTCCCCATACTCTGATTTATGCACTTTTTTTCATATATGTAATTTTTTTCCTATTTCTAGGCCAATATGACTCCCTTTTCATTTCGCCTCCTGCCTCGTGAAGAGCTATCCGAAATCCTCCGGTCACAGGCAGAACCACTGGCCAAAGCACAGTTTTCTGACAGGCACTCCCCAGACCTTTATGGGAAAAGGCCAAGCCATATATGCGTTTCCGGAACCCGGAGGCCAATGGATGATCTCTGGCATTGATCTTGCTTTTTAAACCAGCTAAATGATCACGGTTCATCGAAGCCGATCCCGGCAGCTCAAGCATGCGAAATGGAGGAATACGGTCAATGGCTCACCTGGAACATCTCCTGGCTCCGATTTTTCTTGTCTTGCTCGGCATTACCCTGTGGGAAATAGGAAGGAGCATCTTAAAAAAAATGCTGCCCGGTAAGCATACTCCTGAGCCAGTTCAAAATCCGAAGCAACGTATCCTTTATGAAAAGGAAAAATTGGTGCGTGATATCAGGCATGAAGCCTCGACCATCATGGGGCAGGGACATTTCATCGGTATGCTGGCCAAAGATCGTATTCTCAAGGAGACACGGCAAGAAGCGCATCGAGTACTTCAGGAGGCTAAAAGGGAGATAGAAAAGATACGGTCAGAGGCCATACACATGTTCCAAAAAGACATGGCTGATGCTGCCTGTATGGTTAACCAGCAGTTACAGAGGAAATTTATGGAATATGTATGTGGTTGTGCCAGGACGACACCGGGCGTAATTAACAAATATCTTGATAATCAGTCCCATCAAACCAAAAAAGAGCCTCAGATAAGTAAACTGCTGTAATCTTCAAAATGAATTAAGAACAGAATATCAGGCACAAAACTTTCGATATATATTATAAGGGTATAAGCACACCAGACGAGGCAGCGTGAACCTCAGAGGCAAAGGCAACGAAACCTCATGGAAAATATGAATAAAAGGTTCAACCTACAGCCTAAATCTTCCGGGAAATCTCATGGAAGCTTCTAAAGACTCCCCTGTGGAAAGCACCGGTATTTTGCATCATCTGACCTTTCATATTCAGGAATACCTCGATCCTCAGCCAATTACATGGCCTGCTTTTCTCGGATGGATAAACCTTCACTTATTTTCCATTCAGGGAATCACCGGCCTTTTATTGGTCTTATACTATTGTCCCACCGTGACCGAGGCCTATAGGTCAGTCCAGCAGATCACCAATACGCTCCATTATGGATGGCTTATCAGAGGAATCCATATCTGGGCGGTTCACCTCCTGATCATTTCCTTACTCCTTCATATCTTCTCTATACTCATCCACCAGAGATATCACCTCAATCCAAAAGTCACGTGGGTTCTGGGAGGACTCATGATGGCCCTTATCGGCCTCGAGGGTATGACCGGTTTTTTACTCCCCTGGACCCAGGATTCATACTGGTCCACCACCTTTGTGACTCAAATACCATCAGTCATACCCCTCTTTGGCGGATTCATAAAAAATCTCGCCCGGGGAGGCTCTGAAATCACCCAGCTTACCCTTTCCCGCTTTTTCGCTTTGCATATTTTGATCATTCCCTTTCTGTTTGTCATATTCTGGAGATCTCATATCCTGGCCATGAAAAAGCCTCTCATTCCCAGAGACTTACTCTCTCACTCTCTGGCCATCCTGGCCCTCCTGGCCGTTCTTTTCTCTCTGTCCACCCTTTTTCCGCCCCGGATATATCCAAGGGCTGATCCCTTCAATTCAATTATTACTGTTAAACCAGCCTGGTATTTCCTCGCCTCTTATGAAACCTTTCAGCTACTCAACTCCCTTCCGGTGGGGGGATTCAACATACGTGCTGCCCTGGGTATCTGCCTTCAATGTGGTCTGTACCTTTTATTTCTGTTCCTGCCCTTTATTTTGCCTTCCCGCAAACGAGGGTGGAGCATTATCTTGGCTCTGTCCGGAGCCGTCATTTTTTTATCACTGACGTGGCTGGGTTACTCCTGATTATGAAAGGAAACAGGAAATCTATCTATTCATATTATCTCATGTTTATCGTATTAACCGGAGTGATCCTGATCCTGAATCCCCGGATGGCCAAGGCCTCAAGAGTCGAAAATCAGTGTCTCGCCTGTCATAAAGGTCTGCCGGCCCATTTAGCTCTTTATCCTCAGGAATGGACCACCAGTATTCATGCTGCAAGAAACATCTCCTGTGAAAACTGCCATGGCGGTGATCCCACATCTTCCAATAAACCGGACATCGGCCAGAAAGGCTACCGTGGTGCGCCTGCCAAACATGAGATTCCTGCCTTTTGTGATCGCTGCCACGCAGACCCCCTCTACATGCGCACTTACAATGTTCGGATCGATGAGGAAAATGTATATAAGAACAGCATCCATGGTCAAAGATTACTGAAAGAAGGAAATACCTATGTGGCCAGTTGTGTAGATTGCCACGGCAGCCATGATATTAAGGAGGTTGACGATCCACGGTCACGTGTCAATCATCTGAACATTGCTGAAACATGTGCCAGATGTCATGCCTGCGATAAGCTCATGAAACCTTTCGGAATCCCAACCGACCAGATCATCCAGTATAAAAAAAGTTACCATGGAAAAATTTTATATAAACAGATTGAACACAAAAATCCCCGGCTGGTTCCCTCATGCCCGGGGTGCCATGGAATCCATGGCGATAAACCGACCGGCGTTCGAAGATATGCTGATGCCTGTTACAATTGTCATTTCATGGCTAAACGATATTTCAACAAGAGTATCCACAGCATCCTTCTGAAGGAGAGCCGCGGCCCCCATTGTATCCATTGCCATGGTTATCACTATATCCCGGAAGCTGATGAAGATCTATTCATAGGCCGGGAGGCTTCACATTGTGGGGACTGTCATGCGCCGGAGTCAAAAGAGTATCAAAACGGCCTGGATATACGGGCCTTGCTTCTGCAAGCTAAAACTACGGTAGAAAGAGAGCAGGATAATATTTCCCAGGTCAGGAAAGATCTGGATATTGACATATCCGACCTCGAGCTTAACATGAAGGATGCTCTCCAGAACCTCCTGGAGGCGGAAAGAGCTACCCACTCACAGGATGTCCTCCTGGTACGGGAGATAACACAAAAAGTTCACAAAGATCTATCCATAATTGATGAGCAGATTCATGATCATTACCAGGAAGCCAGGCAAAGAAAACTCTGGCTGCTTGAGATGCTCCTGCTTATTTCCTGCCTCTTTTCTTTTATTGCTTATCAAAGAGCCAGACTGAAAAGGAAATAACGACCCCCTCTGTTCATGCTCATTTTCCGAATCGGTAGAGCCATGAAGGTTTCTGATGAAAATGAGCCGAGTAGATTATAGGCACACGCTTCGGGAGGATTGAATTAACGTGCACATCACCCTGATCAAACCAAATATGGGGAGCAAAAGGAAAAAGGCATATTCCCCTTCAGACAATTTAGAGCCCCTGGCCTTAGCCATATTAGCCGGCCTGACTCCTTCGGAACATACCATCAGATGCTTCGATGATCGGATCGAAGAGATTGATTACGATCAGCCCACGGATCTGGCAGCTCTTACGGTTAATACTCATACAGCCAGGCGTGCTTATCAGATTGCCCGGCAATTCCGGCAAAGGAATGTACCGGTGGTGATGGGAGGAGTCCACCCTACCCTGCTGCCGGAAGAAGCAGGACTTCATGCAGATGCAGTAGTTATTGGTGAGGCTGAAAATATCTGGCCGCACGTCCTCAAGGATGCAGTCGCCCGTGCTTTGAAACCATATTACAGTGCCCTGGAACGGCCCAATCTTCAGGGATTGAAGCCCTGCCGAAACATTTATATTCACAAGCCTTACCTTCCGGTTTCCATTATAGAGTTTGGCCGTGGGTGTCCCTATACCTGTGACTTCTGTTCTGTGGCCGCCATCTTTCAGGGAAAGGTGAGATATCGACGAATACATGATGTCATTGAAGAGATTCAGGAATCACCCCATACCTATATTCTCTTTGCCGATGATAATTTCTATGCAGGTAAAAAGGCTGCCCGGCAACTCTTACAGGCTATGATCCCCCTCGGGAAAAAATGGATGGCCCAGATTCATCTTGAGTTCACCAGGGATGAAGACTTCATGAAATTAATGGTCCAAAGTGGCTGCATCGGCGTATTTGTCGGCCTGGAATCCCTGAATCCGAAAAATCTTCAGCAGATGGGAAAGCGCACCTCTCCGGCCGGCCGATACAAAGAGAGTCTGGCTAAAATCCGTGACCATGGACTCTGCATCTATGGATCATTCCTCTTTGGATACGATGAAGATACTCGGGAAACCTTTCAGGAAACCCTGAACTTCAGCCTGAAAGAGCGCTTTTTTTCGGCTGCTTTTAATCACCTGGCCCCCTACCCTGGAACCCCTTTATATGATAGACTCAACCAGGAAGGCAGGTTACTCAACACCTGCTGGTGGAACGATCCGGCCTTTCATTACCATCAATTCTCCTTCCAGCCCAGGCACCTCTCTCCGGAGGCCATGGCTCTCCTTTGCCGCGAGATCAGACGAAAGTTCCACACCTTCCCCAATATATTCCGTCGAGCCCTGGATTTGAAAGCCAATTCCAGAACTATAAACAATTTTATGCTATACTTGGCTGTTAATATGATTTCCCGGCAGGAAGTCAAGGCCAAACATGGACTTAACTTTGGAGTGCAGAATGAAAACTGAGATCATGACAGGTCAGGATTACGGCCTGAATACCTTTACTTTTGAACTGGCCCAACCCGATGATGATTCAGCCTTGTTGGAAATCCTGCAGGAGATGCCCATGGAAGGTGAGATCCAGGTCCTTTATCAAAGCAGGCCAAGCTATTTTGATGCCCTCCAGGTATCCGGCAGGGAACATCAGGTTATTGTCTGCCGGAAATCCGGCGACCGGCATATCGTAGGCTTTGGGACCAGATCACTGAAACAGGTCTTCATCAATGGTGCCGTAATGAACATTGGATACTTGAGTAATCTTCGTCTGCAAGAAAAGTACAGGAAAGGGATGCTGCTCTCCAGGGGATATCGTTATCTGAAAGCTTTGCACGAAGGTGACCGGAGGGTACCTGCTTATATAACCACCATTATCGAAGGAAATTCCCGGGCTGTCCGGGTCCTTTCTTCGGTAAGGGCCGGATTGCCGGCTTATCGATATATAGGCATGTACCAGGTTTTTGCCGGAAGTTTTCGAGGGGCGAGGAAAAGATTCAAACAGACCACCTGCCAGGTTCAAAAAGCGACTGCGGATCAGCTCAAGACCATTATTTCTTTTCTTCAGGACCATGGCCGGGAAAAACAGTTTTATCCTTATTACACGCTTGATGATTTCAGGCAGGCGCCCGCAGGAGGGCCACTCAAGGGTCTCCATCCGGAAGATATTTTTCTTGCCTTTCAGGGTAATGAGATGGTGGGACTCTTAGCCAGATGGGACCAGAGGGAATTCAAGCAGATCATCATTACGGGATACCGGGGAAAAGCCCGGCTCATGAGGCCCTTCTATAACCTCATTTCCCGAATCATGAGGGCTCCGACTCTTCCGGGTACGGGGGAAACATTACATTCTTTTTACATCGGATTAATTGCCGTCAAGAATAATGATCCGGAAATATTCAAAAGCCTTCTCCATGAACTGTATGATGAATCAGCGGCAACGGATTATAGCTTCTTTGTGGTGGGATTGGCAGCCCAGGACCCCCTCTGCTCGGCTCTCAGGGATTTTCGAACAGTTGACTACCAGAGCAGAATCTATTTCGCCGGATGGGAGGATAGCGAGAGATTGTATCATGAGCTTGATGGACGAATACCATATCTTGAGGTCGGATCTCTTTAAAAATCAAGGACCGGAGAGCTTAGAAACTGGCCAACACCGTCTCTCCGGCTAATACCCGGCTCCCGACCGAAATCCGAACCTGCAGGGATTCAACGGCCGGGACAAAAAGATCCACCTGTGAGCCCATTCGGATAAGGCCAAACTGCTCCCCCTTGTGGAGGTGTCTTCCTTCGCCCGCATGACAAACTATTCGATTAATCCAGGCATCGGCTATCTGGACAACAGCAACGGAAAGATATTCTCCCTGAATGACAAGGGTATTGCGCTCATTTCTGACCATGTATAAAGATCCCTGCTCATAAGGTTTCAGGCCAAAAAACGTGGTAAATCCGATTTTAGCCATGGCCAGATTCTTCGGTGCTTTCACATAGTGTCTTTTCATCACCTTTCCCGTAATAGGCGCCCGATTCCAATGGACGTCAAAGGGAGATAAGAATATGCCGAATAAGTAGCCATCATGGTTCTGAAAATCTTCCAAACCAACAATTTCCTTCAATTGAATAGCATGGTTCTTAATGGCCAGAGGCACGGTTCCCTTTAAAACCCGCTGAACATATATAACCTTTCCGTCCGCCGGAGCTACGATGGTATTCCCCGGTGGAATATCTCTTCGGGGATTTCTGAAAAAGTAGGAGAATCTCCAGAAGAAAAAGAAGGCGATATATAAAAGGCCAAGGAGAAATAAGATTCTAGCCATCCTCTTCACTCCTCCATTTCATACGAAAGCCTTCTCTCCGGCTGGTAAAATTCCGGCCGAAAAAATCCCCAATCTGAAAAAGTATCGCCTGGTAAGCTTTGGCCGGCCAGAAAAATTTTAAACCATACAGGCCATAAAAGGCGATATAACAGATCATAACCAGGGTGAAGAGATAAAAATCATAGAAAAGAAAGGCCAGGGATGTAAAACATGTCAGCCGCCTTTCCTTCCCCGTCCTGAACTTCATCTCGGTCGCCTCCTTCTGTAATCCCTTTCTGCCTGATGAACATAAATCGCCTTACCCTGAGCCGCCCCTTATCATACAGATATCTTCGGAAATGAGAAGATATTCCCTTACTCGAACTGGTCATCAGGTGTTTGATTTTGAGCCGGACAGCTTTATTTACAGCCAGGGGCGGGTAATACCAAATTGAGGGAAAGTCTAAATGAGCAGCTTTACCGATATTGCTATACAACATACATACTCTCTTTAAAGGAAGGAGGCGGGAGATGATAAAAAAGGTTTTTTATCTTTCCATTGTTATTTCTCTTATCGTATGGGTAAGATGTGCTTTCACCTGTGCGGCCCACCAGGATACGACGACTACAGGTGAGAGCCATGGTTTCATCAGGCAGACCCGGCCGACTTTGAGACCACTTCCGGATAACCCGGATTCATGGATAACCTTCCTTGATCGAGGCGAGCCCTGTCGTGCCCTTGATTTTCATACCTTCATTGATCCCAATACATGGAGCGACCGGTCTTTTGAGAGATGGCCCGGAGGGGAGGCAGCCGGTTACCTCGGATACATGAAGGAGGCCCTGGATAAGATCAGAGCGGCTTTCAGGCCAAAAGCACCGGAAACCATCTCGGTTTTGGCCTGTGACCAGGCCGTCATCATAAACTGGTCTCAAAATGCACAGATGTGCATCTTCCCCGGCTATAATATTTATCGAGCCGACCGTGCAGACGGATTGTTCAGTAAAGTAAACAAGCAGAAAATAAAAAGCCACGGATATGTTGATACCTCCCTTGAAAACGGAAAGACCTACTTCTATAAGATAGGTGCGGTAAATCTTTTTCATAGAGAGGGACCCTTTTCTCCCATTGTCTCGGTCAGACCTCAGAGGCCGGAAGCTGATGACGAATTTCTGGAAATGGTCTCCAGAGCCGCTTTTCACTATTTCTGGTATGAGGCCAATCCTCATTCCGGTCTTATTCCCTGCCGGATGAGCCAGCCCGATGTGGCTGCCTGTGGAGTTGTCGGGTACGGATTAGCCGCTATAGTCATTGGCAGCCATAGAGGCTGGATATCCCGGGAGGAGGCAGCGGACAGGGTTTATAAAACACTTGACTTTCTTGATAAGAACGTTGATAAGTTCGACGGCTTCTTCAGGAGCTGCCTGGATGCCGAAACAGGCAAGGCGAAAAGCCCCGGTCAAAACGGAAACTCTGACCAGCATGAAGGTGGTAAGGTCGATATCTGGGAAAATTCCCTTTTATTCGCCGGGATGCTGGTATGCAGGGAATATTTCAATGGTGACCAGGACCTGGAAAGGAACATCAGATCACTTGCTGAACAGTTATATAAAGAGGCCCGATGGGATAAGGTTTTAGTAGATAACGGCTATACCCTGGCCAGGCAATGGACCCCTGATACGGAAAATAAGCCTGCATCCTATGAAAATACCATTACCGGATATGGTGAAGCCATGCTGGCTTATATTCTGGCTATTGCATCCCCAACCCATGGAATCGATCCAATCTGCTATGAGAAAGGCTGGACAAGGGGATATACCCCTCGTGAGGGGGCTTATGGAATCGACCTTGACGTCGGACAGGTGACTGCTCCCATATCCCAACACCACCACAGTCACTGCTGGCTTGATTACCGGGGAAAATGGGATGCATATACCAATTATTTCGATAATGCCAGGAATGGAATACTCATCAACCGCCAGTACTGTATAGAAAATCCGAGGGGCTGGACCGGCGGGTATGGCGAGAATATGTGGGGATTGACCTCTTCCGATAGCCCTGATGGCTATGGTACCTGGGCTCCCTTCACCAGGGATAACGGTACCATCGCCCCTGCCGCTGCAGGTGGATCAATTCCCTTTACTCCGGAGTATGCCATTCAAACCCTGCGGTACCTGTATGACCATCATCGAGGTATCCTGTGGGGCATATACGGCTTTTTTGATGCCTTTAACCCCAGCCGGACACCCGCCTGGGCATCTTGTGATTATCTTGGGATGAATGAGGGGCCCCTGGTACTCATGATTGAAAACTTCAGGAGCAGTTTCCTCTGGGATATCATAGCCCAAAACGAGTGGATTGATCTGGCCATGGGTAAAATATTTACCGGTGACCATGAAGAGGCACCTGATATTCAACTGACCAGCCCTTATGCTGACCCCAGCATGAAGGGAATCCGTGGAAAGTTTGTACCTATCAGATGGGAGTGCCATAACTCTCATCGAGAAGAAGATACGATCAGCCTTCAATACAGTTATAACCACCCAGGGAATCAATTCCTCATAGATGATTTTGAACACAATACCCCCACTCAGAATTCACTCGGCTATGATACCTTTTTCTGGGGCTGCAGCGGTGACAACCTTGAGTATGCCTGTGGCGACAGCAACAGTAATTATCAATTCCAATATCAGGTGAATACCTCCTGCCTCATCCTCAGCTATAAAGACAACCCTGCACCAAAAGGTTATGGTACCAGACTGGAGGGGCTGGATGCTTCCGCTTATGATGAATTAACCTTCTTAGTGAAGGGAGTGACCGGAAAGGAGCAATTCCATGTAAGCTTAACAGATACCGATCAAAGGCAATTAAAACTCCTGGCTCATGCTTTCCTTCCGGAGGGCAAGGTCACCAGGAACTGGCAGCGGCTGATATTGCCACTTGACCGATTCAAAGAGCGATCTTCCGCCGTTGATTTGACCAGACTCGCCAATTTCTCCCTGGATTTCGGTGATTGTTCGGGAAAGGGAACTGTCTGCATCGATGAAATACGATTCATAACCTGGAGTGATATCGCTTCTCATCAACCAAATAGCGGTTACTATCAATGGCGGATCGATCACATTCCCGCTCAGGAGGATCACTTACTCATCAAAGTTGAAGTCATTGACAAGATGGGAAATAGAGATTCTGATCAATCTGATCATTTCCTTTTTCGAGAACTTCAATCACAGTCGCTTGCTGATCTCGCAGGAGAGGGGGGCGGTTGTTTTATGGCTACCATTCTCACTCAAAATTGAGAAATAAGGGTGGGGTCTCTCAGCTCGAACGCTTTGTAAAGTAGATGAGAATAGTTTCAAAAATGATAATCAGCCCCGTGAAGCAAAAACCTAAAAGACACCCATCCTTAGATATATCACACTAAATAGATTGTATTGTTTACAATATATATTTCATTGAAAAAAATTTTCTTTCTATGGATCTTTCAGCACTCCTATGGACTTTACCTATTCCGGGAATAAGGCATCTCAAGATAAATCAGTTTCGTGATACTGAAAGGATGACATCCAAGGCCGAAAAATACCTTTCAAAAGGTATAGGGTATTGAAAAAAAGTAAGAACATAGAAATAAAAGTCTTACCATGGCTCATGGCACATCGATTGCATTTTTCCCGGGTAAGATAGTGAGAAGTGGATAACCAGGTGTATGGCTTCTTTCCCTGTTAGAAAAGTTGACAGAACCTAAGATGCCGTATAATACAGATTGAAAGTCCTCATAATTTTTCTCTCGCACATTTTCCCGTTTCAATTTGTGCAGCCCAGGAAATCATCTGTAGCTCTCTCCACGACCATAAAAAACGCTGGCAAAATTTCGTTGATCATCTGTGAGCGGCCGCCAGGGATGATCTCAATTAGTTGAAAGGTATTTATAACAATTTTTCATAACTTGTAACCAAGCACAAGAGAGTAAAAAGAGAGGAGAATTCTATGTTTCAGGTCAAGAGAAAAGATTTGACGAGAAGTGTAATGAGGCAAGCAAAAATCCTGGCCGCAGGGGCTTTTCTATTCTTTGGATTCATGTTCCGGGCTACGCTGACGGAGGGCGCAGTACCAACCACCCTGACACCTACCCTGACCACAGCACCACTGACCGCAAATTGGGCTGCTTTACCACCTTATAATACGCTATGGCCACTCTGGTCACCAGCACTCTCTCCTGCCGATCCGGTAACCGGCCTCCCGACTCCCCTTGTGACCAGCCTTACCCCGAGCACAGTCCTGCCGGTTCAACCCGGTCTGACCTGGGACCCGAATCTGAAATATCCCTGGCTGCTTTATAACACTCCGATCGGTATGGCTTACTATGATCCGTATTATGGTGTCAACACATGGCCGCCCAAGTATCTGCAAGATCCCATCACCGGACTTCCAGCTCCAATTAATTTAGCACTCATTACCGGCTGGAGTACCCTGGCCCCCACCAGCACGGCCTGGCTGTCAAGCACTCTGCCGGTAGCCAATAATGCATTCATCAATGCCTATCCGGCTTATGCGGTAGCTTATGAAGTCTTACAGGGAGGGACTCTGGCCGATTATCCAATCTTTGCCGCTCTCTTGAATCCCTCTCCCCCATTACAGTCTCTGCTGACTCCGGCTCTCATACTTGGATTGGGGCCCTTAGTTCCTTAAGCTGATATTCCAACCAAAAGGCAATATTCCAGCTAAGGCCAAGAAAGTGTCAGGCAGGAAAAAAACTTCCTGCCTGACACACATGACTTTCCTCTCTTTCCTGCCTTTTATCTGAAAATGATCCGATAACTGTATGATATCATTTTCATGGTCCTTTGTGCTGGCTGGCCGGCCTTGAGTGCTTCACCTGAGAAAGTTTGAAAACCATACGGAGTAATCATTGAGTAATTGCCAATTCCTGGAGCCCTTCTCCATCGCCTCCAGATTGGCCAGAGGGACGGTAAGGTTCTGTTTATCTGATAATCTTTGCACCGTGACCAGGATCCCCTCATCTAAATCCACTTCTTCAAAATCAATCAAATCGAAGGTATCCGTATGGCAGGCCCGGGATTTCTTCAACTCTTCGTACTTGTCCTGATCTCCGGGGCCATAAAGGTAATATTCCTCCCATCCAAAGCAATCAATGCAGGTAAGTTGACATGGATATTTCATCTTTTTTTTCAGATACTGAAAATATACCTCCAATGTCTCCTCATTCACATCCAGAGCCTCATCGAAAATATCCTCACAATCCTCAATCCCAAGGATACGGGCTATTCTTTGGCTCTGTTTATCATCCATAGATTACCCCCTCTCCATGAATTCAGCAGGACTATTATCATCTAAGGCTTTGATCCCCCTTTTCTATGATAAGGGATGAGATCAGGCTCGATAGGATTTCACCGCGATTGGCAAAAAAAAGGAACCTTCCTTTTTTCACAATAGGTAAATTCTCGACGTGCAGATCCTGCATACTCTCCAATACCTGCCTGGCCGAATCCGAGTATTCTGCAGATTCCAGGCTTATGCCCCCAATTTCTCTACGCAGCTCAGCGTAGGATAAGGTTGCCCTGTCAAGTTCATCTGAAGATGCACCTGGACGCAGCAGTCTCAATTGACTGAGGAAAACTCCGGAATCAACCCATCCATCAAATACTCCGGCCTGCTCAAAGACAATATACCGTATACCGAGGGTATTGACATAATCTTTCAGGAGGGTAGGAGAGTAAACCTTGCTGTCATCAACTCTCAGGGTATCGACTCGCTGGTGTGGTGATGTTTTAAGCTTCCGGCGCAATTGCTCCAGGACATGAAAGGATTCTTTGCCGACAGCAGCAGCCGGACCTCCTATCGCCTCTATGGGAATATTATTCAATGGCATCTTATCAATCTGTATGGCAGCCGCCTGTTCCCCAAGCTCCAGAAATCCCCCGATTTTTATACTCGCCCCTTCGGTCAGTCTTTTCTTGAGAATAGCATATAACTCAGCGGTTTCCTGCTTGAAGGCCATGAGCATGATGATGATAAATATCGGCCATACAAGCTTTGGTAAAAGCGGTATAAATTCCTTGAAAACCTCCCACTTGCTGTCCATGTCATGTTCCTTTCATACGTCTTGGTAAAGATGGAAATCCCTGAACAGGAAATGTTCTGAAAAAGTCCCGCTTCTATAATAGGTCACAATTATCATTTCGGTCAAGCTGCATCATGAGCCCACTTCACTCCCCGGCCATCAATACCCCCTGGACCCTTCTTTTTTATTGTAGTACAATAACCTATTCTTAACCTATCCTTAACCTATTTAAGAAATAATGGAGGAATGAGACATGAAAAAAAGGATTGCGCTAACCCTTATCCTCGTATTCCTTCTGGGGCACGTTCCCCTCTGTCTGGCGGGCGATAGAGAAGTGGCCTCAGAGGATAAGAATATTAAGATTGATGTTAACTATGATTATGACGGAACGGAAGACCGGGACGTAGGGCTGAAACGCATGGAAATTTTAGAAAAAATGCTGTCTCCGGAACTTCTTGAAAGGAAAAGATCGTTAGTACGTTCTATCGAACAGGATTACGATAAAAAAATCTATACGATTTTAACCAGGCTTATGACGCCGGTAGCTAAAAATACGGTAGTCACTCATATCGAAGTGAATTTCTTTGATCCTGAGTTTGAATCCCAGATTCATGCTACCCAAAAAACATCGGTATCCATTATCCTTGATTCTGATGCCATCAATAACAGAGTATCCTCTGAAAAGATAGCAAAGGAAAATATTATCAACCAGATAAGGGATTTAATTCATACCACCTTCAAGATTCATGAGGAAAACATATCTATTGTAGCTGCTCCATAGGATGTAAAAGGACCATGCCAGGATTCGCCCGATGGCTGCTGACCATTATCCTTGTCTTTTCCATTCTGCAGGCTGTTCCTGTCACAGCACAGAGTGAGGTGAGCATCTGCGGGCCGGATGGACTGCAGAGCAGCGGTGCCGTCTACCGGATATGCATGCCTCCCCCGGAAAACTGGAATGGTGACCTGGTAGTGTATGCTCACGGTTTTGTGGCTTTCAATCTGCCGGTGGAAATTCCCGAAGATCACCTGCAACTGCCCGATGGTACCTCTCTTCCGGAAATCATCAACAGCCTGGGATACGCCTTTGCTACTACCAGTTACAGCACCAATGGCCTGGCTGTCCGCCAGGGCCTTCCGGATGTGCGCGAACTGGTGGATATCTTCATCACCATCCATGGGCATCCTCGCTTCACCTATGTGGTCGGGGTATCTGAGGGCGGCCTGATTGCAGCCAAGGCCATTGAAAGATATCCGGAGGTCTTCGACGGTGCTCTGGCCGCCTCCGGCCCGATCGGCGATTTTCGCAGGCAGGTTAACTCCTGGGGAGACTTCAGGGTGGTATTTGATTACTTCTTCCCCGAGGTTATTCCGGGCAGTCCCGTTGATATTCCTCAGGAGGTCATCGATACCTGGGATGAAGTCTTCATCCCGCGTCTTCAAAAGGCAATCAGGTCGAATAGACGGGCCGCACTCCAGCTTCTGAGAGTTACCGGTACTCCCTTCGACCTGAAAGATCCCTCATCAATGGAAAAAACCATCCTGGATCTTCTCCGGTTTCATACCATGGCCACCAATGATGCCGTTGAAAAGCTGGGCGGACAGCCCTTCGATAATATGAGCCGTATCTATAGAGGATCAGGCCATGATCTCTTGCTCAATCGTACGGTTCAGCGATTTGCCGCAGACCAGGCCGCCCTGGACGAGATAGAGGCGCACTATCAAACCACAGGGCGCCTTGCCCGACCCATGGTCACCCTTCACACCACGAAGGACCCGATTATCCCTTATTGGCATGACCCGATATACCGTCTGAAAGCAGCTCTGCATGAATCTATGCCGCAACACACCGGCTTACCGTCCCCCCACTATGGCCATTGCCATTTCACGGCCGGTGAGGTGCTCACCGCCTTTACCCTGCTGGTATTTAAGGTGACCGGACGGCAGGACCGCAGGCGACCTTCCCGAAGACATGGTCTTTCGACCTGGAGAGAACTCCGGCCAGGTTTCTTATAGAATAATGTGAAGAGAAAACTAGTAAGGAGTGCGCATGAGGTGAATATCTCTGTAGATGCGGACGCCGGCATAGATAATGGCCAGGAATTCCAATCGGCCGAGGAGCATGGCCACCATCTGGGCCATTTTGCAGGCTGCCGGCATCGAGGGCTGGGTGAGGCCGATCGATACGCCGACCGTACTGAGGGAGGAGGCGAATTCAAACATCGATTCCAGCACCGGAAATCCATGGGCCACAAAGATGAGTACCCCTGCGGCATAGGTCAGGAGGTAAATCATCATGAAAGAAGCAAAATCAATGACATGTCTTTCTTCAAGGACAATTCGCTTATTCCTCTGGACAATGGTCTTCTGGAAGACAGCCTGCTCGGGATTGACCTTGTCGCGAAAGTACCAGTACATTGATTTGGCCGAAGCAGCAATGCGGAGTAATTTGGCCCCTCCGGCCGTAGAGCCAGTGCAACCGCCGGCAATCATCAGGAGAGTCAAAGAAAAAATGGCCAGCCCTCCCCAGGTCTGATAGGGCACAGTGGAAAAGCCGGCCGTAGAAAGGGAGGAGATCATGCCGAAAAGGCCGTGCCTGAGGCTGAGTCCGGGAGTGGGGAAGCCATGAGCCATGAGTCCCCTGACCACCAGCAGTCCAAAGCCCACGATCAGAACGCCCATGCATTTCATCTCAATGTCATTGACCCCTTCTTTTATTTTCAGGGTGAGGAGGTTATAGTGATTCACAAAATTTATGGAGCCGGCCAGCATGAGAACGATGGTTACCGCCTCTATATAAAGACTGTTCCAGTAGCCGATGCTGGCGTCTCTGGTCGAAAACCCGCCCGTGGACAGGCTGCACATGGCATGATTGACCGCATCAAATAACCCCATGCCGCCCAGGAGGTACAAAACTGTTCCGGCGATAAAAAAGCCCATATATATCTTGAGAATGATTCTGGCTGTATACTTGATGTTGGGCACAATACGATCGGATCTGGCCTCGGCCTGATAAACCATGGAGCCGGTCAGACCGACTATGGAAGACAGGAAGATTACGGCAATACCGGCCCCGCCCAGAAACTGCATGATGCTGCGCCAGAAGAGAAAAAGGTATGGGGCCTGCGAAGCTGTCATCATCGAAAGGCCGGTTGTTGTCCATCCGCTCGTCGATTCGTAGAGGGCATCGATGATGCCCATTTGGCCGGAGAGAATAAAGGGCAGCGCAGAGAAGGCTATGGTCAGGCACCAGACCAGGGTAATGACAATGAAGGCATCATGAGGTTTGAGATCCTTTTCTACTCCCCGAATCTTGAAGATATAGTGCAGGCTCTGGCCAAGGGCGGCGGTAATGACTGAGGAAACAGCAAAATATTTCGCCAGACCTGTCTCCGGCCGGTAAAAAGGCAGGATGAGGAGGGGTGAGAGCATGACCACTCCCAGCCAGCTCATCAGGTAGCCGGTATATTCCAGGATGACCGAATGCCGATGCCGGATGAGTTCCCTTTCCCTGGTACTGAGCATAGCTATTCCTGCTTCTCAGTCTGGGAAAACAGAGGGGCGGTAATCTTTGACAGGTGCTTATAAGGGCCAAAGAAGAAGTCTTTGATGGAGGCCTTATGTTCGCGCTTAATCGCCAGAACCAATCTGTCATCTCCCCTGATGGGTTCTCTGACCGTCGGTTTGATGACCATATTTCCCCTGATAATCGATAAGACGATGGTATCTTCGGGGAGGCCCAATTCCTTAATCATCACACCGTCAGAGGTAAATTCCTTGCCGACCACAAGCTCTACGATATCTATCTCGCTATTCACCGGGATGAGCTCGATGATCCCGTTGACCGATATATCCTCCTGGATCAGGTCGGAAATGATTCTGGTTACACTCAAGGCATGCGCTACGCCGCCTAATTGCTTGAAGAGTTCTTCATTGCGGGGGTTATTTACCCTGGCAATGGTCCTGGGCACCTTATAATGGTAGTAGGCCAATTGACAGACGGCCAGATTATCAGGATCTGAGCCGGTAGCTGCCACGACCACATCAGCCCGCTCAGCCTCACAGCTATCCATGGCTCCCTGGCTCGCCCCGTCTCCATGAATGCATAATCTCAGGTAACCATCACCCTGCTCAATGATACGCTTACACAGAAGTCCATCTTTTTCAACCAGGGCAATCTCATGCCGGTCACTGGCTAAATGTCTGGCCAGAGCCAGCCCGACTTTCCCTCCCCCGACAATGATCGTGTACATGATCAGACCCTTATTCCTTCCTTAATCTTATCCACGGCCATACGCGAAAGGGACAATATTTCCAGGTTGAGATTCCTGTAGATTTCTGCCTTCATCCAGTCCATAACACAGACCATGACCCGCGGGATCTTCAGCACCTTCACCAGGATCTGGCCGCACATGACATCCACTTTCTCATGCATGGTAGCTATAACGGCCAGGTCCGGGCTGCCTTTCTGCGCAGAGGCCAGGAAATCCGGGTCCAGAATATTGCCGGCCACAGTCTCGCCGTTGAATCCGGAGGGTAAATCACGAAAGCTGGCCTTATCACTATCCACAAGCACTACATTGTGCTCTTCGGATAGCTCACAGGCTAAAAGAGAGCCGATGGAACTGCACCCCACCACCAGGATATTCATTGAACAGGCTCCAATGATTTCATGAAATAACCAGGATAACATAGTAAAGAAGGCAGAATATTAATCCTGAAAGTTTACCCCAGGGGAAAAAATAAAGTCAATACACATGTAGTATTCTCGCAGAAGGGGGAAAGCCCTCTTTCATCATCAGCTCAATCAAGGCCGTGAAGTTTCCGGCCTACCCAGCCATCAAATCGACGGGAGGTTTTAAAGGGCTCATACTGTCCGGTCAGGGCCTTATCTTTTGTTCCGGCTAACAAATCCTTTTGCTCCCGCCTGGACATGGCCTTGAAGGTTCTGGCTGCCTCAATATTGTCATGGAGATACTCCCAGGACTCCATGCCTGAAACAATGGTGGAAACGGGCTGGCTCCAGACATAGGTAAGTGCTTCCCTCGGCGTTACTACCCCGGCCTGGAGAAGATATCCGCCGGTGAGCGTTTTCATGGCAATGACCCCAATATTTCGCTTCAGGAGAATCGGCAGGATAGTTTCCTGAAAGCTTCTGAAGTGCGGATCAAAGACATTGAACGGCATCTGCACCGCATCCCAATCAAAGTCACTATCGAGCATCTCAAGAAAGAGCCCGGTATCTTTATGACCGGTGAATCCTATGTATTTAACCTTCCCCGCCTTCCTGGCCTCCTCAGCTGCCTCAATGCCGCCGCCTTTGGCCAGAATCATTCCGGGATCATCCTCGTAAATCACCTCATGGAACTGCCAGAGATCAATCACATCGGTCCTGAGCCGCCTGAGGCTATCCTCCAGATGTTTGAGGGCGGTTCCCTTATCGCGGCCGTGGTGCTTGGTCATAAGGAAGACCTTAGCCCTATACCCATCCTGAAGGGCCCTGCCCATAAGTTCCTCCGAACGTCCGCCGTGATACTCCCAGGCGTTGTCCAGAAAGGTTACTCCCGCATCGATGGCAGCCCGGACGAAGCGAACAGCCTCCCCATCGTCTTTGATGCGGCTGATATGACTTCCTCCCAGACCTAATATGGAAACCGGTACCCCCGTTTTTCCCAAGACCCGTTTGGGAATACTGCCGGCTTTCGGAATACTGCCGGGTGATCCGGCCCATATCTTTTGTGGGGACATACCGGCGGCAACGATACCTATCATGGTCTGTCTGATAAAATCCCTCCTGGTCACATCATGCTTCATAACAGCTTATTTCCTTTTCTAATGAGTCGTAAAAACCATGAAAAAAACCTGACCGTAAAAGAATCTTAGAATTCAAAGAGCACATCCTGCCAGTTCTTAAGAATTCTGTGAAAATATTTATAAAAATATGCTATACTGTTTTCGTTGCTTTATTATTCTGCTCAAGGGGTCAGGAGTGATGGGAACATGTGGAAAGTGCTTACCTTAGCAGGTTGTATTATCCTTCTCATGTGCGGGTGCGGATCTATCGATAGTTGTATAGCAGTATTTGAATCAGTAATGCTTTTCGGCTGAGAGTAAAGTTACTTCTTTTGACTCTGATGTCATTGAATGGGCACCGGTGATGCCAATAATGACTTCTGTGATGATGCTGATATAGGCCCGGATTTTATTGAAATCGATATAAGATCAGAATTAATATCCGGCTATAATCTGAAAACAGCATCAAGCGTCAGAATCGAGAGTGTACGCATCGATTATTGTCCTGCCGATGATGGAACCCCAGCCTTAGCCTCCCAAGTCTTGACGCTCGGCAAGATTATAGAACCTGGTGGAGGTAAAGGAATTGAGATCATGATTATGAGCCAGGGCCAAAAGCAACAATTATTACAGGCACTTTTTTATGAGCCCCTCTGCTCTCCTGAATACACTGAGCAGCCGATCTACAGATACCATAACAAGCTTACCTTTCATGGTAGAGAAGCCATGAGCAACCGAAAGGGAGATTTTACAAACTGTGAACTCGACCCTGATTCAATATGCTCACCCTGAAATCATACGGTGGGCTCTAGATTCATACCGGCCATGTTATTTTTCTCCTTTGAAGTCTGATATGCTATAATGGTTGAATAGATCTATCATTGCCTTTCTATTGAGTACCTATCCGAAAACCCTGCATTGATGCAGCGGTTCTGCCTGGTGCCAGAGGTTTTCGGATAAGCTCTTAGCGGAATTGCCGGGCAAGGAGGAGTGCCACTGGCCATGCCTTCGAGACGAAAAGTTCTCATTACGGGAGTGAGTGGATTCCTGGGCTGGAATCTGGCCGTCTTCTGCCGCAGCCATGTGCAGCTATGGGGAAATTACCGGAACCATGCCATCCGGATCAAAGGCTGCCAGACCTTCCCGCTTGATCTTACCAACACACCACAGGTGAAAAAAATCCTGGCCGACTTGAAACCCGAGGCCATTATTCACACTGCGGCCATCTCCCATCCGGATACGTGCGAGGAAAACCCGGAAAAGGCTTACCGGATGAATGTGGAGGGAACTGAAAACCTCCTTTCCCGCCTTAATCCTTCGACACGATTCATCTATATTTCAACAGATCTGGTCTTTGACGGCCGAAAGGGATGGTATAAAGAGGAAGATCCAGCCAATCCTCTGAACGTTTACGCCCATACCAAATGGGAAGCAGAAAAACGGGTTCAGGACTGGGGCGGAAGCTATGCCATTGTGCGGACCTCTTTGATGTATGGACTCAGTAATGGAATCAATAATTCCTTCCTGCAGTGGATGTCTCGAAACCTGGAAGCTCAGCACCCTGTTTCATTATTTACCGACCAATACCGGACCTGTCTGTTTGTCCGGGATGCGGCTCAGATACTTTACCTTTTATGTGGACGCAGAGAGACAGGCATATTTCATCTGGGAGGGCCGGAAAGAACCAACCGGTACGACTTCGGGAAAAAACTGGCCTCCATGTTTGGCTACCCGCTCGATCTCATCAAACCTGTTGTGATGCAGGATGTGCCCGCCCGTGCTATCCGGGCTGCAGATTGCTCCCTTGACAGCGGCAAGATCATTCAACTTACCGGCTTTCGGCCCTGCGGTGTGGAATCAGGGCTCCGGAAAATCACATCAGGACGAAACCATTCCCTGGATGAGACTCATGACCGGCCTTGAACTCTTCTCCGGCAGGGGCTGACTATGGATCGGTTGATAATTGCCCGGCTGGAACGGGATCAACGACATGAGCAGGCAAGGCAGGCCATATAACAGAAAGTAAGCCCGGGAGAGTAAACCCGGGAGAGTAAGCCCGGTCACGAAAAGAGCCAGTCATCTTTGAATTGTTCGTATAAAAGCTCTTCCGGATCCAAAGTGCGCATCTCTTCCTTTTTAAAGGGGAGGGGAAAATGAAGGCTATATTCCATAAGCGTTTGAAAGGCGTCATTGAGCTTTCGCATGGTTTCCTCGGCAACTTCTTTTGCTTCCTGAGTAGTATCCGGGTGGTATTTTTTGGCTAGGGTGCGGTAAGCAGCCTTGATCTGATTGATTGAGGCTTCTTCTCCCAAACCCAACAGCTTTCTG
>JBLIRT010000140.1:0-8476 GCA_049472445.1 bacterium
GATGATTTATAATACCACACAATTTAGGCTAATGCAATTTGAATGGAAATAGTGGAAGGATAATTTTTCCTTTTTAAGAACATGTACAAGCAGTATGAAATCTCAAAAAAATATATATTTCTCCTTCTCTCCTATGGGATTCTGGCCTTTCTGGTTTTCCTGATCATACTCTTTCCAAAAGAAAGAGCAGCTCACCATGTTCTCCAGAGGCTTTCGGAACCGTTACATTATTCGTTTCGTCTCAATGATCTGCTTTTCAGGTTTCCCGGCCAACTCGAATTGCAAAATCTGACAGTCACCAGTAAAATGACCGATTCAGAACCCGATCCTTTCTTTCAGATTGACAAGATTCAGGTAAGGCCCAAACTCAGCCAGCTTTTCTTTAAAAAAATTTGTCTTCTCTTTCGCTTTCACCTCTATCGAGGCATTCTTCATGGGAGGATCAATCTCGATCTTTTCCATCCCGGCCGTATTTTAGATGTCCAGTGCGTTGCCAGTAAGATACAACTAAGCGATCTGAAGCAGATCCAGGAATCACTCAATATCCATTTTACCGGAAAACTCTCAGGGGAAGCCAAAGTAAAACTGACCCAAAATAATTTCTTACAAGGAACCGGGGAATACGCTTTTACCATCTCCGATGGAGAGGCACAAATAATGAGCTTCCCGAGTTTTCCCTTCCAGCAGATTGATGGGGATGGCAGCCTGGCTCAGGGAAAGATGAAAATCAGATTCATGCGTATCCAGAGTGATGAACTTCAGGCTCAGGTTCATGGAGACTTACGGCTTAACCAGGATGTCATGAAGAGCTACCTGAATGCCAGGGCTCAATTGAAGTTATCCCAGAAGCTGCAGGAAAAATTAGGTCCTCTGGCCAACTTTTTACCAAGGCAAAATAAAGAAGGGATCCGATTAAATATGAAGGGTTCCCTCAACAGGTTATCCTTCTTACCCATGTAAGGTGAAGATTTGAATAAGGACTCAAACCATACATTCATCCGGCCCCCTTCTCTTTCTCCTTTAGAGAAAGTACATACCCTCGGCCTCATGGTAAACCGCATAGTCCATGAAATCAATAATTCTATCCAGGGCACGCTCTTACTGGTAGATTTCCTGAAGCTGAATTACCCCGAAGAAGAAACTATCGATAATCTTGACCAGGAGCTTCAAAATCTCAAAGGACTGACTCACAGGATCTCGGCCTACATGAAAATGAATGATCTTGAAATCGGTCCCATAAATCTATCCGCAGCCATGACCGAAGCCATATCTTTCATGAAAGATATAACTTCAGATCCAATTTTTACAGCTATAGAGTTCCTCTGCCCGCCGTCAATACTGTGGGTAAAAGGTAACTTCTTCTATCTTCAGCAGGCTTTCCTGAACATCCTTCTCCTCGGCAGCTGGTCGATAAAGCAGCATGGATCATCTTCACCTATGAAGATAGAAATCTCTGATGATCCCTCCTCAAAAATGAGTAGTATTCAAATTCGATATCCATGGTCATCTCTTATGGAAGGAGATAACAGCCTGAAGAACCATACAGAAACAGTGAGCCTTGATTTTGCTGAAAAAGTATTCCGTTTTCACCAGGGTGAGCTTCAAATATCGAGAAATGACGATGGAGAAGCTGTCATTACCCTCACTCTCCCTGCCTCAACTTCATCATCAGATTAACTCTCCATATGGCAGGCTGGTGCACTCATGTAACCCGGACGCACGAATTATTTGACAAAATATCTCTATATGCTTATCATATCATGGCCTTAACAGATACCTGCTTCTGCTGTTTACCGGATACATTCTTCATGGAGTTTTTTATCATAAAAATTGTCTATATATTTAAAACCTCATGAAAGATTCTAAACAAGCCGATAAAGTAACTGTTAAAGTAATTATTATGGTCTTCATGAGGCCGCGATATCTGTATCAAGGATTGATGCCCTGCTTATGAAGGCACTGACAGCTATCATCTAAAAGATATGACTGCAACCAAGAAAAAGATTTATTTTCACTGAAACACATATTTGTTTATTGAAGCATAGTGTTCACGCTGAGCCATTGTTTTGATTTACAGATAAATAAAAAATTCAGACCTCAACGAATTTTTATAACCTCCCTGGTTGATAAGCAGGTAAATCCACCTGCATTCCGGCAGTCTAACCCAAATGACCAATATATGAAATACTCTGGACGTATAGGTGCCCTATAGGAGCTATGAGAAGCAATCAGGAGAAACAAATATACACATGCAGAAAGGTACAGAAGGGTATAGTTCAAGGCCTTGATGAAGCAGCAGACAAGGACAGGCACAAAGAAAAATCTAAAAGGATTGGAGGTTGTATGAAACCAGCTGACATACCAGATGATTCTGACAATAACGATTCTTGCAGCCGTTATGGACACGATTTTCAAAATATAAAAGGGATTGGAAGGATCTGTACGCGCTGTGGTGAAGGAGCGGATTACGAAACAAAGGTAAAAATCAAACCTGTTAAAAGCAATGAAAGTAAATAATGGACCAGGGAAGAGGCCATAAAACCTCCTCCTCCCCTGAACCCTTTATCTCTCCAGGAGGATAGACTATTACCGGGCAGGAGACTCAGATCAGCAGGCCCTTTGGGGTAACTTTTATCGCCCTTGTGAACGGTGTGGCGCTTCTTTTTACCGTTGGCTTCTGGAGCCTTGTTTTCTTCAGGCATATGGTGCCCCTTCCGAGTGAACTACCCTCTCTGATCGAGCGTTCCCAGGCGGCAACGACGTATGGCTTCATGATTGCTGATCTGCTGTGGTCAGTGCCGCTCCTCTTTCTCGCTACCTTGGGACTCTGGCGACTGCGCCCTTGGGGCTGGACCGCTGCCCAAATGGTCCACGCGCTTTGGCTTTTCTCCATGACGGTGATCTTCGTGCGAGATAACTACACGGCCTGGTCACCCGGTTTTGTTCTTTTCCTTGTCTTTCCGTTTATCTCGGTGTGGGCCACTCTGTATCTCTGGCGGCAACGAAGCCTCTTCTGGAGTAAGGCCGCCGGTGATTGCATGGCCGGCTCATAGTAAATCCTTTAGGCACTTTGGCTTAACTGGCGATGGCAAAGCTCATAGGCGTACTATCCGATACTCACGGGTTACTCAGAACAGAAGTTGCGGAAAAACTCTCCGGCTGCGACCTCATTTTACATGCGGGAGATATCGGCAGTCATTCTGTTCTGGTTGAACTTGAAAGAATATCAGAGGTAATAGCTGTAAGAGGCAATGTTGACAGGATAGATTGGGCGAGAGGGTTAAAGGAATCTGAGTGCCTTGAGGTGGGAGGAAAGAAAATTTACCTTATTCACGACTTAGGCAGACTTGCTCTCCGTGGATTACCCAAAGCAGTTGATATCGTTATTTTCGGTCATTCTCACAGGCCGAGTATGGAAACCAGAGGCGGCATTCTCTACCTTAATCCCGGCAGTGCCGGTCCCCAGAGATTTAACATTCCAGTCAGCATGGTTCTGCTGAAGATAAGGGACAGCCTGATCATTCCCGAATTTATCGAAATACAAACGTAAGCGCTTGCCTTCCTCCCGATTTCAATCTCAATGAGTCGTCTCGGCAGTTTTTATCCTTGTTTTTCACCAGTCATTCCTATATCATTTTAGAAAGCGATAATATGATGATATAATAATCAATTCTTAGGCAGGTAGGGTCCTGGAGAGTTACACCCCCCGGGACCCGATCGTAAGGAGAAATGTTACATCATAGATAAGTATACCATACTCAAAGGAAAAGGAGAATAGAGGTACTATGGCCAACAGAATAGTTCACTGTTTTCAAAAGAACGCGACAGAACAGGTATGGGTAAGTATGTCAGAGTATAAGGGTAAAGATTATATTGACCTGCGGGTCTATTTTCAAGATGGTGATGGTGAATACAAACCAACCAAAAAGGGATTGGCCATTTCTCCTCATTTACTGCCGGAACTTGAGGCGGCTATTATGAAACTGAAGGAAATGATCAAAGACAGGCAATGAAATATATAAACATTATCCAGAGTTAACCTATGGCCATGAGGGTAAATCATGCTGGTAATCCGAAAAAAACAGATGGAAGATTTCCAGCAGCAGGCCGAAAGAGATTTCGTCGACTCTGTTGTCAAACAACTCCGATCTGACCATGCTGCAGCGGTGAAGGATATACCCGAAGACAAGCTTGTTAAAAGGGTAGAGTATGGAATACGACGTGCCAGAGAATACGGACTGACGTGGAAAAATAACCTCAGTACCTTTGTGACGCTCATGTTTGAGATTGCCCCGGGATTCGACAGGTTTCCCGCATTTCAGAAGCATCTGGCAGACGAAAGGTTCCCTCCGGACCGAAGAATGAGCACTTTACTGGAAGAAATGAAGGTAGTCGATTATCAGGCTATCCATGAAAACTCAGACCTGACAAACTGGCCGGCAGAAATGCTGTAATGGCAAACAGAGAAGACCAGGAGGAAATGGATTATGCCCTTCTATTGCAGCCAATGCGGTAAAGTCGTGGTCCAATGGGCCGGCCAAAAGTGCCGGCCCTGTATGGAGAAGGCGGCTGCTCAGGTTCGGGAAGAACACCAGCAGGAAAAGCCGCAGGCTCCTGCAGCCGTACAGCATTGTCCTGTAGAGCAGCCCAAAATCATGCAGATGTATCTGGACGCCAATCGTGACGGACAGGTCGACGACCAGCCCGCCAACTACGGGAATTGGCAATGGGGAGCAAATGGACCGGGTGCCGTCATCATGGTGCGAACACGCAATTACCAGCCGGCGGAAAACGTCGAAGAACGGATCGAGCTGAAATTCAGATGGAAAAACAATCAGCCTGAACCGCAGGAAGGTTGGCGGGCTACCCTTGAGGTCGACCATCCCGATCGTATCCATATCTATAATGGCCGGCAGTTCAACGCCGACTTGCTGAATATAGACCAACCACTGGCTCTGGATCACGCCCCGGCCAGCCTTTGGATGGAGGCTGCCAACTTCGGAGCCGACGCCCAGGAAGCGAGCTGGCGAGTCAGGCTCACGTTCACCTACGTTCCGGTCGCCGGCCAGCAGGTCCAGCAGATCGTCCAGGTCCGTATTGCCCCCTGGATCATGGCTGCCGATCTCGACCCGACGAGCCGCGTCTGGGCTCGACGCACCAGAAACCAGCTCAATCTCCTGGCCGACGAGATTGAGGGCTTTGTGGGCGGGGGTAATTTCTCTTCATTCGTAGTCGCCCCCGAACAGCCGAGTAAAGGCTTTGCGCGTGATCCGATGAAGTCCGGATTCGTATCC
The DNA here is from genome assembly GCA_049472445.1 of bacterium. Taxonomy (GTDB): domain Bacteria; phylum SZUA-182; class SZUA-182; order DTGQ01; family DTGQ01; genus JBLIRT01. The sequence goes on from JBLIRT010000140.1 coordinate 5,295, forward strand.
GCACCCCACTGCTCTGCCGTAGTCATTCAGAACGATCTGGACCCCGCTTCGCCACTGAATCGACTGCCAGCCGACGCCGCCAGCCAGGCCAACGGGGGAGTGATTACCAGGTCTCTCAGGGGCGGCGATGGGGTAACGGGGCAGGACAACGGGGGAAACCTCATGGTCAGCCCGCCGACCCAAAACGACCCCTTCGGTCGTATCCTATACGGCGGCAATGACGGCCCGCACGTATGCCACGCAGCACCGTTCTACCGGGCGCAGCGACTGCAGCATCCGCTCCGCCTCGACTCGACGTGGCTCCGCGTGGGACACGTAGACGAGATGCTGACTTTCGTCCGTGGGGCCGATGGCCAGTACAAGGCACTGCTGATCAGTCCGCGTCTTGGATACCTGATGCTATGGGCCGCCGCTTCGGACCTCGGCCATGATAGCGCCGACGCACTGATCAACTGGGCGGTCGCGGCAAACAATCGGTGCATTCAGGCCGGGCCCTTCAACGAAGACACGTTCAGGCAAGAATTACCTGCCGACGGCGATCGTGTCGCCGTGCCTGACCCGCCCGTAACCTACGGCTTGCTGGGTGCCTTTGCCGCCGATCCGGGCCCGCCCGCGGACCACAACCGGTTCGTCGTCTTCCACACCAAGGAAACCGAGCAGGCGCGGCCTTTCGATAACCGGAATCAGGGGCCTTTTATGAGAGCAATTCGCGCAGTAGCGCGGCGCGCCGATAGCATCTTCGAAGTTCGCGTGCACGCTTCGCGCTACCTGCAGGTGCAATTGGGTATGCAGGTTCCCCTCGATGCAAACGGACGCCTAGCCCAAAGCGAAGACAACATTGCCAGCACACACCCTTTTCCCTACGGGCAGCTACGGCTCGTGCAGACTTCGATAGATGGCACCCGCCGCCTCCTGCGCGAGGAACTCGGTTTCGCTGATGATGCCATCGTCGATGTGCCCTGCCTGCTCACGTTTGAGGCCGGCGCATGGGTGGCCGTCACCGCCGACAGCGTCAACATGCTCGTACTCGCACACGGCAATGGGTCGCGTTGTCTGATACCGAAACCCTTCGGGCCCATATACGATGGCGTGTATGTGTTCCAGCGCTACCTCGAACGGATCCTGAATGGCTGGCATATCGAGCACTCGTTCCTGGTTGACGATCTGTTCCACGTGGATGAGGGCGAGATTCATTGCGGAACCAACCAGGTCCCCCAGCCGCTCCCCGCAGAGCGCGCCTGGTGGCTGCAGGAACCAGTGTAACTTTGGGACCATCGCCTGGAGAGCAAGGACTTTTCTTCATTTTTTCCGCATGAAGGAGAGGCTGTCTGATACAGGGCAACGCATCTAAAATTCTCCGCTATGAAGTATCAAAAGGCATCAAAAGAAGAAGAATGTATCAATTTTCCTTTAAACCGGATTCATTTCAGATATTCGGCCGGACTATAAGCTTACCGCATGACCTGTTAAGGCCTGTCCCTCTTGAAAATCTATTTTTTGGCCAGGGGGAAATTGGACAGTTGGATATAAATAAAAAAGGGGGGGAATGCGTCCAAATTTTGAAACTGCTCAAAGAGCCGGTGAGGCGAAGCAGGGCAATAGCATCTAAAAATCGTCGAAACGAAAAGCCTATCCCAAAACCCTACTTCAGGTGACTAATTATAACCACTGTCAGAGGTTTTGGGATGGCCTCTAAACATGAATCATAGAGAGCAGGGTTTCCGGATAGGTACAAAGCCTCATCTGTTTCTCTCAACAGATCGGGTTAGCCCGTTCCGCCGGGCACACACGAAAAGACCGGCAGCCTGAAAAGCCGCCGGTCTTTCGTTTCAATAGTAAAACTTATAATTACATACAATAAATATAACTAAAGTTATGCTTTCCTCAGGGTCTACAGAGATACCCCTATCTCATTGGATATGCAGACCTCTCTCCCATTGACCAACTTGGTCACCTTATAGTAATAGGTATCGCCTACAACCACAGCACTGTCCAAATAGGTGGCGTATGTGGTCACATGGCATGTTGCCAAAGGAGCTATTGCCTTTACATCGAAATGAGGGCTTGTGCTCCGATAGATATTATAGCAATCAGCATCTCCCTGATGGGTCCAGACAAGCTGCACCTTGCCGACGCTATATCTTACCTTGGCCCTGGCCGAAAGGTTATCGATGCACAGGCACTTGGTAAAATCATCTTCATAGGCAACTTCCACGCATACAGACATGCAATCCGGGCTTACACCTTTTAAGCGGTAATAGTAAGTCGTCCCGGAATCTACGGCGAGGTCTGTATAACCGGTTCCGGTCACCTCACCTATCTTTGTGAATCCGGTATTGGAGCCGCTCGTACTCCGCAAAACTTCATAGGTGCCAGGTACAGACCACTGTAAGATGATCGATTGACAGCCAATCTCAAAGCTTAAGTCGCAAACACATCCATTGTGGACCGTGACTTCCCCAAAGTCCTCATCGGTGAGGTTGGACTGTCCGCTTTCAGGGAAGGCCTCGGCTGTATTATCGGAAACCCTGAGTCCTATGGTGTGTGTACCGGCACTGAAAAAGGCAGCAGGATCAATTGAGGCAATTTCCTCGAAGGCCTGGTTATAGCCCCAAGGGGATCCATTGAGATCCCAATTCCAGGATATAATGGTATCAAATGGTGGATTTCCAGTCTGGCTTTGCCCCTCATCAATATCTTTTGACTGGGATCCATCCAGAATCAAAATATCGGATGGGCAAAGTGAAACGGTATACGGCCCCCCAACATCGGCTACCGGTGGATGTGGCGGTGTCGTAAGGTCTATATCGATAACATAGGTATCTGTTACCGGTTCAGGCGTGGTATTATCAGTGACCCGTAAGGTAACAGGATAGGTGCCAAGAGGATACGTAGCCAAATCCCATGTGTAGCTCTGAATATCGGGTGTATCGGTGGAGACATCATATATACCGTCATTGTTCCAATCCCATTCGTACCGCACCAGTTCCCTGGTACCATCAGAATGATATGAACATGACGGATCAAAAGTAATGGGAACATCAAGATACCCCGGGTTCGGCTCGGCCTCAAAGCAGGCCACCGGCGGTGGTGAGAAGACACTTGGAGTAAGAATCAAAACACCGAAGGCCGTTCCCATATCCTCACGAATATATCCATCCATCCAGCCGGTTCCCCGAAAA
>JBLIRT010000141.1:0-8324 GCA_049472445.1 bacterium
TATATATGAACAAGCATGAGAATCTGCCAGCCCTTCGGTTCATCTCTCCCGGTGTGGTTCTGGAGGGGTACAGGAAGATGGATCTTTTTTCCATCGAAGGTTCAACCACGATCGCTGATACCATTGAATTACACGGCGGGGCAACATATCGTCACCCTGACCATAAGAGACTCTACGGCAGATTCTTTCAGTATCTCATAGGATTCAACTACACCGTTGATCAGAAGCTATTCTTTGATAAACAAATCAATATAAGCTGTGAGTACCTCGGGAAAGGGGATGTTGATCAACCGGACAGCCGCTTCACAGGGCTTGACTTTATCCGGCTCTTTGAGGATTCGCTCTTCATTCAGGCGGGGATCGCTTTAACCGGTTTTTCCGATTTCACCCTGAGCAATCTTTCCTCCATCGATCAGATCTTGAACGATATCTTACGATTAGAATATGTTTATACCCCGAATTATAAGCTCGAATTAGGATTTGGGGCAGACTTTATCTGGGGCGATGGAAACGTTATTTTTGAGCAATTTGAAAAGAACGACCGAACGTGGGTTAAGATTCAATATATCTTTTGATAATTCCTTTGAAAACGATCGGAAGATCAGCTCAATATCTTAGACAGTACCTCACTCAGTTCCCGAACCTCATAGGGCTTGGCGACACCCCCTTTAAAACCGTAGTCCCTGTATCTGGATAGTATAGGATCATGAGCATAGCCGCTGGAAGCTATGGCTCTCACCTCAGGGTCTATTTCAAGCAGCCTTTGCAGGGTGCCCTTACCACCAATACCTCCGGGTATGGTTAAATCCAATATAACGGCATCAAAAGGCCGCAGGCTCGTCTTGGCTTTCCTGTATATCTCAACCGCTTCAGCACCATCACAGGCAAATTCAGCCTCATAGCCGAGGTTAAGAAGCATTTTCCCAATCACGTTCCGTATGCCTTCCTGATCATCCATGACCAGAATCGTTCCCCTGCCGGGGGCAGGTTTTCCCTTGGCCGCACTTTCAGGCACAGAGATTTTTTCATCTGAAGCAGGAAGATAGATATGAAAAGTCGTCCCAGTCCCGAACCTCGATTTACAGGTGATGTGCCCATCATGTCTCTTCATGATGGAATACGTTGTGGCCAGTCCCAGTCCGTTCCCATACTCCTTGGTGGTAAAGTACGGGTCAAAGATTTTTTTGATATGTTCTTCGGCTATGCCGGTGCCGGAATCTTCTATAGATATCTCAATGTATTTCCCCTCATCCAGCGGCAAACTGTCCTCCTGGCTCATGATCTTATTTTCGGCACGGATTTTCACGATGCCACCATCAGGCATCGCATGTTTGGCATTGATAACCAGATTATTGATGACCTGGCTCATCTGGCCCTTATCAATTTCAACCGGCCAGAGGTCAGCAGGTAGGGAAAATTCGCACTTCACCTGAGAGCCTCGTAAGGTAAAACCAGCCACATCTGTTATAAGCTCAGAAATAGTGGCCACCTCTCTGACCGGTGCTCCACCCCTGGAGAAGGTTAACAACTGATGAGTTAATTTTTTGGTCTCATGGCACGCTTTTTTGGCTTCTTCCAGTATTCCGGGGGCATCATCCCCTTCATATTCCATGGATAATTCGAGAAGAGATATATTCCCTACAATTACAGCCAGCAGGTTATTGAGGTCATGAGCGATGCCTCCCGCCAGAATACCGATAGATTCGAGCTTTTCTTTTTTTTGTAATTCTTCCTGGGCCCTCTGATACTCGGTGACATCTTTGAAATTTTCGACAATGCCGAGTAATTCTCCATCACTTTCTTGAAAAGGAACCGCCGATAACATACAGGAAACCGGAGTCTGGCCATTTCGGTTCAGTCTTATATCGCACTCGAAACGCTCTTTTCCCTTGAGGATTTTGCTGATTGGGCATTTATGAGTATGGCAGAGATCATGATGAAACACCTCATGGCACTTCTGGCCGGTCACTTCGTTCTTAGCAAGGCCGAAGAGGCCGCTCAGGGTATCATTCATGCGGATTATGGTAAACTCCTTATCAATAACACACATTCCATCGGCTGCAGCATTAAATATCTGATAAAGTTCGGTATAAGCAAGCTTGGCCCTTTCCTCTGCCTGTTTTCGCTCATGAATTTCCTGATGGAGTTGTTCATTGGCTTCAGTCAGTTGAAGAGTACGCTTTTTAACCAGTTCCTCAAGCTTTTGGCGGTACCGTTCCAGTTCCTCCTGAGATTTTCTCCGCTCAGTAACGTCAGTGGCAATTCCGGCGATTTTAATGACCTTCCCGTTCTTATCCTTGATGGGGAATCTTCGATCCTGAATCCAATGGATAGATCCCTGAGCATCCAAGATGCGGTATTCAAGATTTCCTGTTTCCTCCTCTTTCCCCTCGGTAATCTCCCCGATCACTTTCTGACGATCTTCAGGATGGATTGACTCATAAAAAGATTGCGGAGATTTATACAGGCTGTCCCTGACCTTACCCCATACTTTCTCGTAAGCAGGGCTGATATAGATAACCTGCGATGCCTTCGGCCTGCTCAGCCAGAAAACATCTTCAATAGTTTCCGCCAGGAGCCTGAATTTCTCCTCACTTTCCCACAACTCAAGTTCTGCACGTTTTCGCTTGCCGGTTATTAATTTGGCATAGATCCCAAAGATAATGAAGAGAACCACAACAACCGATCGCATCCATATTTCATGAACATCCGGGGTGAATATTTCACCCATGAGACTGCCGTGACGAAATATAAAAGTATGGGTTAAGGCCTCAAAAATCCAGAAAAATATCCCAAGCCCGACCCCGACCAGGAGATAATGGTCTACTTTCGTGACCTGCTGATAGATATTCTCTTCCGTCTTTTCTCTCTTCCGCATCACCCATCCCACCCCAAAGGAGGCGTGGAGACGTGTTTTCTAAATTACTCAATGTGTATTATATACTAAATGTTACAATTTGTCATATATTTTTTGATTAGTAAAAAATATATTCCTTCTCTGAATACCCTGAGTTATCCATCTGACCGCGGAATTGAGCCTGGATAGCAGGGTTGATCTCACCTGGAAGCGGAAGAGAGCCAGGGAATGGGCCTCCATCTCATAAGGGCTGCCGGGCTGAAGGGGTGAATATGACCGCATTCCCGTTGAAGTCCTGGTGTCAAGGACCGGCTCCCAGTGTCCTTTTTCCCGAAACAAAGGCAGGGTAAAGGGAGCCGGCTCTTGAGCGTTTAAAAGTACCAGCAGGGTTTCATCGCTGATAGGATTTCCGCGCTCATCAAGCTCATCAATGGCATCACCGGCCAGAAGCATGCCAAGGCGGTGATTATCCGGATTGTTCCAATCGCGCTCGGTCATCTCATGACCATCAGATCGAAACCATCCGACATCTTTGAGATTGGGATCGCGCATGGCCCGGCCGCGGAAGAAATTCCGCCGCCGAAAGACCGGGTGCTCATGGCGGAGCCTGATTACCAGGCGAGTGAATTCGAGCAGATTCTGCCGTTCCTGGTCAAGATCCCAATTCAGCCAGGAAAGTTCATTGTCCTGATTGTAGGTGTTATTATTTCCCCGCTTGGTATGATCAATCTCATTGCCGGCTTGAAGCATGGGCACCCCTTGCGAGAAAAGCAGAGTAGCCAGAAAGTTGCGTTGCTGCCTTCTCCGCAACCTCAGCACGGCCGGATCGTTGGTTTCCCCTTCCACCCCGCAGTTCCAGCTCAGGTTATTGTTCATGCCATCCCGGTTTCCCTCACCGTTGGCTTCATTATGCTTTTCGTTATAACTCACCAGATCCCGCAGGGTAAAGCCGTCATGGGAGGTAATGAAATTGATGCTGGAGTATGGTCTTCGGCTGGTGCGCTCATAAAGATCACTGCTTCCCGTAATTCGATAGGCCAGGTTACCTACCTGACCCTTATCTCCCTTCCAATAGCGCCGCATGGTATCCCGGTATTCAGCATTCCATTCGGTCCATAAAACCGGGAAATTGCCAACCTGGTATCCCCCCTCCCCGAGATCCCAGGGTTCAGCGATCAGTTTCACCTGAGAAATCACCGGATCCTGGTGAATAATGTCAAAGAATGCTCCGAGGCGGTCAACAGCTTGAAGCTCCCGGGCCAGAGCCGCGGCCAGGTCAAAGCGGAATCCATCCACATGCATCTCCAGCACCCAATAGCGAAGGCTGTCCATAATGAGTTGCAGGGTGCGCGGATGCATCATGTTCAAGGTATTACCGGTTCCCGTGTAATCCATGTAAAGCCGGCGATTATCCTCCCTCAGCCGATAATAGGAGGCATTATCGATCCCACGGAAGGAGAGGGTCGGTCCCATCTGGTCACCCTCGGCTGTGTGATTATAAACAACGTCCAGAATCACCTCAATTCCCTCATGGTGCAGGGTTTTGACCATGGTTTTAAACTCCGATACCTGATGGCAGCACTCTTCAGAACTGGTATACAGGGCATGGGGCGAAAAGAAGCCGATGGTATTGTATCCCCAGTAATTCGAGAGCCCCCGTTCGATCAGCCATCGATCATGGATGAATTGATGAACAGGCATCAGCTCAAGGGCGGTGACCCCCAATGAGAGAAAATAATCGATCACCGCGGGACAGGCCAGACCTGCGTAAGTTCCCCGCATCTCTTCCGGCACCTTTGGATGGAGCCTGGTAAATCCCTTGACGTGCAGCTCATAAATAACCGTTTTGTCCCAGGGGATATCCGGCGGGGTATCACTTCCCCAACTGAAGGCGGGATCTATAACGACACATTTGGGCATGTAGGGTGAACTGTCCCTGTTGTCCATGGAGAGATCAGCCTCAGGATGGTCCGCGGTATAACCGTATAAGGCATCATTCCATTGCAGGTTTCCATCAATGGTTTTGGCGTAAGGGTCGAGCAGAAGCTTGGCAGGATTGAACCGATGGCCCTCTTCCGGCAGATAGGGACCATGCACCCGATAACCATAATGAAGCCCTGGCCGTGCTTCCGGCAGATATATATGCCACACCTGGTCGGTTTGTTCGGTTACGGGGATGCGCGTCTCCTGGCCGGGATGCCTGGCCTCAAAAAGGCACAGTTCCACTCTGCTGGCATTCTCGGAAAAAAGGGCAAAATTTACCCCTGAGCCATCCCATTTTGCCCCCAGGGGATAGGGCCGCCCCGGCCATACTTTCATCTCTTACCTGCCTTTGTCCATCCGGAAATGTTCCCTGGCTTCGCATCTCACCAGGCACCTTGGCTCTCGTAAGATGTCTCATCCCCCTATGTTATGTTCTCCGGCTTCGTGTTTCACCGCACCCTTACGCCCTCGTAAGATGCCCGATACCATGATTTCGTCTCTTTTCATTGTAATCCTGCCATTGATAAATCTCCATCAGATGCTCTTCGTCCTTTTTTCATCAGTAAGTAAGGGATTTCCCTTGTCTGAAGGCGGAGATATCCGCCTTTTTTGCCTTCGTTTAGCGATCATCAGGGACACAATCCCAATGGGTGTCATAGCGCATCCGATCCAAAACATGGCGGTGATCCGGCCATCTTGGTAGTCTAACAGCATGATAGGAAAACTGGAAAGAAATAATATCCACCCGATTATCTTTATCACTGCCGTTTGGGACTCATATCTTTTTTTTCCTGAATCCATGATAAAGACCTCGCCTCCTTTGACCTTAGGGGTTCTTGGTAATCATTTGATATAAGATTCAACGACTTAATTTAATGGATAATCAGAAAAAATACAAGCAAAAAGATACCTGACAGCATGTCGGCACCTTACTTTGGCTCTTGACAAAGGGAAAATTACCACTGGCCATGGTACTGCTCACCACATTTGGAATAGTCCGTCCAGGTATGCTCACCAGGAATCAAACAAAGGCTGTTCTTGTTATCTTTATGGCCAGGTGATATTGTTTTCTTTTTTGCAATCAGTTGCATGCAATTGGTTGCATCTATGCACTCATACCGTAAGGACTTCCGTATCGTCAATCAAAGAATAACTTTTAAAATTATAGTCTTATCTGCTTAAAGGTGATCCGCATTATCTATCGGCACAAATGTTGCGTTGGTTATACGTTATAACCTGATACTATTCCACTTTTTTACCAAAAGGGGGGATATAAAGGGGGGAATATAAGGAGATTACCATGAAACCGGCCAGAATTTTCCAGGAAATGGATGGCTCCGAAAAATTTGTCTTCTGGTGTATTACTTCATTTAGCTTTTACCTCATATTTCTCATCATTCTTAATGAATTAAAATAGCATAATGGAATTTTATCCCCTTTCTGATGAAGTCAGTTTCCAAACTCGAAAATATTCCAACCCGGAAGGCCGTCACAGGCAAGATCCAGATCTCTCGCCTTTTCCGGCTCATCTAAGGCACTCCCAAAAAGAATGAGTTTTTTTACTCCATACTCTCTGGCCAGGGTTATACATCTTTTTATCTGATCCTGATTAATACCCATCGATATTCTCTCTATATTTCATTCCAATATAATGATAACATTACTATGGCACATAGTTAATGCCTAAATAAATGGGAATAAAATTTCGTGCTCATTATGCAGAGTGAAGGGATAAAAAGATGGTTAAAGAGGGCGGAAAACAAGCCAAAAGGCCAACCTATAAAGTCTTTGTTTCCAGCACCTTTCTTGATAACCAGAACCGGCGGAAAGTGGTGCGGGAGGCTGTTACCATGGCCGGCATGCTCTGGCACGGCATGGAGCTTTTCACGGCCGGCACCCGGCCGACAAAAGAGGAATGTGTTGCCATGGCCGGAGAGGCTGATGTTCTGGTCGGCATTATTGCCCATCGCTATGGGTGGGAGCCTGATGGCCGAAAATCCATTACCGAGATGGAGTACGATGCAGCTAAAGAAAGGCTGATGTTCCTGATTGATCCAAATCTGCCGGTGAGGCCGGATCAGGACTTTGATCAGGGACCGGACAAATGGAAAAAGCAGCAAAAACTGGAGGCCTTCAAACAGCGCATTTCCGCTGATCAGATGCCTGCCCATTTCAATGAGACAAACCTTGGGGCCAAGGTACTGCACGCCCTGAATCAGTGGCGACAACGCCGTGAGCAGAAGCCCGGGCAGAAGGGGAGGTCCGGCCAGCCAACACTCCCTTCTGATCCGAAGCTTGCAGATGAGATCTGCTCTTATGTCCGAAAAGCGGAATCCCTGCATGAGAGCCTGCCGATAGCCGGTTTTGCCACTCAATTGCGGGTTCCCATTGATATTGAGGACATCTATATTCCTTTGCGGGCCATGATCGACCTTCGGGGTATGGCTGAGGAGACCTTCTCTGATGCCGATCATGCTGAAAAGTGCCTGCAAGGCTGCAACGGCGGGCTTGATATTCCCCTTACCGAGGCCTTTGATCAGGCCAAAAGGCGCGGGAGGAGGGGCTTGGTCATTCTTGGTGATCCGGGCTCAGGCAAGACCACCCATTTGAAAAGGCTGCTCCTGTGGTGCCTGCGGAACGGGCCGGAGACCTTGAATCTCTCTCCGGAAACTCTGCCGGTCTTTTTACCCTTACGGGAATTAACTGCTCTTGATCAGGGTCTTGATGCCTTTATTCAGGATCAACTCGCCAACCCGCATCTGAAAACACCCGAGGGTTTTGGCCATCGTCTTCTTAGCCGCGGAAACCTCCTCTTTCTGCTGGATGGTCTGGATGAGGTAGCTAATCTTTCCCAACGGGAGCAGGTAGCCAGGTGGATCATGGATGCCCTTCGCAGCCACCCCACCTGCTGGTTTGTGGTAACCTGCCGCTTTGCCGGCTACAGTCCGATCGTTCACCTGAATGAGAAATTTCTCGAAATGCACATCCAGCCCTTTACCACTGAGCAGGCCGAGCGATTTATTCATACCTGGTACGGCATCGTGGAGAAGGGCCTGGCCAGGGATACTGAATTAGCCAAGGGTTTGGTCACGGAGAGGGCAGAAGAGCTGATCAGGCTTCTTCGGCAGCCGGATTTCCGGATGAGCAGGGTATTCGAGCTTACCCGAAATCCCCTCTTGCTGACCAATATCTGTCTCGTTCATCGCCAGAGGGGCGGGTTACCCAGAAAGCGAGCCCGACTTTACGAGGAGTGCATTGACGTCATGCTGGAGCGCTGGCGTGAGGCCAAGGGATTAAAGAGCCAGGTAAGCAGCCAGACCGGCCGCCGTGCCCTGCAGCCTGCCGCACTCTGGCTGCACCGGCAAAATGAGCGAAAAGCAACGGCAGGTGATCTGGCCCCCCACCTCGAGCCTGTGCTCAAGGTAGTGGATTGGCAAGGCGGCTCAGCCGAGGATTTTCTTCGTACCATTCGCGATGAAAGCGG